>JAPLXV010000027.1 GCA_026395895.1 Candidatus Nomurabacteria bacterium | reverse complement strand
CTCCTTTGAACTCAAAAAAATTATCATCTAAAATTGACTGACGAATTTGGTCGACTAGGTGGGTGATGAAATACAAATTATGAATTGAAGCAAGGGTACCTGCTAACATTTCTTTACCGTGGAAAAGATGAGCGATGTAAGCACGAGAATAACGACCCCTTCCTTTCTCCTCCCCCTTACTAAGGGGGAGGTTGGGTAGGGGTGAACAAACATAACAACCACATCCCTCATCTAGTGGACTGAAGTCATTTCTGTATTTTGTATTGGTAATAATTATTTTTCCATTTTTTGTATAGATAGTTCCGTTTCTGCCGAGCCGTGTCGGCAAAACACAGTCAAATAAATCTACTCCATTTTCTATTCCCATAAATAAATCTTCCGGCTCCCCTATTCCGAGTAAATGTCTCGGCTTTTCTTCCGGTAAAATTTCATTTACCCATTTCACCACCGAAGACATATCTTCTTTAGCAAAAGAACCGCCAATTCCAAAACCATCAAAACCAACCCCTCCCTTCACCCTCCCCAAAGGAGAGGGAATTCTTATTTCAGAAATTATTTTAGCGCTTTCTTTTCTTAATCTTTCATCTCTCCCACCTTGCACGATGCCAAATAGCGCAGGAGAAAATTTATTCCCCTCTTGAGGGGTGGCTTGCTTGCGAGGCGGGGTGGAATATCCACCTCCCCCTAAAGGGTACTCCTCAAGAGGAGAATTAATTAATTCCAAGTGTTCTTTCAAACTTCTCTCTGCCCAACGATGTGTACGCTCTAGGGCTTCTTCTTGATATTTCAAGTCTTCGGTTGGGCTAGTACATTCATCAAAAGCAAAAATAATATCTGCTCCTAAATTATGTTGAATCTGAATTGATTTCTCGGGAGTAATGTAATGAATACTCCCATCTAAGTGAGATTTAAAGGAAACCCCATCTTGCCCTATTTTCGCAAGTCTCGGCGCATCAGAATCATCAAATCTTTCTGGGATTAATAATGAGGGATCGGTGATTTTTGTAATTTTAGAGATATCTTTGCCATAAGCAGCCCCCAATGAAAAAACTTGAAAACCTCCAGAATCCGTCATAGTCGGACCATCCCAATTCATAAACTTCCCGATGCCACCAGCATTGCGCACTATCTCATCTCCCGGCTGTAAGTATAAATGATAAGTATTTCCCAATACCACTTGTATGCCAGTATTTTTTACTTGCTCTGGATTCAAAGATTTCACAGTGGCTTTTGTGCCCACCGCCACAAAAGCCGGAGTTTTTATTTCCCCATGCAAAGTGGTAATCACCCCCACCCTCCCTAAACTATTCCCTAATTTTTTCTCAATTTTAAAAATCATTTTATTTACATTAAAAAGGTAGCAAATTCTGCTATCGCAGAATTTGCTACCTTTTTAATAAACCTCTTGTTGATAACATTTTTCACAATACACAATTTCTGGCCGGTCTGGGGCATAAGAAGTTTCAAATTCGTTATCACAACCTTCTTTCATACATTTTCGGTACCAAAGTTTTAAGGGATTTCTTTTTTTAATCCTATTAAAATGTCTACAGCTGGGACAAAGATGAGGAAGTGGTAAATTCATTCGTTTATAGAATTTAAACTCAGATTCAATAATTTTAAAAGCCTCTGTGCATTGTTCGCTACATTTTCCTTTATGTTCACATTCTATGACTCTACCAATAATATTCTCTTTAACATCTTTAACATCGTCTGGAATATTTTTATTTTTAATGTCTATTATATAATTTCTTTCTTCTTTTTCTTTCCATTTGTAACCTTGGTCTAAGGCTTCTGTTTTCATCAATGGAAAATATTCCTGGGCCAAAGTTTCATTATAGGAAAAGGGGCTTAATTCTGAAGGAAAGAACTCTCCATATTTATATACTCTTTCCTTCTTATCTATGTAGGGCATATCGTTCATGTGTTTTATGATTTTAGGTATTAATCCTTCGTATTCTTCTTTTGTATATTGTTTATTCAAGATGCAGTAACTTTTATTTTTTAGACCAACACAACCGAAAAGATGTGATGAATCAAAACATTCCATTGAATACTCTATGTCAGAAATATGAACTTGCCTTGTTTTAAGATTCTTTGGTGACACAAGCCAAGAAAACTTAACACCATAACCACCACCTTCTTCAATTTCATAACATAATTCTCCTCCTGCAACTGTGATATCATAAGAATCTTTTCCTGGTTGAAAAAGTATTAATTGACAAAATTTACAATTTTCCATTTCTCTACAAAAAAAAGAGTAATGCGTATTTTTTGAGTGATCTAAATAATCACCATTTACATTGTTATTATTTTGTCCATGTACATACCTAAAAGGAAAATTAAGATAATGATTCATACTTTTTTCTTTCATCTTTTCTACTGTCTCGTAAGAACCAAAATTAATTTCTTTTATAAATTCCTCATATTTCCCTTTGGTATACTGTTCATTAAAAACACAATACTGTTTATGTCGTAAATTTATACATCCAAAACAATCGTGACAATTAACCAAATTCTTAGAGAAATATACTTCTGAAGACCCGACACAGTCTTGTGAAAAAAAGACACGGCTACATTTTTCACAATCGGTAAGTTCATAAGACAGTTCACTTCCAACAACTTTTGTTGAATCAAAAATTTCATTAGACTTTAATATTTCTACACCATATGCACAAGATTCAGAAAAACCAGAATTAAACAAAAGATAACAGTTTTTTAAATCAACAACATTATTACAATAATAGCTATTTACAGATTGTAAATTATAACCAGATGGCCATGGTATCTTTAGCATTAATTTTTTAAGTTGTTCAAAAAATGATATAGAAAAATCGTATGATTTTCCTTCCTTCATGGCATCCCAATCACCAGACCACCAGTGATTTTGTTCATAAATAATAAACGGGCTATTTTTAGAAAAGAAAGAAAAAACTTCTGAATCTGCTCCAATTGCTTTTCTTTTATATACCGTCCGAGCATTTCTAAAACTCATACGCCTAATCATTCGACACTCCGGACAAAAAGTCGGCGCAGGAACCTTCATTTTTTCATAAAACTTAAAATCTTCTGGCTCAATGACGAAGTCTTTTTTGCAATTCTGGCATATTTTTTTTTCACTTTTATATTCCATTTTTTAATTTACATATATACGCTATAGCTAATATATGTATTTTATATTTATCACTTTCACACACCTGTCAAAAATTGATAATGGCTATAATTCCACCTCCACAAATTTTAGTTCCTGAATATTCACTGGACTGGAAAGCAGAGCTTTTTGGAAAGAATCGCGTGGGTCGGAAATTATGGTTTGCACTATTCCAACAGTGTAAGGTGTGATACCAGGCAAAACTACTTCTGTTCCTTTTTCCAAAACAAAATCCCTTGGCAAAATCATTTCAAAATTTCCTCCACCTCGCCCAACTATTTGCATAAAAGTATCTCCACCTGTACCAGTCATACCAAAAGCATTGCTAGTAGAATGACCAGATATAACTACTTCTGTTTTTTCTCCTGGGTTTGAATATAAAATAATTTTTGAAGTATTAAGATAAACTTCAGCCACCCGTCCGATGGGCACATTTCCCAAAGCAAAAACTTTTTGCCCAGAGACTAAACCACTTTTTGCACCCATATCAACAACAAGTGTATCATAGGGAGATTGATTCGGTTTCGATAAAATACTAGTTAAAATTAAATTAGTTTTTCCATTTTTTCGTCCTAAAGTTTCTTTAATTTTTAAATTTTCGTCTAAGATAGAATTATAATTCGACATCCTTGCTTCTTGCTCATTCAATTTTGCTTTAAGGTTTTCATTTTCTGAAAGAAGAGAATTTTTGGAATAAAAATAAGCACCAGTATTTGATAAACTTCCGCCAATACTATTTCCTAAAATTAAAACCGGACGAAAAATAACTGATGAGACATAAGAAAGTCCGCGGAAAACACCAGCTCTAAAATAAATTAAAATAAGCAAGATTGCGACAAAAATCGCATATTTAAAAAATTTATTTCTTTTTATTTTTTTATCTAGGAGGTAGCTCATCTTGATTCCCAATTAAAACTTCATTATAAGCTGGGAGATCATCTAAAATAATACCGGTCCCGCGAGCCACAGCCGTAAGCGGATCATCTATGACATAAACGGGTATTTTAAGGATATTTTGCAAAAGTTCTCCAAGCCCCGGTAGTAATGCTCCCCCACCAGAGAGAGTAATTCCTTTATGCATTATGTCTGACAAGATTTCAGGAGGCGTTGTTTCAAGCACATCTTTTACTCCTTCTATAAGTTCCTTGATAGAGGATGAGAAAGCTTCACGAATATCGGCATCAGTCACTACCACTTCTCTAGGTAGACCAGTTAATAAATCCCTACCTCGAACTTCTGTTTCCATATATTCCCCAGGCAAAGCAGAACCAATTACTATCTTCACCATTTCGGCAGTAGTTTCTCCAATTAAAATTTTAAATTCATCTCGCATGTATGTAATGATGTCAGTATTAAATCTGTCCCCTGCTACTTTTAAATTTTTTGATTTAACAATTCCGCCCAAAGAAATAACTGCCACATCTGTGGTGCCACCACCTATATCTATAATCATCGTACCGACAGGATCTTTTATAGGAAGTCTGATGCCAATAGCTGCAGCCATCGGTTCTTCCACTAAGAACACTTCCCGCGCTCCAGCCGAACGAGCAGCATCATAAACAGCACGAGTTTCAACATTAGTAGTGCCAGTAGGAACCCCAATCAAAACTCTTGGTCTAGTAAATTTTTTAGACATTTTGTCTGCTTTGTTTATTAAATACGAAAGCATTTCTTCCGTCACTTCAAAATCCGAAATAACTCCATCCACTAACGGACGAACAGCTTTGATATGTCCTGGGGTACGTCCTAACATTTCTTTTGCTTTTTCACCCACAGCTAAAATTTGATTGGTCTTAATATTTACTGCCACCACCGAAGGTTCATTAATAACAATGCCATGACCTTTTAAATACACTAAAGTATTTGAGGTACCTAAATCTATACCGATGTCATTTGAAATTAATTTGTAAATTTTATCAAACATAATAAAT
>JAPLXV010000015.1 GCA_026395895.1 Candidatus Nomurabacteria bacterium | reverse complement strand
CCGATGACTTTACCTGCGAAGATTTATAAATTTGTCACATACAAAATGAAAAATCCTGACACTGGAGAAATTGATTATGAAGATCTTCGTCGAGTAGCGTTGGAGTATAAACCAAAAATAATTTTAGCTGGTTTTTCTGCTTACTCTCGCACTCTTGATTATAAAAAGTTCGTAGAAATTGCACACGAAGTCGGGGCTGTTACTATGGCAGACATGGCGCACATTGCTGGACTTATTGCAGCCGGAGTACTTCGAAACCCATTTGATGATGGTTTTGATATTATCACTTCCACAACCCATAAAACTTTGAGAGGTCCTCGTGGAGGAATAATTCTTACCCGAGAGAATGAAGAAATTGCCAAAAAAATTGATAAAGCTATTTTCCCTGGAATTCAAGGAGGTCCGCACATGCATACTATTGCCGCTAAGGCCGTTGCATTTGGTGAAGCAATGACCCCAAAATATAAAAAATATGCCGGACAGATTTTGAAAAACGCAAAAGCGATGGAAGAAATTTTTCGTAAAAATAAAATCCGCATGATAGGTGGAGGTACAGATAATCACCTTATATTAGCTGATGTTTTTGGCTCATTAGGGGTGACCGGCAAAGAAGCTCAGACGGTATTAGATGAAGTGGGGATAACACTCAATATGAATACCATTGCTGGAGATACCAGGAAACCTCTTGATCCATCTGGCATAAGATTCGGCACTCCAGCTATAACGACACGAGGTTTCAAAGAGAAAGAATGTAAATACGTCGCAGAACTTATGATAAAAACTCTAAAAAATAAAGATGACAAAAAAGTAAAAGAATCTATTCATGAAGAAATCAAAAAACTCGCCAAAAAGTTTCCAATACCAAAAAAGTTTGTATAAAAAATTTTTAAAATGCCACATATTCACGAAAAAGTTGATTTTACAGTAGAAGTTTTCATTGTTTACAGAAACAAATTACTTTTGCGTATGCATGATAAACACAAAATATGGTTATCTATTGGAGGACATATTGAATTGGATGAAGATCCCGTAGAAGCAGCTATTCGTGAAGTAAAAGAAGAGGTTGGACTTGATATTAAATTAATTGGGCCTAAACAACCAGTCGCGAATAATGAATTTGATTATAAATCTATTGTTGGATGTCATTACATTGGAGTTCATCAAGTAAACGATGTCCATAAGCACGTCGTGCTCGTTTATTTTGCTAAAACTGATACAGATAAAATTGTCGATTCAGTTTCAGAACATGAAAAATCAGAAACTCGTTGGGTGACAAAAGAAGAATTAAAGAAAATGGATTTGCGCCCCAATGTTTTATTTTATGCAAGGGAAGCCTTAAAAGAATTAGGAGAAAAATAAATTATGAAAAAATACAAAGGCAAATTGATTGTTATAGATGGTACGGACGGTAGTGGAAAAGCAACACAGGTTGCTCTTTTGGCAAAGAGACTAAAAAGAGAAGGCAGAACAGTGAAGATAGTTGATTTTCCGGAGTATTATAAAAATTTTTTTGGAGCTTTCATCGGACATTGTTTAAGCGAACAATATTATAATTGGCTTGGAGTGCATCCCAAAATAGCTTCCGTGATGTATGCGGCAGATCGTTGGGAGTCTGGTGATGAATTAAGGGATTGGCTTAAAAAGGGATATATTGTTATTGCCAACAGATATGTTTCAGCTAATCAAATTCATCAAGCAGGGAAAATCAAAAGCGCAAAAAAGAGAAATGACTTTATGAAATGGCTTGATAAGATGGAATATGAAGTTTTTAAAATTCCACGCCCCGACATTACTCTTTATTTGGATTTACCTACGAAGATTGTTTTACAGCTTTTGAAAAAACGTGAAAGTAGTAAGATGAAGAGGGAGTATTTAAAAAAGAAAAAAGATGTGCACGAAAATGATGTTAATTTTCTGATAAATTCTCGCAAAAGCGCCCTGAAACTCGTGAAAGAAATAAAAAATTTCATCAAAATAGATTGCGCGACTGATGGGGAAATTTTGTCCCGTGAGACAATTCATGAAGAAGTTTATAAAAAAGTGAAAAAAGTTATTTAATAATTTTTAAAATATATGGAATTTAAAGAATATCAAAAAAAAGCATTAACAACAGCATTTCACCCAAAGAAATATAAAGTTATTTATCCTGCTTTAGGATTAGGAAATGAGTCTGGTGAAGTAATGGGAAAGATAAAAAAATGGTTGCGTGGAGATGATGGAAAAGGAAGAATGAATAAGGAACGCAAAGAGTCCTTAAAAGAAGAATTAGGAGATGTTTTATGGTATTTAGCGATATTAGCGCATGATTTAGGTATCTCTCTTGAAGATATAGCTAAAACCAATATAAACAAATTACAATCAAGAAAAAAAAGAGGAAAGTTATTTGGGGACGGAGATAAAAGATAAAAAACATGCAAGAAAAAATAGAAAATTTAATACGAGAGGTTCTTAAGAAACTAGATATTGAAGTTAAAGATATTTTTCTTGAGCATCCTGCAGATTTAAAGATGGGAGATTTTTCTACGAATGTGGCCATGACTGTGGCTAAAAAAAATAAAACAAATCCAAAAGAGTTGGCAGAGAAAATAGTTGCTTCCCTAAAGCCAGGCTTTGGGAATTTGCAAAAGCCTGGCTTTTTAGAAAAAATCGAAGCTAAAAATGGCTTTATTAATTTTTATTTATTGCAAGATTTTTTTGTTGATTCTATAAAAGAAATTTTAGAAAATAAAAATTTTGGACAAAATAATCTTTTTGTAAATAAAAAAATAATGGTGGAATATACTGACCCAAATCCATTCAAACCTTTCCATATTGGGCATTTGATGACTAATGCCATAGGAGAATCTATCTCACGAATTGTTGAATTTTCTGGAGCAAAAGCAATTCGAGCGAATTATCAAGGAGATATCGGTCCGCATGTGGCTAAGGCTATTTATGGTCTCTTGAAATTTGGCATGCCAGATGAAGATAAATCTATCCCCCAAAAGGCAAGATATATTGGAGAACTTTATGCAAAGGGTAATGACGCTTATGAAGCTGATAAAAATGCAAAAAAAGAAATAGATGAAATAAATCAAAAGCTTTATGATAGAAGTGATGAAAAAATAAATGGAATTTATGATTGGGGCAGAAGAGTGACACTCGAAGCTTTTGAAGAGATTTATAAAATACTTGGAACAAGTTTTAATTATTATTTTTTTGAAAGTTTAGTTGCTCCGATTGGAGAAAAAATCGTTCAAGAAAATAAAAATGTTTTTGAAAAAAGCGATGGGGCAGTGATCTTTCACGCCGAAAAATATGATCCAAAACTTCACACACGAGTTTTCATAAATTCCAAAGGTTTGCCTACTTATGAGACAAAGGAATTAGGACTTTCCAAAATGAAGTTTGAAAAAGAAAATCCCGATATTTCTATCGTAGTCACAGCCAATGAACAAGGTGAATACATGAAAGTAGTTCAGAAAGCTCTTGAATTAATTAATCCTGAATATGCTTCTAAAATGAAACATATTGTACATGGTATGATGCGTCTCGCTTCTGGTAAGATGTCTTCTCGAAAAGGGAACGTAATTACCGGGGAGTCTTTGTTATTAGAATCTTGTGGGCAAATCTTAGAAAAAATAAAAGACAGAGATTTTACAGACGAAGAAAAAAAACAAGTTAGTGAAGAGGTGGGAGTAGCCGCTTTGAAATATTCTATTTTGAAACAAAATATTGGCGGAGATATTATTTATGATGCAGAAAAATCTATTTCTTTTGAAGGTGATTCTGGGCCATATTTACAATATTCATATGCTCGAGCGAATTCTGTTTTAGAAAAAGCAAAAAAAGAAAATATGTTACCTGGATTTGTATTTCTAAAGCCAGGCTTTGGGGATTTGCAAAAGCCTGGCTTTTTTGAGCCTATATCCGAAGTAGAAAAGTTACTGTATAGATTCCCTGAGATTGTATTTAAATCAGCTCAAGAGTTTGAACCGCACTATATTGCAAATTATTTAATAGAACTTGCTCGTGCTTTTAATACTTATTATGGAAATACAAAAATTATTGATAAAGATGATTCAGCCTCGCCTTACAAAGTAGCTCTCACTCTAGCTTTTTCTATAGTTATAAAAAATGGGCTATATTTGCTCGGCATTAAAGCTCCAGAAAGGATGTAAAAATATAATTTTTATGCTAAAATCAGTCAATATATGGCTGAAAACAATCTCTCGACTCCGCTCGAGACAAGTAAATCAGAATCTGCTTTGCGCGAAGAGCGCGTTTTGGAATTTTGGAAAGAAAATAATATTTTTCAAAAATCTTTAGAAAAAAAAGCCCCAAAAGGGAATTATGTTTTTTATGACGGTCCGCCTTTTGCCACAGGACTTCCTCACTATGGTCATATTCTTGGAAGTGTGACTAAAGATGTTTTTGGACGTTATCAAACAATGTGTGGATTTTCTGTTCCTCGTCGTTGGGGTTGGGATTGTCATGGGTTACCGATTGAAAATATTGTTGAAAAAGATTTAAATATTTCTGGCAAAAAAGCGATTGAAGAAATGGGTATAGATAAATTTGTTGAATATGCTCGAAGTAAAGTTTTGACTTATGTTGCCGAATGGGAAAAGACCATTAATCGTATTGGCAGGTGGGTTGATTTTGATAATTCATACAAAACGATGGATAACACTTTCATTGAAAGTGTTTGGTGGGCGCTTGGAGAATTAAATAAAAAAGAACTTCTTTATGAAGGTGTACGTGTTTTGGCTTATTGTCCGCGATGCGAGACGCCAATTGCCAATTCTGAAATTGCTATGGATAACAGTTATAAGGATATTACCGATATTTCAGTTTATGTAAAATTTAAATTAATCGGTGAGGAAAATACTTATTTATTAGCTTGGACTACTACTCCTTGGACATTACCAGGCAATACTGCAATCGCAGTAAATAAAGATTTTACTTATTTAAAAGTGAAAGTAGGAGATGATATATTAATACTTGCCAAAGAAACATTGCAGAATGTAATGAAAGAAAAAAAATATTCTGTATTGGGAGAAATGAAAGGCTCAGAACTAATAGGAAAATCTTACGAACCAGTATTTGATTATTATAAAAATATTGATTTACCACATAAAGAAAATATTTGGAAAGTTTGGCATGGGAATTTTGTCACTTTAGATGTGGGAACAGGAATTGCTCACGAAGCCCCCGCCTTTGGAGAAGATGATATGGTTCTTGCTCAAAAAGATAATGTTCCATTTATTCGCCATGTTGAACCGAATGGTACCTTTTCCAAAGAAGTTGTAGATTTTGCTGGAATTAAAGTTAAACCAAAAGAAGATCATCAATCGGCTGATGTTTTGATTATTAAGTATTTAGCTCACAATGGAAAGCTTTTTGAAAAAGAAAAAATAATTCACTCTTATCCACACTGTTATCGTTGCGAAACGCCTCTTCTTTACTATGCTCTACCTTCCTGGTTTGTGAATATTCAAAAGGTTAAAAATAGTCTGCTAAAAAATGCTGAATCAATGAATTGGGTTCCGTCTCATTTGAAAGATGGACGTTTTAAAAATACCATGGAATCTGCTCCAGATTGGACTATTTCTCGTAATCGCTATTGGGCGAGTCCTTTGCCTATTTGGAAATCTGATTCTGGAAAAATAATGTTCGTAAATTCTATAGAAGATTTAAAATCAAAAACCAAAAAATCCGGGAATAAATATTTTGTCATGAGGCATGGAGAAGCGGAAAGTAATTTAGAAAAAAGTATTATAAGATGTAGTGTAAAAGACGAAGATCATTTGACAAAAAATGGAAGAAAGCAGGTTTTGGATTCAATAGAATATTTAAAAAATAAAAATATTGACGTTATAATTTCTTCTGATTTTATGAGAACTAAAGAAACTGCGGAAATAATAAAAGAAAGAATTAATTTCAAGAGAGATATTGTTTTTGATAAAAGGGTTAGAGAATTTAATGTAGGTATTTTCGATGGAAAAACTTGGGATGAATATATTTCTTTTGCTTCTCATAAATATAATTATACTTTTACAGCTCAAGAAGGAGAATCTTGGAAACAGATGAGAGAGAGAATGACAGATCAGATGTATGATTTAGAGAAAAATTACAAGAATAAAAATATATTAATAGTGTCTCATGCGGGTCCGTTAAGAGCTCTTTTTGCTGGGTTAGAAAGTAATGATAAACAAGAAATTGAAAAGAAATTATCGGATAAGAATTATATGAATTTTGAAAATGCCGAAATAAAAGAATTTGATTTTGTTCCTCTTCCGCATAATGAGAATTATGAATTAGATTTGCATAGACCATATATAGATTCAATTACACTTGTTGATGAAAATGGAGAAGAATATAAAAGGATTCCTGAAGTTATTGATTGCTGGTTTGAATCTGGTTCAATGCCTTTCGCTCAAGACCATTATCCATTTGAAAATTTAGATTGGAAAAAGAAAAACTTTCCGTCTGGTTTTGTGGCGGAATATATTGCTCAGACTAGAACTTGGTTTTACTATACCCATGTTATCTCTTCTATCTTATTTGGAAAGGCACCATTTAAAAATGTTGTTACCACTGGAACTATTTTAGCGGAAGACGGAGAAAAAATGTCAAAATCAAAAAATAACTTTCCAGATCCATGGATTTTATTTAATAAATATGGAGTAGATGCCCTTCGTTTCTATCTTATGTCTTGTCCAGTTATGAAAGGAGAAGATATCAATTTTTCAGAAAAATCTGTTCAAGATATTTCAAATAAAATAATTAACCGGTTGAATAATGTTTTGTCGTTTTATGAATTGTACAGAGATAGAGAACTAGAAATACACCTCTCCCCAACCCCTCTCCTTAATAAGGAGAGGGGTGAAGGGGTGAGGTCTAATATATTAGATAAATGGATTATTTCCCGTCTAAACGAACTTATCTCTGAGACAACAGATGGAATGGAAAAATATGATATGGCTTTAGCCACACGGCCGTTTGATTTATTTATTGAGGATTTATCCACCTGGTATTTGCGTCGTTCGCGGGACAGAATTAAAGATGGGGACAAAGAGGCAAAACAGACTTTGTATTATGTCTTGAAAACTCTAGCGAGATTAATGGCTCCATTTGTACCTTTTACAGCAGAAGATATTTGGTTAAAATTAAAAAATGAAAATGATGAAGAGAGTGTGCATTTAACAAATTGGCCTGAATCTAAAAAGCCAGGCTTCTGGAAATTCTTTAAATTACCCCTACCCAACCTCCCCCTTACTAAGGGGGAGGCGAAGGAGGGGGTCTTGAAGAATATGCAAAAAGTACGCGAAATAGTTACTCTTGGTCTAGAAGCTCGTCAAAAAGCAGGAATAAAAGTTAGACAACCACTCGCTAAGCTTGAAGTGAAGAATTATAATCTTGATGAAAAATATTCAGAATTGATAAGAGATGAATTGAATGTAAAAGAAATTAAAAGGTCGGCCCTTGGATCTTCAAAAAGGACCGACCTTGATGAAGTTGAATTGGATACAAATATTACCCCAGAGTTAAAAGAAGAAGGGGATTATCGCGAACTCGTTAGAGCCATACAAGATATGCGCAAGAAAATGGGGCTTACACCAAGTGATGCTATTTCTCTGACAGTTGAAACGAACGAGGAAGGTAAAAAACTAATCCAAAAATTTGAGACTGAATTGTTGAAAGTGGTTCTTGCTTCAAAAATAGAATTCAAACAAAACGAAGGTGAAACTCTAAAAATCGACGAGTTGATTTTTAAATTACAAATAATTAAATAAATTTATGGACAGAGAATTAGTTTGTGGAGATAAATTTGTTTTTGGACATGAAACTATATCACTTTTAGTTTCTTTTAAAGATTTACCAAATAAAACAATTTTTGAAGGAAACACCTTACTAGTAAATGATTTTTTACACGTGAGTTTAGTTTGTATTGGTAAAATTATAGAAAAATATAATGTTCAAATAGAAGATTTTAAGGATAAAATAATAAAAGATTTCTGTGAGTTTTCATCTAAAAACGAAATTGGTCCAGTATCATATTCTAACGATTTTAAGTTTGGCGAGAAAGAAGACAAGAAAACAATAGTGGTTATGTGTAATGTTCCAAATCTTAATAAGTTTTTTGATCAGATGAATAAAAAGTATAGATTAGATGTAGAATATCCTCCTACTCATGCAACTTTATATAAATTACCAAACAAATTAGGTATATTTTTGACTGATTTAAATGATATTAAAAATTTTACAAAACCTATCACAAATCCAATAGGTCATGCACTTTAATTTATGCACCACATATATCACACAGAGGGAATAATATTGGGGAGTGGGGATTTTGGGGAGACCGGGAAATATTATTCCATTTTTACTCGTGATTTGGGAATGATTTATGCCTCGGCCCAAGGTGTGAGAAAAATGTCTTCAAAGTTGCGGTTCGTGTTGCAAGATTTTGCTTATCTTAAGATTGATTTTGTAAGAGGAAAATATTTTTGGAGAATTACTAGCGCTTCTAAAACAAATAAACTTGAAAACTTATCTGAGCCAGAAATTTTTAAAGTTTTTGTAAATATTTCAAAATTATTGAAACGCTTGTTGGCTGGAGAGGACCCAAACAGGGAATTATTTTCTGATTTAATAAATGGATTATCTGTTTTAGAAAAATCTAAAACTAAGGAAGAATTGCGTAATATTGAAGCTATTATTGTTTTACGTATTCTTAATAATCTTGGTTATATCGGAGGTAATGAGATATTGAAAGACTTTATTAAATCACCGTTTGAAGAAGATTTAATATTTAAGGTTTCAGAAAGTAGGGCAAAAATACTATATCAAATTAATAAAGCACTTAAAGAAACTCATCTATAATATACCTGTCCCGTCAGAGATTTATTAATCTCGTTCGGGATGCTATAATTAGTAAATGCCACCTTATGACAGAGATAAACTGAATAAGATAGAAGAATTAAAAAGTAAACTCTTTAATAAAGATTATCAGACGAAAATTGAACATCGTGATAGTTTCCCTCATTTTCAAAAAAAAGAAGTGATGGATTCTTGGGAGAAAAAAGAAACTGCTGAACCAAATTTTAGGGAAAAGTTTTTTATGAAAACATCTATGTTTAAAAAATTTTTTATATTTTCTATAGTCTTTTTTGTTTTGGCTATAGGCTATGCTTCTTATATGTTTTTTTCTAAAAGTAATGCTGTTTCCAACGATAATATAGATATTTCCGTGCTTAGTAATGCTTTCACCGCCGGCGGAGAAGATTATCCTCTTTTACTTGAAATAGCAAATAGAAATAATTCTCCTCTGGACCTTGTTGATTTGGTGGTGGAATATCCGAAGAGTTCTCAAGTTGGTTTATCGCAAGACAATGAACATCTTCGCATATCTCTAGGAACAATTCCTGCTGGAGGAATAAAAAATGAAAGCGTAAAATTTATACTCTATGGCGAACAAGGAAGTACTCGCCAAATAAAAATTTCTCTTGAGTACAGAGTAGAGGGGTCCAATGCTATTTTTGTAAAAGACAAACTTTATGATGTTTCTATAAGTTCTACCCCAATCAATCTTTCGATTGATGCTCCGACAGAAGTAAGTTCAAATCAAGATATCAACCTTAGTGTAAAAGCTACATTAAACGCAACTAAACCAGTTTCTAAAATACTTCTTAAGGTTGATTATCCGATTGGTTTTCAATTTATTTCTGCTAATCCGTCACCGTATTTAGGCAACAATATTTGGAATTTAGGAGATCTTGCACCTGGAGCAGAACGTAATGTTTCTATCCTTGGTAAAATGATTGATGTTTTTGATGGAGAACAAAAAGTATTTCGTGCATGGAGCGGATCTCAATCTCCATCGGATAAATCTTTAATTGATGTTGTTTTTAATTCGTTAGAACATACCATGGTCATAAAAAAATCTTCGATTGAAGCAAGACTTATTGTGAATGGTGTCTCTCAAAGAGAATATGCCGTAGATACCAAAACTCCAATTCAGGGACAGATACAATGGTCAAATAATTTAGAAACGAAAATAAATAATTTGGAAATTCATGCAAAAATTTCTGGTAATGCGGTTAGTCGTAAAACAATAACTGTAGGACAAGGTTATTATAATTCATCTCAGGATTTAATAATTTGGGATAAAAATTCTCAAAGTAACTTTGCAGAAGTAAATCCAGGTGATTCTGGGTCTGTCTCTTTTTCTCTTTCTCCTCTTTCACTTTTCTCTGCCGCAGGTGGAATTATATTTTCTCCCACTATTAATATAGATGTTTCTGTCACAGGCCAGCAAGCACAAAGCGGTGGGGCTATTACACAATTAAGTAATTCAGAATCTAAGATTATAAGAATTCTTTCAGATCTTGGGCTTTCAAATAAAGCGATTTACTATTCCGGAGCTTTTACTAATACCGGACCAATGCCTCCGAAGGTAGAACAAAAAACGACTTATACTATTGTTTGGTCTCTTTCTAATACCGCCAACAACATTTCAAAAGCACAGATACGTTCTACTCTTCCGCCATGGGTAAGATTTTTAGGGCCATTTTCTCCTGCTTCAGAAGATTTATCTTTCGATGCTTCTACAAAAGAAATAGTTTGGAACATAGGTGGAATTCCTAGAGGAACGGGCATTACTGAAGCGGGAAGAACAGTTTCTTTTCAAGTAGAACTCACTCCTTCTCTTTCTCAAGTTGGCACGACACCCACTATTATAAATGATACAATTTTGACCGGACACGATGATTTTGCTAATGTAGATGTAAGAGTTAATAAAACATCACTAGATACTCGACTTCTGAGTGATCCTAATTTCTCAGTTAATGGAAGTAGGGTGGTAGAATAGCTTTTAGGTGTTAGCTGATAGCTTATAGGATAAAAAATTAAAATAATATGCAAGATAAAATAGAAGATAATTTAATGGAAAAAATAGTTTCGCTTTGTAAAAGGCGAGGTTTTATATTTTCTGGTTCAGAAATTTATGGAGGACTTGCCGGCACTTATGATTGGGGACATTTTGGAGTAGCTTTAAAAAATAATATCAAGCAATGCTGGTGGAAAAAATTTGTGGACAACAGGCGCGACATGTATGGTGTCGATGCGGCCATACTGATGAACAGTAAAGTTTGGGAAGCGACTGGACATGTGGCTAATTTTGCAGACCCGCTTGATGGTAAACAATTTAATACGATGTTAAAGACACAAATCGGAGCAAAAAAAGAAGAAGTGGCAGTTTCTTATTTGCGTCCTGAAACAGCTCAAGGTATGTTTGTAAATTTTAAAAATACTGTTGATGCTTTTCACCCAAAACTTCCTTTCGGTATGGCTCAGATTGGAAAAGCATTTCGCAACGAAATAGCCCCACGCGATTTTCTTTTTCGCCAGAGAGAATTTGAACAAATGGAAATAGAATATTTTGTCAGACCTGAAGATTGGGAAAAATATTTTGAGTATTGGAAAGACGAGACCCTATCATTTATGGAAGAAATAGGCGTTGATATGAGTAAGGTTCACGAAGTAGAAATTGGAGATAACGATAGAGCTCATTATTCTAAAAGGACAATCGATTTTGAATTTGAATATCCTTTTGGACAAAAAGAACTTTCTGGTCTTGCTTACAGAACGGATTTTGATTTAAAAAATCACAAACTTGATTATATTGACGAAGAAAAAAATGAAAAAATAATTCCGCATGTTATTGAACCAAGTTTTGGTATTGATCGCCTAGTGCTTGTAGCATTGCTTTCTGCTTATCATGAAGACGAGAAAGGAGGGGAAACGCGAGCTTATTTGAAGTTTAAGCCTTCTATGGCTCCAGTTATTTGTGCTGTTTCGCCTTTGCTTAAAAATAAGCCCGAGCTCGTGGAATATGCCAACATGAAAGTGTTTGCTCCACTAAAAGCAGAATTTGGCCGAGTGATTTGGGATGATAATGGCAACATCGGCAAACGTTATCGCCGTCAGGATGAAATTGGTACGCCATTTTGTATTGTTGTTGATTTTGATACTTTGACCGATGATACAGTGACTGTGCGCGACCGCGATACGGGTGAGCAGGAGAGGATAAAAGTTTCTGAACTTATTGAGTTTATAAAAAATAAGTTAGATTAATCACCACCCCCTAGCCCCCTCCTCCACAAGGAGGGGAGCTGAATGCGGATACAATGAAGACTATTCATAATATAAAGAAGTTGCTTTTTAGAAGGAAAGATTTAAGAAACAATAGCACTTCTGAAGAAATTTTATTATGGCTTAAGTTGAAAAATTCTTTGTTGGGTTTCAAATTTAGAAGACAGCATAGTATTGGAGGATATATTGTTGATTTTTATTGTCCTTCAAAAAAGTTAGTAGTTGAAATTGACGGCAAAGAACATTCTAAAAAAGAAAACAAAGAATATGATAAGATTCGAACTGATTATTTCGCGGGTTTAGATATAAAAGTAATTCGTTTTTCTAATTTGGAAATAGCTACAGGGACACAAAAAGTTGTGGAGAAAATCAAATCAGAATTAACCACCCTTTAATCCCCTCCTAAATTAGGCGGGGAGGGAACGCGATCTTCCCCTCCTTGTGGAGGAGGGGTGCTCCGACCTAGTCGGAGCGGGGTGGTGATTTATAAGAATAAAGTCTAGCGATAATTTTTGTGCTACAATACCTTCTATGAAATTCACAAAAAAAGTTTTGAAAAATGGATTGCGAGTAATAACAGTGCCGATGAAGGACAATCCGACGGCCACTGTTTTAGTATTAGTGGAAGCAGGTTCTAAATATGAAACAAAAAAAATAAATGGCTTATCTCATTTTTTGGAGCATATGTGTTTTAAGGGAACAATTAAAAGACCCAAGGCCATAGATATTTCTAAAGAATTAGATGCTCTTGGTTCTCAGTATAATGCTTTTACCGCCCAAGAATATACCGGATATTATGCTAAGTCTGACGCCAAACATTTTAGTAAAATTTTTGATGTGGTTTCAGATATTTATTTGAATTCCACTTTTCCAGAAGCGGAAATGCAAAAAGAAAAAGGGGTAATTATTGAAGAAATAAATATGTATGAAGATATGCCCAATCGACATGTTCAGGATTTAATAATGCAACTTTTATACGGTAACCAACCAGCAGGATGGAACATTGCCGGTGAGAAAAAAAATATTTTAAATATGAAACGTAGTGATTTTATAAAATATAAAAAAGTACACTATCTACCAGAAGCCACGGTGATAGTGGTGGCTGGGAAAGTAACAGAGAAAGAAGTTTTGAAAGAGGTTAAAAAAGTTTTTGATAAAATTCCACGAGGAAGAAAAGCTCAAAAATTAAAAGTAAAAGAAAAACAAACAAAACCACAGACCTTAATTAATTTTAAAAAGACAGATCAAACGCATTTTGTTTTAGGAGTTCGTAGTTATGATTTGTTTAATAAAAAAAATGCCATACTTTCTGTCCTGGGTGGAATTTTAGGTGGGGGAATGAGCTCTCGACTCTTTCAGAAATTACGTGAAGAAATGGGAGTTGGTTATTATGTACGCGCCTACAATGATGCTTATACTGATCATGGATTTTTGCAAATTTCTGCTGGGGTAGATAATAAGAGAATTTATGAAGTTATTGAGGCAGTCTTGGAAGAATGCAGAAAGCTTAAAACAAAAAATATTTCGAAGGACGAATTAAATAAAGTGAAAGAATGTTTAATTGGCAACATGAAACTTTCTCTTGAATCGAGCGACGATATTGCAAATTTCTATGGTGGACAAGAATTATTAAAAAAAGAGACAAAAAATTCAGAAGAAAAAGCTGATGAAATTAGAAAAGTAACAGCCAACCAGATTAAACTTCTAGCGAATTATATCTTTAAAAACAACAAGCTTAATTTGGCACTGATTGGACCCTTTAAAGATAAATCTAAATTCTTGAAGATACTGAAATTCTAGGTATTTTGTGGTATTATATCTATATGCCACCTAAGAACAATATTACTTCTATTTCCATAACCACCAGCACGTTAATCCGATTTTTTTTAGTAGCGATTGGCCTATTTCTGATTTGGTATTTAAGAGAATTAGTTCTTGTTGTTTTATCTGCTATCATCTTGGCTTCTTTTGTGGAATCAGCTGTCCCTCATTTTAAAAAGATAGGAATTAATCGAATTTTTGGGGTAGTTATCGTGTATCTCTCTACGGTTATTATTTTAGCTCTTTTGTTTTATCTTTTTGTTCCACTTTTAATAACAGAAGTTTATAATTTTTCTGTTTTCCTATCTTCTTACATTCCAAATAATGCGATTATAAATTATTTTACCAATGATGCGTTCGGGGGTGCTAAAGATATTATAAATAATCTTTCGCACAGTCTATCTCTGACCACTCTTTTGGAAACTTCCAAGGCATTTATTTCCAATCTTTCTGGAGGATTTTTTCAAGTGATTGTTGTAGCCTTCGGAGGTATTTTAAACGTGATACTGATTGTACTTATTTCTTTTTATCTTTCAATTCAGGAAAAAGGAATCGAGAAATTCTTAAGAATTATTTTACCTATCAAATATGAAGAATATGCGGTGGATTTATGGGAGCGTTCACGTAAAAAAATTGCCTTATGGATGAAGGGGCAATTACTTTTGGGCGTACTTATTACTATTTTGACTTACTTAATGCTATCTCTGATGGGAATTCAATATGCTCTTCTTTTATCTATTATTGCAGGCATAATGGAGCTTGTACCATACGGTATTTTGGTTGCACTCATCCCAGCTGTTTACTTTTCTTTTCTTTCTGGAGGTCTTTCAACCGCTTTAATGGTTACTGGGGCCTATATAATACTTCACCAATTTGAAGTTTTTCTATTTTCTCCTCTTGTTATAAAAAATGTGGTAGGTCTTTCTCCTCTTGTAGTAATTATTGCTGCCGTAGTTGGTTTTGAATTGAGTGGATTTTGGGGATTAGTCCTAGCCATTCCGGTCGCTGTCTTTTTGATGGAATTATTAAGTGACTTAGAAAAAAAGAAAACCTCTTCTAGAATAAGTAATGAAAACTAAAAGTTTTTACATCACAACAACCCTTCCTTATGTAAATGCACCACTTCATATGGGACATGCGCTTGAACTCATACGAGCAGATGCGATTGCTCGTTACAAAAAACTTACTGGAGAATATGAAGTATATTTTAATACTGGGACAGACGAGCACGGAATAAAAATTTACGGAAAAGCTCAAGAGAAAGGAATAGAAATTCAAAATTTTGTTGATGAAGCATTTGAAACTTTCAAAAAACAACTGAAAATGTTTGGTATTACTGAGGAAGCGCATTTTATTCGTACCACCGATAAACATCATATAGAATCAGCACAATATTTTTGGAAACTTGTTGCCCAAAATGGTTTTATTTATAAAAAAAATTATGAAGCAAAATATTGTATTGGTTGTGAAAGTGAAAAAACAGATTCTGAACTAGAAAATGATGAATGCAAAGAACATCCCGGTACAAAAGTTTCTATCATTAATGAAGAAAATTATTTTTTTAAGTATTCAGCTTTTCAAGAAAAATTATTAAAATTTTATGAAGAACACAAAGATTTTGTAATACCAGATTTCCGTTTTAATGAAATGAAAATATTCGTTAGCAATGGTTTACAAGATTTTTCTATTTCACGACTTAAAACAAAAATGCCTTGGGGGATAGAAGTGCCAGAAGACCCAGAACACGTAATGTATGTCTGGTTTGATGCCTTAATTAATTATATTTCTACTTTAGGTTGGCCGGAGAATTCTTCCCACCTTGTGGAGGAGGGGGTGGGGGGTGGTGATGAAAATTTATTTACCAAATTCTGGGTTAATGGTACACCTACACAATATTGTGGAAAAGATAATACTCGTTTTCAGGGTGCTATGTGGCAAGCTATGTTAATGGCGGCGGGTTTACCGAATTCCCATCAGATTGTGGTGAATGGTTTTATCACCGGTGAAGGAGGGATTAGAATGTCAAAAACATTAGGTAATGTTGTTGACCCGAGAGACGTCGTTAGTGAATATGGGGTAGATGCTTTGCGATACTTTCTTTTGAGAGAAGTAAGCAGTTTTGAAGACAGTCCGTTTACCTTGGATCGATTTAAAGACGCATATAATTCAGGTTTGGCTAATGGGTTAGGAAATTTAGCTTCAAGAATTTTAACTCTTTCCGAAAAATATCTGACCCCCTCTGTCTTCGGCATCTCCCCCTTAACAGGGGGCGAGGAAAAACTTCCCCAAGAATTTACTGATTATTTAGAAGAATTTGATATTAAAAAAGCGATGGATTATATTTGGGATAAGATACAAAGTCTTGATAAAAAAATTCAAGAAACAGAACCATTTAAAGTCATAAAAATTGATGAAAAAAAGGGAAAAGAAATAATTGAAGAACTAGTTTTGGAATTGTATCAAATTGCTCGAATGTTGAATCCCGTCATGCCAGAAACAAATGAAAAACTAAAAAAGTTAATCAGAGAAAACAAAAAACCTGAAAAGCCGTTATTTTTAAGGAAAGATTAAATTCAGACCCCTACCCAACCTCCCCCTTAGTAAGGGGGAGGAGAAAGGAGGGGGTCAAAAAATGACTAAGATTTATAATATTTCAAAATTAAAAGATAGGAGAGTTGATTTAAGAAATAAACAAACCCCACAGGAAATCTTATTATGGTCACGATTGCGTAGAGAACAATTAGGTTTTAAATTTAGAAGACAACATAGTATTGGCGGATATATTGTTGATTTTTATTGTCCGGCAAAAAAGTTAGTTATTGAAATTGATGGTTCCCAACACTTTGAAAAAGAAAGTAAAGAGTATGATAAAATCCGAAGTTACTATTTTAAGGGTCTTAATATAAAGGTTTTACGTTTTACAAATGAGGAAATAAATACTAACATTGATGGAGTTACTCAAAAAATTTTTAGTAAGTTAAATTGACCCCTACCCAACCTCCCCCTTAGTAAGGGGGAGGAGAAAGGAGGGGGTCTAAAATTAATTATGATTCCTAAATACATAGATATACATGCTCACGTAAATTTTAAAGTCTTTGAAGAAGATCAAGATATAATTGTTCGTAGAGCTTTAGATAGTGGTACTTGGTTCTTTAATGTTGGTACTCAAATTGATACTTCACGGGCCGCAATTAAAATGGCTCACAGATACGAAGAAGGTGTTTATGCCATCGTAGGTTTGCACCCTATTCATACTGGTAAATCATTTCATGACAAAGACGAACTGGGGGATGAAGGGGAAGCATTTACCTCTCGAGGAGAAGTATTTAATAAAAATATTTACAAAGAAATGGTGAAAGACCCGAAAGTTATTGCTATAGGAGAGTGTGGTCTTGATTATTATCGTATGGAATCAGAATCAATTGAAAAACAAAAAAAAGCATTTATTAAACAAATTGAGTTAGCAAATGAAATAAAAAAACCCTTGATGTTGCACATAAGAGATGCCTATGCCGACGCTCTTCGAATTTTAAAAGAGCATGCAAAAGTAAAAGGAGTAGTTCATTTTTTTGTTGGAACTCCAGAAGAAGCGAAAGGTTTTTTAGATTTTGGATTTATGCTTTCTTTTACCGGAGTGATTACATTTACCCATGATTATGATGAAGTTGTCAGAAACACTCCACTTAATATGATATTATCTGACACAGATTCGCCTTATGTTGCTCCGGTTCCATATCGCGGTAAACGTAACGAGCCGAGCTTCGTGAAAGAGATTGTTAAAAAAATTGCTGAGATAAAAAATCTTTCAGAGGAAGAAGTTTCAAGAGCGATAGTAATCAATGCTAAACACCTTTTTGACATCTGAAGATAAAATTGCTAGTATATATCAAGTCTCATTTGTTCTGGCCATGAAGTCGGAACACCAGGGTCCACAATGGGATTTATTAAAAATAATTAGAATAACTAGATAAATGGAGAATAATAGTGAAAATACAGAAATAAACCTTCGTGTTTATGAGCTTGGTTATCTTTTGGTGCCTTCTCTTTCCGAAGAGAACATGCCGGCTACTTATAGTAATTTAAAAGACCTTATTGTTAGCTTGGGTGGAGAAATAATTTCTGACGAAATGCCAAAGATGATTTCCCTTGCTTATAAAATGCTTAAAGTTTTTCAAAATGTACGAAGCAAATTTGATTTGGCTTATTTTGGTTGGGTTAAATTTGAAATAAATCCAGAAAAAGTTTTGGAATTAAAGAAAAGACTGGATATTGATGCAAATTTTATTAGATTTTTGATATTAAAAACGGTCAGAGAAAATACCATTGCTGCTAAAAGATTTATCCACAAAGATATCAGAAGAAAAATACCGATTGCAAAAAAAGAAGGAGAAAATGAAATAACTACTCCTATTGATAAGGAAGAAATAGATAAAGAAATAGATGCCATGGTCGCATTATAAATTATTATTATTAATTTTTTTAAAATATTATGTATTTAAATAAAGCAATTGTAATAGGAAATCTTACTCGTGACCCAGAGCTTCGTTCTCTTCCTTCAGGTATAAAAGTTTGTTCGTTTTCTCTTGCCACCAATCGTGTTTGGAAAGACAAAAATGGAGCACGCCAAGAAGCCACTGATTATCACAATGTTGTAGTTTTCGGGCGCCAAGCAGAAACGGTTGCGCAATATATGAAGAAGGGAAGTTCTATTTTGGTTGAGGGTAGAATGCAAACTAGAAGTTGGGAAGATAAAACAAGCGGAGAGAAAAAATATCGTACAGAAATAGTGGCAGACCGCACCCAATTTGGTCCAAAGAGTGCAGGAGCAAGTGCTTCAGTCCAAAGCGCAGAACCGGAAAAAGCAAAAAATGGAAAAGGTCCTGAAGAAATTGATACCATAGAATACCCAGAGGAAGACATTAACCCAGAAGATATACCATTTTAATAAGTCCCTACGCCGGGGATAGGGGAATTTCCCCTATCCCCGGCGTAGGGGCAAAACAAAACAATGAAACAAGATTATTTTTCAGCTAACAATATAAAACATATAGACTATAAAGATATTGAAATCTTAAAAAAATTTTTAAATCCAAATGGCAAGATTATGAACCATAAGCGCACTGGGGTGACCATGAAAAACCAACGCCAACTTGCTACCGCTATCAAAAACGCCCGATTTTTAGGCTTGCTTCCATTTATTGCTAAATAATAAATAAGTCCCTACGCCGGGGATAGGGGAAATTCCCCTATCCCCGGCGTAGGGGCAAAAAAACATGCTTCAATATAGTGAAATAAGAGAGAAAAAAATAATAATTTATGATGATGAACCTTGTGAGGTGATAGATTCTCATGTTGCCAGAACTCAACAGAGAAAACCTCAAAATCAGGTGAAATTAAAGAGTTTAATTTCCGGCAAAACAATCGCGGCTACTTTTCATGTCTCAGATACAGCAGATGAAGCGGATGTGGAAAAACGCGAGGTTAAATTTTTATACCATAATCGAGGAGAATATTGGTTTTGTGACATAGATAATCCTAAAAATAGATTTGAGCTAGACGCATCTTTGGTTGGTGATTCGGGAAAATTTTTTAAAGAAAATGGAACTGTTACTGCTTTAGTTTGGACCAATGAAGATGGAGAAGAAAAAACAATAAAAATAACTTTACCAATCAAGGTAGAATTTAAAGTAAAAGAAGCTCCTCCAGCTGTACGTGGAGATACTTCTAAAAGCGGTAATAAAATTATTACTCTAGAAAATGGCACAACCTTGAGTACTCCGATGTTTATCGAAGAGGGGGATATCATTCGTGTAAATACAGAAACAGGAGAATACGTCGAGAGGATTTAAATACAACCTCCTAAATCCCCCTTGTCAGGGGGACTTTACCTCACCCCTGCCTGTTGTTTAACAGGCTTCCCCTCTCCAAAATTAAAATTTTGGAGAGGGGTTAGGGGTGAGGTTTCCTTCCCTGGCAAGGGGAGGTTAGGTGGGATTGTATTTTTTATACTTGCTCCGTAAACTTTTTACGAATTTCTTTCAAGATTTGTCCAGCTACTTTTTTCTCTTCTTTTAAGAATGTGCGAGTGGAATCATAACCGACACCTAATTTTATTTTTTCTTTACCCCCTCCTTTCTCCTCCCTTTTTTCAGGAGGGTTAGTAAGGGGGAGGTTGGGTAGGGGTACATAGAAATATGAATTTCCAACTTTTTCCACAATACCGAATTTTTCTCCCAAAGCGATTATTTCGCCTTCTTTAGAAATTCCTTCATTGTAAATAATATCAAATTCTGTTTGTTTGAACGGCGCAGCCACTTTATTTTTTACTACTTTCACGCGGGTACGACTACCAACGATGTCTTCGCCTTTTTTAATTTGCGCAATTTTGCGAATATCTAATCGGACAGAAGTATAAAATTTCAAAGCTTTTCCTCCAGGAGTAGTTTCCGGATTGCCGAACATCACTCCGATTTGCATACGGATTTGATTTATGAAGATAACAACAGTTTTACTTTTAGCCACAATCGCGGTCAATTTACGAAGTGCCTGAGACATCAATCTTGCTTGCTTGCCAACATGATAAGCTCCCATATCTCCTTCAATTTCATCTTTGGGTGTAAGAGCAGCCACTGAGTCAACCACAATCACATCAATTTTTCCTGTTCGCACTAAACTCTCAACAATCTCCAGCGCTTGTTCGCCGGTATCTGGCTGGGAAATAAGTAAATTATCAATATTTACTCCAAGATTTTTTGTATAAAGAGGATCCATGGCATGTTCGGCATCTATGTAGGCGCAAACCCCGCCCAGTTTTTGCGCTTCAGCTACGATATGCAAAGACAATGTTGTTTTTCCGGAAGATTCCGGTCCGAATATTTCAATAATTCTTCCGCGTGGAATTCCACCAACTCCCAAGGCCATATCCAGTCCAATAGATCCCGTTGGAATTGTATTAATATCTACTTTTGGTGAATCACCGAATTTCATAATGGCTCCTTCTCCAAATTTTGCTTGTATCGCCTTTACAGTATCATCAAGCATTGATACCCCTACAGTTTTATCTTCTTTTTTCTCTTTTTTCTTTTGCATATGATTGATTTTTAATGAGCGTAGCGATTATATAAAATCATCACCCTGTTAAATGTCCTTCAGACAATTTTTGCTTTGCAAAAATTATTTAACAGGGTCAAATAAAATATATTCACTTCGTTCGTTATTTTATAACTTGATAATTTTTTTCATCACTATTACCAAACTCATCTTTGGCTTTAATACTGATTATATTATAACCTGAAAGTAGGGCAATTGTCTCGTTGAAATTTCCTTCTTGGTCTATTGAAATAATACGGTCATTTAAAGTCAAACTGACAGCATTTCGAGCATTGCCTGTTATTTTTAAAATATTATCTGTAACTTTTTGTCCGTCCACCATATTGACATCTATTATTTTTACTCCCAAAATCACATCTTTAGATATAAAAAAAGAATAAGCAATAATAAAAAGCAAAAAAACTGACAACAAACCTATTTTTAATATTTTTTTACTGGACCAAGTTATCTCCATTTTCATCATGATTAATTTTTTCCAAAACTTCTCTCGGTTTAGCACCATCACCCGCGCTGATTACTCCGCGTTCTTCCAATTTATCCATTAATCGGGCTGCCCGAGCATAACCTAATTTTAATTTTCTTTGCAAATAAGAAGTTGATGCTTTGCCAGCTTCTATCACACACAATCTTGCTTCTTCATACATTTCGTCATCATCATCGTCATCATTATCTAAAGTACTTTCAAAAATACTTTTGTCAGCCGAAATAGAACCTGTGGTTAAAGATATTTCATCTCCGATTTCATCTTTATATGCATCTGCTAAATATTTTACAACTTTTTTTACTTCATTTTCTGAAATAAATGCGCTTTGCAAGCGTTCTGGCTGAGCATCTCCCGATGAATACAACATATCGCCGGCGCCCAAAAGTTTTTCTGCTCCGCCGGCATCTAAGATGGTGCGTGAATCAACTTGTGAAGAAACTTTCAAAGCAACGCGAGCTGGAATGTTGGCTTTAATCAAACCAGTGATGATATTTACTTCCGGACGCTGAGTGGACAAGATTAAATGTATGCCAACAGCTCTGGACATTTGGGCTAAGCGAACAATAGCGGATTCCAATTCTCTTGGATAAGTGCTCATAATATCTGCCAACTCATCTATCACAATAACTATGTATGGCAAACGATCCAACCCCTCCAGCCTCCCCTTATCAGGGGAGGTTTCCTTATTTTCTCCCCCTGACAAGGGGGAGCTAGAGGGGGTTTTTTTACCACCTTCTTTCCATACATTCGCATGATAAGACTCTATATCTCGCACAGATTCCGCTTCCAAAATGTCGTAACGACGGTCCATTTCTCTAGCTGCCCATTTGAGAGCCAAAATTGTTTTCTTTGCTTCGGTTATGACGGGAGTGAGTAAATGTGGAATATTGTTATAAAGGGTAAGCTCCACACGCTTCGGGTCTATCAAAATGAACTTCAAATCGTCCGGTCCGTTTCTATAAAGAAGGGAAGTAATCATGGCGTGGATACTGACTGACTTTCCAGAACCAGTGGTTCCAGCCACTAGACAATGAGGCATTTTTGCAAGATTGCCAAATATGGCTTTACCTGAAATCTCACGTCCGAGGGCAATGGTCAAAGGTTTTGAAGAATTTTGGAACTTACTATCTCCCAAAAGGGTGGCCAAACCGACTATTGATTTTGATTTGTTTGGAATTTCAATTCCGACAAGCGATTTGCCTGGGATTGGAGCTTCTATGCGAATCGGATGAGCTGCCAAAGAAAGTGCTAAGTCATTTTGTAAACCAACGATGCGCGAAAGTTTTACTCCTTCGGCTGGTTTTAATGCATAACGGGTGACAGTTGGTCCGACAGTTATTTCATCCATCTCTACTTCAATACCAAAATTCAAAAGTGTGCGTTTTATAATATTTGCGTTTGCTTTGATGTCTCCAGTATTTGGTTTGCCTTGGTCTTCTTCTAATAATGAAAGTGGGGGAGGAACATAAGTAGAAATCAATCCACCTTTTCTTTTTTTAATTGGCAAATCTTCTTCCTCCTCTTCTCCTCCTTGTTGAGGAGGAGTGTCCGAAGGACGAGGTGGTGATTTTTTAGAATTACCACCCCCAGCCCCCTCCTCATCGAGGAGGGGAGCAGAAACTTTTTCCACTTCTTTCATTTCTGATTCTGTTAATTTATTGACGGAATCATCCCGAGCATTGTCGAGGGATTTTTTCCCCGTTAAAAAATTCCAAATACTTTTCAAAAGAGGGGAGAGATCTGGTTTTGCGTCAAACATTACTAAAATTGAAATTATTAAAATGGCGCCAAGGAAAATTATACTAGCATAAACATCAAAAAGAGCGACCAGTGGAGTTGATAAAATTCTTCCTAAAAATCCTCCCGAATGTTCTTGCGAGACGACATCTATCATTCCGAGACCAGAAAGTAAAAACAACGTTCCACTGATTGCGCGAGTCCAACCAATATTTGGAGTTTCTGATTTCAAAAATGAAGAACCAAGTAAAATAAAAAGAAGAGGAAGAAGAACATAACCAATACCCAGAAAATAATTTAGAAAATCATATACAAAATTTCCTGCCTTGCCCGCTCCGCTAAACATGGACATCAAAAGAAATACCGCTAACACAAAAAACAAAATTGCCCAGATGGTATGCTTAGTTTCGATTTTTAATTTAGTCATCACTGACGGAGTCGATTTAGAGAATTTTTGTTTCTCTTTTTTGTTTTTTGCCATATATGTATTTTAACATAATCTTCACAAAGATTACATCAGAATAAATTTTTATTTTTAAATACAACCCCCTAAATCCCCCTTGTCAGGGGGACTTCACCTCACCCCAATCTGCTTATTAGCAGATTTACCCCTCTCCTTAATAAGGAGAGGGGTTAGGGGTGAGGTCTTCCTCCCTTGACAAGGGGAGGTTAGGAGGGGTTGTGTTTTATTTTTGTATTTTTCTAGTCCCTAGAAACTAGAACCTAACTATTGACTTGTCATGTCTTTTATATATAATGGACAGCATGTTAGGTGAAAATAAAAACCTAAAAGACACCTCAAAAGATTCTCTAAAAGACACTACTTTACCCCTACCCAACCTCCCCCTTATTAACCCTCCTGAAAAAAGGGAGGAGCAAAGAGGGGGTCTTTATTATGTCAAAACAAACAAACTCATTACCGCCCTATACATGGTAACGGACACAATGGAAAAAGAAGAACCACTACGTCTTAAATTAAGGACATTAGGGGTAGATATTTTATCGGACATTACTATGCCAAAAGGCATTCTTGACACTCAAAAAATAAATCAAATTTTGTCTTTTTTAAGCATTGCTTTTGATGTCAGAATGATCTCCGAAATGAACTGCAATATTTTGAGAAAAGAGTTTACAGAATTAAAAGAATCTATACAGGAATTTACAACACAGAACCATCTTTGGTTGGAGAAGTTTATACAAGAAGAAAAATTAGACCCCCACCTAACCTCCCCCTTACTAAGGGGGAGGAACAAGGAGGGGGTGTTGTCCTTTTCTAAAGGACACACTACTAGGATTGGTGTCCAAAAGGGAAGTACTCTAATGGACGCTTTGAATAAAGTTGGACACGCTGAAAATTTTCAAATATTAAAAGACAAAAGACGAGAATCAATAATAAAAGTTATAAAGACTTGCCCGTCCTCTGGCGCGGATAAATCCGACGGAATTAGTATAAAAGACATCGCACTTGCTATTCATAATCTTGGCGAAGAGATAGGAGAAAAGACATTGCAAAGAGAACTTATTTCTATGGTAAAGGACAATGTCCTTAAGAAAACTGGAGAGAAACGTTGGAGCCAGTATTTTTTAAATTAGTAGAATACAACCCCACCTAGCCTCCCCTTGTCAGTGGAGGAAGACCTCACCCCTAACCCCTCTCCTTAGTAAGGAGAGGGGAAAATCTGCTAACAAGCAGATTGGGGTGAGGTAAAGTCCCCCTGACAAGGGGGACACAGGGGGTTGCATTGAATGCTTGTATCTTAGTTAAAAAAATGCTATATTTAGCCTGTGGTGAGTTACCCGGTAGTAGATTTTGGCGAAGCCCTTTAGGGCGTGCTCCGCACATCGCCAAAATTCACTACGGGGTTATCCACATAATATCTTGCCCTTCCAAAAGGTTATATATTATAATGTTTGGGTGGATACAGATGACGCACTGCAAAGTGTGTTCTGTGTTCGCAAATTGTATTTGTTTTCGTTCATGATTTCGTCGAAAAAATCCTGAAAGAAAACAAGCCCGCCAAAGGTCTAAAAATTGGTCGGGTAAAAGAATGGTCATTGAAAACTTATGTGTTAAGGATCTCATAAATTCTTTTCACAGCAATAGTCCCGTTAAAAATTTCTTAAAAGAAATTTTGATTCGGGATGTTTAGTTTTCATTTTCAATTTGAAGTGTAAAAATATTTGCAAATATTTTTTACTGTCAATTGAAGTTCAAAAAAATCTGTTCATTATAATATTCGCTGCATTAATAATTATTAAAAATTTAAAGCGAAGAAAAATAATGATAGAAAAATACGCTTTTAGTTTTGTCGAAACTAATTAATGGCGTAAAAAAAAATTATGAGTAAATTATTAAAATCAAAAATTCTTCTTGGAGTTTTTGCGTTTGCAGTTATGTTGTTTGTAGCAAGTTCTGCTCTAGCAGCTGATGGCGCAATTACCAAAACTTTAAAGTATGGAATGAAAGATGTCCAAGTTAAGTATCTTCAACAGACTCTTAATGAGAAAGGATTCACAGTTGCTGCAGCTGGCAAAACCGGTTCAGCAGGTTTTGAATCAACATATTTCGGAAATGCTACTAAGGCCGCTGTTAAAGCTTTTCAAGCTGCAAAAGGTTTAGTGGCTGACGGAGTATTCGGTGCAAAATCCCGCGCAGGATTAGGAGGAGTAGTTATGACTTATCCAGCAGGCTGTACATCAGCTGTAGGATTTAGTCCAACAACTGGTCTTCCATGTACTGCTATTACGACCCCTGTTACAACTTATCCAGCAGGCTGTACATCAGCTGTAGGATTTAGTTCAACAACTGGTGCATCATGTGCAACAGGTGTAGTAACAAATACAGGTCCTGTCACAGTCACTCTTGCTACTGACAATCCAGCAACAGGTTCATTCATTGCTCCTGCTTCTGGTGTTGAATTCGCAAAATATACTTTCACAGGAACTGGTACAGTTACATCAGTTAAATTAATGAGAACAGGTGTCTCAGCAAGTACAACACTTTCAAATGCTTACTTGTATGATGGTACTACTCGTTTAACAGATGGAGCTTCAATTTCTTCAGACAACACAGTTACTTTCAATACCCTAAGTGGGATATTCTCAGTAGCTGGTACAAAAACAATTACAGTTGTTGCTGATACTCTTGTTGCTGATTACAGTCTCGGCTTTACTCTTGTTGGCTACACAGCTAACGGAACAGCTGTTACTGCAAACGTAGTAGGAAACCAAATGTTTGGTGCTTCTGCTACTTTAGCTAAAGCAACTATGTCTGCTGCTCTAGGTTCAGGTAATACTGATGCCGGCGTAGATGTAACTGTTTGGCAAGGTACAGCTACTGTTGACACTCGTGATGTATTGCTAAAAAGATTAGCTCTACGACAATTGGGTTCAATAGTTTCTGCAGATATCAATAACTTTAAATTGTATGCTGATGGTGTATTAGTTACCACAGTTGCAAACTTGGATGCAAACGGATATGTAACATTCGCTACAAGTTACGCACTTAAATCAGGTGCTCGTATCTTGAAAGTAACAGCTGATGTTCTAGGTGGTTCAGGAAGAACAGTTCAAATGTCTCTTCGTGGTACCTATGACCTTATAACAACTGATACTCAATACAATGCGAATGGAACCACAGCTGGTACATTCCCATTTGGTCCAGCAGCATTTACAGTTAACGCTGGTACATTGACGGTTGTTAAGAAATCAGATTCTCAATCTTCAAATGTTACACGTGGTGTTACAGACCAATCATTGGCTTCATACACATTCACTGCATATGGAGAACCAATCAAAGTTGAAACTTTGAAAGTTGGTATGGTCACTACAGCTGCTACTGTTACTGATGTTACTCTTCGAAATGTTCGTATCTTAGTAAACGGCGCACAAGTTGGTAGTAATACCAGTGTTCCAGCTGCTGCAACATTTGCTGCAAATTCAGGAACGGCATTTACTACAAACTTCGTAGTTTATCCTGGTACTCCAGCTACGGTAGAAATCCATTCAGATCTTGTTGATACAACGGATGCTGGTGGTGACATAGTAGATAGTATCGCTTCTGGTGCAACAACTACTATTCAAGCAATATTGGTTGGTGGTGCTGCTTCAGCTAACGCTACTCCACAAGTTTCTCTTGGAACAATCAATGTTCCTTCAACTGCAAACGTAGCAGGTAACAACTTGACAATTTCTGCTGGTTCTATGACTGTCGCTAAGACTTCAAGTTACGCTAACCAATTAACTTCTTATCCATCTACTGCTTACAAGATTGGATCATTCCAGCTTACTGGAAATTCAACTGAAGCAATCAACTTGAATACGATTTATGTTGGATGGACAACTGCAAGTACAATTCTTGAAGCAACAGAACTTTCTGATCTTTATGTTGTCTACGGTGGAACTCAATCAACTGTTAAAGGTACGGTTGTAGCTTCTGATGTAGCTGCTACTGCTTCCGACAACTCAAACAGTTGGTCAATCAATAAAGTATTAGGAAAGAACGAAACAATGTCATTTGATGTATATGCAACAATCGGTTCTAGTCTTACTGGCACGAAAGTAATTAATCCTACTTTGGCTGTTGCTGGTACTACTGCTAGCTCAGGTATTGCTGTTTATGCTGATACCAATACGGGCAACACAACCCTTGATGCTGGTGTAACTGGTCAAACAGTTACTGGAGCTGCAGGTACTCTTGTACTTTCACAAGATGCTTCCACAGCTCTTGCACAATTAGTTGATGATGGTAGTGCTTCTGTAAAATCATTGACAGCTAAGCTTGTTGCAACTACTGATTCTTACACAGTTACAGATATGACAGTTACCGTAACTGAGGTTACAGCTGTTTCTACTGTTACTTTGAAAGATCATGATACAGGTCTAGTTATCGGTGCTGCTAAGCCTTCTGCTACTTCAATGACTTGGAGTGGTTTGAGCTTCCCAGTTACTGCTGGAACTACAAAGAAAGTTGATGTTGAATTAGCATTATCTCCAATCGGAGTAGGTGCTGGCTCAACTGATGATACTTTGACTACAGCTATTACAGAATTCACAGCTCGTGATTCAGCTGGTGCTTCGCAGGTACGAGGTGCTAGTGGTAGTACTGCAAGTGGTACAGCTACAGGTAATGCTATCTACATTTACAAAGCTGTTCCTTTAGTTTCACTAGTTGCTCTTCCAAACTCTACTCTAGCCGGTGGTGAAATGGTTATTGCAAAATTCACAGTATCTTCAAACGGTACTGGAACAGTTGCATGGAAACAAGCATTGCTCGAAATCACAAAGTCAGCAGCTCCTACTCTTAGTGCTGCAACCTTGTGGAATTCTGATACAGGCCTTCAGGTTAACGCCTTTATGGAATACCAGAATGGAGGTCTTACAGGCTTTAATGCAGGAGGCGGTACAGCTTCTACTTGTGTAGCAGATGTTGCTTTCTGTGAACTTCGAATCACCATTGATGCTTCTGCTAGTGATGTAACGGATGACGACTACACAGAACAAGTAAGTGGTGCTAAGACTTATGAAGTTCGTTCTACTATCGGTGGTACTCTTGCAGCAGGGAATTCTGTTTCAGTCAAATTTGACCGAAACACAACTACTCATGCTGATTCAGCTGCCTATGTTACAAACGATAACGGTGGCGGTGTTGGTGGTGTATCATTCACATGGAGTGATGAATCTCTAGCTTCTGGTGATACAGGTGTCGCAACTTGGCAGAAAGATTATCTAATCAAGAATCTTCCAATAACTTGGAACTTGAATAGAAACTAATCTCTGCTTAGTTAAAGTTTCTCAAAACTTAAAATTGTAAACTCGCTTTTGACAGTCGATTGTCTTTAGCAACAAAAAAACCACCCTCCGGGGTGGTTTTTTTTGTTGGGCATTTGCACAGGAAACATCATTATGGTATATTTAATTTATGACCAAATCTTATACTTTTCGTACAATTATAGAGCCAGATGGCAAGTTTTTTCATGGTTATGTGCCAGCCTTATTGGGTTGTCATACTTTTGGTAAAACTATTGAAGAAACAAAAAAATTTTTGAATGAAGCCATTCAGGGTTATTTGCTTTCATGTATGAAACATGGAGATACTATTCCAAGCGATACAGGGTTTCAATCTATTGAAACAGTTTCTATTCCAATTTTTTCTAGAGGGCAAAAAAGAGTTTATGCCTAAGTTACCAAGTGTAAAAGGGAAGAAATTAATTAAAATTCTCGAAAAAGTAGGTTGGTATTTAGATCACACACAAGGTAGTCATTATATTTTAAGAAACGAAAATGGCAAAAAACTGACAGTAGCTGTCCATGGGAACAGTGAAATTCCAAAGGGAACACTTTTAGGGACTTTAAATGACGCCGATATTTCAAAAGACGAATTTATCTTACTTCTTAAGAGATAAATTAAAAAAATATGAAAATTAGTTATGACAAAACAATAGATGCATTATATCTTTCTTTTCAAGATGGAGTTTTTGCGCGGAATAAAGAGGTTGAAGAAGGTATAATTTTGGATTTAGGGAAAGGAAATAAAATTCTGGGAATTGAGGTACTAAACGCTAGCAAAAGAATAAAACCTAAAAATATAAGTTATTTGAACTTTCAAATTCCTGTAGGTATGCCAGTTTAATTTACTTCAAAAAAACCACCCTTCGGGGTGGTTTTTTTGTTTGGTTGTTAATTCTCCTCTTGAGGAGTACCCCTTAGGGGGAGGTGGAAAAATTACCACCCCCAGCCCCCTCCTTCATCAAGGAGGGGAGCTGACCTCACCCCTAACCCCTCTCCTTATTAAGGAGAGGGGAAAATCTGCTTAATAGCAGATTGGGGTGAGGTAAGGGGGTTGTATTTAAGAAATTTGCAATTTTAATTTTACCTGTGATATACTTAGAGTATGTTAAATGATCAAGACATAAATAAACTCACTTCTGTTCTTGCGTCCAAAAAAGATGTTGAAGAAATTAAAAGTGATTTGGGAGACTTAAAAGAACTCGTTCAAGGTCTTATTGTTGCAAGTGATTCTCTTATAAAATCTATGAGTGATTTGAAGATGGAATATGCTGCAATTTCTACTCAATTAACTCGTCATGAACGTTGGATAAAGCAGATTGCAGAAAAAGTCGGATTGAATCTTGCTATAGAGTAAATACACCTTAAAAGTATTCAGAAACCACCCTTCGGGGTGGTTTTTTTGTTGACCTCACCCCTAACCCCTCTCCATTTTTATTTAAATGGAGAGGGGAAAGCCAGCAGGCAGGGGTGAGGTGAATTTTCTCCTCCTTGTGGAGGAGGAGTGCCCAAAGGGCGAGGTGGTGATTAAAGAGGTGAATTTGCAATTTTAATTTTGCTTGTGGTATACTTGGGAAGTGATTAATAAAAAAGAAAAAAAAATAACAAACGTAGAACTTCTTCAATCAATAAATAGAAGTTTTTTTAAGATTGAAGCAAAAATGGCTACCAAAGAAGATCTAAAGAATTTAGAAGAAAAAATGAGTGGAAAGTTCGAAGGAGTTAATAAAAGAATAGATGATATGTCGGTGAATAGGGTTAAATATGAAGATCATAATAAACTAAAAGCAAGAATGGATTTTGTAGAAAAAAAACTTGAAATCAACTAAAAAACCACCCTTCGGGGTGGTTTTTTTGTTGACCTCACCCCTAACCCCTCTCCATTTTTATTTAAATGGAGAGGGGAAAGCCAGCAGGCAGGGG
>JAPLXV010000008.1 GCA_026395895.1 Candidatus Nomurabacteria bacterium | reverse complement strand
CCCGCATGAATGTCTTTTCCTTCACGAAATATTTGGGTCATTTTTTTATCCCCAGAAAGCATGGCTGCCACCCGAAGTTCAATTTGACTGTAATCAAAAGCGAGTAATTTGTGACCTTTTTCAGCAGTAAATCCATTTCTTATTCTCTTCCCCAGTTCTGATTTTATCGGTAAATTTTGTAAATTTGGATCTTGGGAAGAAAACCTGCCTGTAGTCGTACCGTTCTGTAAAAATTTTGCATGCAAACGGCCATCTTCTGCTGTCATTTTTGGAATAACGTCAATATAAGTAGAAAGTAGTTTCTGCAACTCTCTGTAAGATAAAATTTCTTTTATGATTGGATTGTTTTCCTCTAATTCTTCCAAAACTGAAACTTTGGTAGAAAAAGATCCACTGGCACTTTTCTTTTTGGATGATTTCATTCCCATCTTACCAAAAATCACTTCTCCTAATTGTTTAGGTGAATTAATATTAAATTCTGTGCCAGCCATTTTATATATTTTAGTTGTTAATTTGTCTAATTCTTTATGATATTCTTTTGATAAATTTTCAAAGTATTTTTTATCTATCAAAATACCATAATCCTGCATCTTTTTTACCATAGGTATTATGGGTTTTTCTATTTCTTCAAAAACTTTCTCTAATTTTTTTTCTTTCAGTTGTTTAAAAATGTATTCATAAGCCGTCTCAAAATCACTCGTTTTTCCAAAAAGTAAAATGTCGTCCAAAGATGGGTTGGTTATATCAGAATTCAAAAGCCACAGGGCGATGGAGGCTTCTTGCAATTTTTCTTCAGAAATCGAATTTAGAGAATTTGCGAGCTGGTCTGGTTGAGCCCGCTCTTCTAAAGAATTTTGTGCGGGCGACCCGAGGACCCGAGTAAATTCTGCTAAATTTAATTTCTGGCTGTTTCCAAAAAAATTTCTCAGACGCGCAAACAAACTTCTAAACTCAAATACAGAAAAAACATTTTCAATTTTTTTCAAATCTGCATTTTCCCAGAAAGTTTTTTCCGGTAATGAAAATTTTATCGGCGCATCGGTTCTGATTTTTGCTAAAGTTTTCGAAAATAGAGCTTCTTCTTCATTATTTTTTATAAGTTCTAATATTCTCGGAGAAATGCCACTTTTAACAAACGGTTTCTCATCTTTTTTTATCTTTTTATAAATTTCTTCTATGGTTCCAAAATTTACAATCAAATTAGTAGCGGTTTTTTCACCAATACCCTTGATTCCAATAATATTATCAGATGGATCACCCCGCAAACCTTTATAATCTGGTAAAAGTTTTGGCTCAAATCCAAATCTATCAATCACTTTATCTTCATCATATAAAATAGTGTCGTTAATCCCCTTTTTTAATGTATAAACCTGTATTTTTTCTCCTTCTATTAATTGCATGGTGTCCATATCACCCGATGCAATTATTATATTTACTTGTCCTGAGGTATTCGAAGGATGTTTTTTTATTTGCTCTACAATGGTCCCCAAAACATCATCCGCCTCAAAACCCGGAGAATCATAAATCGGAACATCAAATGCTTCAAAAATTTGTCTGGAATTTTTTAATTGCAAAATTAAAGCATCCTCTGTTTTGGCTCTTCCTGCCTTATATCCTTCATAAGCCTCGTGCCTAAAAGTCTTCTGTGGCAAGTCATAACAAGCCACAATATAGTCTGGTTTTAGGTCGGTGATAATCTTCATCAACATACTAGCAAGCCCGTACAGCGCCCCTGTGGGCTCCCCTTTAGACGATAGAAACTCAGGTAGGGCATGATAGGCCCGATGGATTATGGCGTGAGAATCTAGTAAAACCAGTGTTTTCTTTTCTTTGGTCATTACAGAAATTATAGCATTTTGGTAGAAATCAACAGGCCTTGCCTGTTTAATTTAATTCATTTTTATTATAATTTATCCAATCTAAAATTTCTTCAATAAAAGTTCTACTATTCGGAAAATAATTAGGAAAAGCTTTCTTATTTAAAATAGTTGATTCTATCCGATTTTTATCTAAGTAATCTCTAAAGGTTGAATATCTGTAATTTTTTAAAAAATCTATGGCTCTATTTTTGTCTTTTATCCCAACTTCCTTCCATTTCGATTCCAGTAATTTAATAGGGTTAAGATGTATATATGAAAATATATATTTTAAATATATATTATTCCCAACATGTTCTGATTTAAATTTACCTTCAAATAAACTGCCAGTTCTTTTATGTTTTTCGTTGTAATACATAACATAGGCAGTTGTGAGTTTTTGCATAAATTTACTTATCCCATCTTCCGCTTTTTCTTTTATCAAAAAATGAAAATGATTCGGCATTAGACAATATGCTCCAATATCAACTAAGCGTTCTCCCCTATCAAAATCATAAACAACATCATTTTTTATAAAGTGGATTTTAAAACTATTACTACCATTAGAGAGAAAAAGTAATTTTATAAAACGTTCATAATCTTCTTTATTATTAAAAATTTTTTGTTTACTGTTCCCACGGTTATATATATGATAAAATTCTCCTATTTCAAAATCTACTTTTCTTATTGACATAATGTAATATTATCAAAATTAACTTAAACAGGCAAGGCCTGTTGTATTATAAAATAAGAACCCTTGCATTTTTAGTACAAGGGTTAAAAATCAAAATCTCTAATAAATTAATCCCCTAAGATAGCAGACACAGTACTCAATGGAATTTGGGTATCAAGAAAAAAATTATTTATTCTAGCAAAACCATCCTCCCAATAAAGAAAAAAGGAACATTGATAACCTGATTCGCGATTTTGTAGGATTGTCCCGTCAAAGGAAATGCGAATGAAATTACCTTTATTTGTCTTTCTTTTCCATGTCTCCGGAAAAAACTTAGGGTTTTTAAGTATAGTTTCGGCTACCCCAATGTCCAATAAGGTATATCCATTTTTTTTCAACCGAGCAAGTCTTTCCCTACCATCAATTTCTTTCTCTCTCCCACTTAACACTGTCTTTGTAAGAACCTTATCCCAATCAATATTATTAAGAGTGAGAGATTTTTCATTTTGCTCACAAATAAACCACCCACTTTCCTTAAAAAGATAAAGGGTGTCTTGGATAGAGCGATCAATAATCATAATTTTGTGTTCGTTCATTTTTCCTCCATAAAAATTAATCTATTTAAATTTAAGAAACATTTTCCACTATTAAGTATACACCTTTCTAAAAAAAAGTCAAGAGAGTGGTCTAATGAAAAATGTTGTATTATTAAAAGATAAATGGCGGACTTTGATGAAGAAAAACAAAATAAACAACTGGATGATTTACATAGACAGGAAGAAGAGGAATTGGTAGCAACCTTGGCGGAATCAAAATATAAACTTCCTTATATTGATTTGTCTCGTTTGGGGATAGACAATGAGGCTCTTCGAGCAATATCTGAAAAAGATGCTCGCGAATTAAAAATCGCGCCCTTTAAACTTTTCGGGAAAAATATTTTTGTGGGAATACGTTCTCCTTCAGATGACCTTCTAGCAAAACTGAAAGACCAAATAGAAAGAGAAAATCTAACCCCTACTTTTTATATGGTATCACTAGCTAGTTTAGAAAAAGTTTGGGATAGATATAAAGAACTTTCCTTGGCAGAAAATTCAAAAATTGGGGGGTTAGATATCTCTGGAGAAGTCTTAAGAGAAACAGCAAAAGATATCAAAACGATGAAAGATATAGAAAAATTGATAAAAGACACAGCAGAAACAAATCCAATCCATAAAATTTCACGTATGCTCGAAATAATATTGGCCGGAGCGATAGCCATAAAAGCTTCTGATATACATATAGAACCAGAACAAGACAGAAGTAGATTACGACTTCGATTAGACGGTGTACTTCATGATTTAATGTTTTTTGAAAATAGTATCTATCATCTTTTCAACTCTAGAATTAAGCTTCTTTCTGGACTTAAATTAACTTCAAAAACTGCCCAAGATGGACGTTTTAGTATTATGGAAGAAAAAGAAGAAATAAGTATTCGTACTTCTCTCATTCCTGGCGCATATGGCGAATCAATAGTTATGCGTATTTTGGATCCAAAATCTATTCAGGTAAAACTTGAAGATATAGGAATAGAACCTTTTCTTTTTTCTGTCATAGAACAAGAGATTGCAAAACCAAATGGTTTAATTTTAGTTACTGGTCCAACTGGTTCTGGAAAAACGACAACTCTTTATGCATTTTTGAGAAGAATTTATTCTCCAGAGATAAAAATAATAACTATCGAAGACCCAATAGAGTATCATTTGAATGGTATAACCCAAACTCAGGTAAATGATGAAAAAGGTTATACATTTTTGGAAGGATTGCGTTCAGCCTTACGTCAAGATCCAGATGTTGTGATGATTGGTGAAATACGTGATGCAGAAACTGCCAAAACTGCCATAGAAGCAGCTCTAACTGGACATATGGTCTTTTCTACTCTTCACACCAACAACGCCGCCGGTGTCATTCCTCGTCTTATTGATCTTGATGCAAATCCAAAAATTATGGTCTCAGCTTTATCTCTTTCTATCGCTCAACGTTTAGTCCGCAAACTCTGTACATCCTGTAAAGTTGAAAAAACTCCCAATGAAAAAGAAACAAAAATTATGAAAACAATAATGGATGGAATAAAAGAAGAAGGTAAAAGTCTTTCAAATTATAATATAAATCCCGATGCACCTATTAAATTTTTCTCGCCTGTTGGTTGTGATAAATGTAATATGACTGGGTATAAAGGACGAATAGGTATTTTTGAAGCAATCAAAACCGATGAAGCTATAGAAAAAATAATGCCTCTCAATCCAAGCGAACGTGAAATAAAAAAAGTAGCCCGAGCTCAAGGGATACTTTCTATGCGTCAAGACGGTGTTGTAAAAATAATAAATGGAATCACTTCGTTTGAAGAAGTCCAAAGCGTAGTAGATTTACTGGAAGAATAGAAACCAACAATATAACTACTTGACTTATATATATGACAAGTATATACTATATATATATGAATAATACAGTTATAAATTTTAATACAAATTCAAAACTAAAGAAGGAAGCAAAGAAAGTTCTAGACGAAATGGGACTTACTCTTTCTGTTGCCCTAAACGCCTCTTTGAGAAGAATTATCGCCGAAAAAAGAATAGAATTTACCGTACCAGAAATACCAAATGCCAGATTAAAAAGATCGTTTAAAAATGCTGATAAAATGATTAAGGGCGGAAAATATAAAATATATAAAACTCATGAGGATTTAGAAAAAGCATTGTTTTCATAAAAATTTATGATAAATGTAGTCTATACTAAAGATTTTTATAAATCTCTCAAAAAGAAAGATAAATTTATACAAGAAAAAGCTCGCGAACGTATTAAACTTTTTAGGGAAGATCCCTTTAATTTTTTATTGAAGAATCACGCACTCATTGGTGAATATGAAAACAGAAGAAGTTTCAATGTCACAGGTGATTATAGAATTTTATTCTATAATCTTAATGAAAATACAGTTGTTCTTGTGGATATTGGAACCCATCCGGAATTATATGAATAAATCTGACATTTTAAGTATTTCATCATTTCAAATAAAAAAAACACTAATCTCTAAACAATCCTTTTGGAGCTAAGCCCCGAAAGTAACAAATCATTAGAGGATAGTTCCAGGAACCGGTAAGGGCACCAAAACGTCCTATGCAAATTTATATAACCGATGGCTGATTGCTTAGAGATTAGTGTCTTCTTAAAACAAAAAAGGCCTAAACCTCTATAAACTGATTATACTATATTCCAAACTAGGCAAATGCTATAATGTGTAAAGCTATGTGGAAAGTCTGTTGATAAGGAGCTACATATACCAATATAGCATATTGCAAATAAAATGTCAAGGGAAAAAGCAAAAGAAAACAAGAAAATAGACCTAAAAAAAGTATCAGAAATTGATGACTCTTATTTAGACCAAACCCTCCGTCCTACCCGTTGGGATGAATATATCGGCCAAAAACACATAAAAGACAACGTTAAAATCCTTTTGAAGGCTGCTGAAGAAAGAGGCCATATTCCAGAACATATTCTTTTCTATGGACCCCCAGGATTGGGTAAAACTACCCTAGCGCACCTTATTGCCAAAGAGACAGGCAAACAGATGAAAATAACTTCCGGCCCGGCTATTGAGAAAGTGGGCGATTTGGCTTCTATTTTAACAAATCTCGCTTCTGGCGATATTCTTTTTATAGATGAAATTCATAGACTTAATAAAATTGTTGAAGAAATACTCTACCCTGCCATGGAATCCGGCGTCTTAGATATAATTATTGGTAAGGGTCCTTCAGCTCGAACTATTCAACTTGATCTTCCACCTTTTACTTTAATCGCAGCTACTACTCGAGTGGCGATGGTTTCTTCCCCTCTTCGTTCACGTTTTTCCGGTGGGGTTTTTCGATTGGAATTTTATTCAAACGAAGAAATTGCAGAAATTGTAAAAAGATCAAGTAAATTATTAAAAACAAAACTAGATGATGGTGCTTTAAAGGAAATTGCTAAACGAAGTCGCTTCACTCCTCGCACTGCCAATTATTTTTTGAAGAGAGCTCGCGATTTTGCTCAAGTACACAAAAAAGAATTAGACCAGAAAACAGTTAAAGAGGCGCTAAATATGTTGGCTATCGATGATATCGGCTTAAATTCATCCGACAGAAAATTTTTAGAGATATTGATTGAAAAATTTGATGGTGGACCAGTAGGATTAAAAACAATAGGAGCAGCTATGTCCGAAGAAGAAGCGACGGTTGAAGAAGTAATAGAACCATATTTAATTCAATTGGGTTTGTTGGAGAGAACATCTCGCGGACGAGTGGCTACAAAAAAAGCCTACGAACATTTAGGTTTTGAATACAAAAAAGGTGTACAAAATAAGTTAATTTAGATAAAAACTACCCCTGTGGATAACTATTGCTTTTTGTCTGACATTTGCTGTATACTATATACAATATCGAAAAGGGGGCGTCGACCGTTAGGACGATGGCCCTTTTTCATTTATTACATCGTCTTTGTTTTCTAAGATTTCCCCATTATCTTTTTCAACAAAAATATTAAAGTCGTGATTTTTGAAACCATTCATAAAACTGATTGCTCCTAAATTTTCTTTTAGATAATTAATTAACTCAATTTTATACTTGTCTCCAGATACTAATTTAGTTTGTATCTTTAAATCATAGGTAATAGCTCCAATTAATAAATCTGTAACTTGTAATAAATCATTAGACTTAGAATCAAATCTACAAACTCCAGCAATAGATAATCTGCCCTTAGTATTATTAAATATTTTTTTAACATTGACTTCATATTTTATATCTCTAGGGGTTACAATATGGTCTGCTATTAAAATCAAAATTTCATGTTTAGCCAAAACTGCATTCATTAATTTTAGTGTTATGTCTTCATAGGCTTTCCATTCATTGTTTGAAAAATTATTCAAAAAATATTTACTATTTTTGTGTGTGGTATAAGAATAAAAATTTAAGCTCTTCGTATTAAAAATAGAATCTATTATAATCTTGGCAAATTTTATATTATTACTTGATAATTTATTAAATTTTATTTCGTCATGAAAATTATTTTTTGTTCTCTCATATAAAATTTGACTTTGTAGATAAAAAGGTTGGCTCATCTTCAAAATACCCAAGGTAAAATATGGTTCAGTTTTATTATTTAAACTACCTGATTCATCTAAAAAGCAGAACTTGGTCCAAATTTGATCATAATCGGAAAGTTTTAAATCTTCTGTTTTTATTTCTTTATTATTTTTAAAAAACATAAATTATTTTTATATTTATATTAACTATATTATTTATTATACTCCTTAAATATTTAAAAAACAAAAATCTATTTGCCCTTTTGGTTAAAAAGCTCTAAAATTCAATTATGTCCGGGCATAATAAATGGTCTCAAATCAAAAGACAAAAAGGCGTAACTGATGCTAAAAAAAGCAAGGTCTTTTCTAAATTAGTTCGTTCTATTGGAGTAGAGGCAAAATTATCTGGCGGAAAAGATTCGCCTGGGTTACGAGCAGCGATTGAAAAAGCAAAAAAAGTAAACATGCCTGGAGACGTTATTGAAAGAGCCATCAAAAAAGCGAGTGAACCTGGAACTCAGATGGAAAGAATAACTTACGAAACATATGGACCAGGGGGTGTAGGAATAATTATAGAAACATTAACTGACAGTAAAAATAGAACTGTCCAAGATATAAAACATATTTTATCAAAAAATGGTTTTGCTTTAGCTGGTATTGGCTCTGTTTCTTGGGCCTTTTTTAAAGAAAATTCCACTGAGGGATTAATTTGGATACCAAACACAACTATTCCTCTTTCTGATGCTGATTTGGAATTATTAGATAAACTTGTAGATGAATTGGAAGAATTAGACGATGTCCAAGACGTCTATACTAATGCAGAATAAAAATTATGAGGATTTTAGGCATAGATCCAGGATTTGAAAGATTGGGAGTCGCTGTTTTAAAAAAACAGAAAGGCGACAAGAAAGAAAAAATTTTATTTTCTGAATGTTTTAAAACTTCGGCTAAATCAGAATTTTCTGAAAGATTATTATTAATTGGAAAAGAAATAAAATATATTATAAAAAAATATAAACCAGAAGTTTTAGCTATCGAAACTTTATTTTTGACAACTAATCAAAAAACAGTCATGCATGTAGCAGAAGTACGAGGAGTTGTTATGTATGAAGCATCACTGGCTGGACTTAAAATTTTTGAAGCCTCTCCTCCTCAAATAAAAATAGCCACCACTGGTTATGGAAAAGCGAACAAAGAACAAGTGATGAAAATGGTAAAAGTGTTAGTAAATATAGATAATTCAAAAAAATCTGACGACGAATTAGACGCTATTGCTATAGCTCTAACCGCTTCTGCTTGTGTAAGGAATTGAGAGCTTACTCGCCTCCGGCGAGTTATCCACATTTTCTATTGCCAAGTGTTTTAGATTTTGATACAAAGTAGTAAATTACTAACAAGGTCGTTTAACAAACGTAAAAAATTTATAAAATATGAGTTACGATGAAGAAGATGATTCGGTGGGTGGTATAGGAGACCCAACAGAAGATGAGGAAGAACCTCTAGAACCATTAGATGAGCCATTGGAAGTTCCCGACGATGAAGAGTTTGATCCTGATAGTAGATATCACTAAATAAAGAAACCGCCTTATCGGCGGTTTTTTATTTTATTTTATTTTTATAAATCTTTTTTTACCTATTTTGAATTTCATTCCACTTTCGGGAATAAAGTTTGCGTCTGTTAATTTTT
>JAPLXV010000017.1 GCA_026395895.1 Candidatus Nomurabacteria bacterium | reverse complement strand
TATTCCTTTCCTTTTGACAAATGGACAACTAGTCAATGTTGCTTTGACTTCTCAAACCATTGGAGCAACCACTTTAACTATTCCAGATTTCGCAGGAGTAGTGGATGAATTTACTTTCAAAACAAAATCACAGACTTTGAGTAATAAGACATTCGTGGCCCCGGTCTTGGGTGCGGCCACCGGAACTTCTTTATCTCTTAGTGGAAATATTTCTGCCACTTCTTGGACTACTACTGGTATCGCATTTAATACAACAGCTGCTACTTACACAGATACTTCTACGGCTGGAGCCGGAACAGTAGCAATTAGAACTGCTAACAGTTTTAGCGCTCCGACTTTTGCTTCTACTAACGCCATCACTGTTACTAATGGTTTCTCCTTGTATGTTCCTAAACCAATTGCTGGTGTAAACACTACTCTTACAAATGCTAACTCCGCTTACTTTGAAGGTTCTGTGGGAATCAACACAACTGCTCCAGCCAGAAAACTTGATATTCTGGATGTAAATGATGTTGCCCAAATAAGATTAACCCAAACTGCTGCCACTACTTATAGTGAACTTCAAACCAATTCTGCCGGTGATCTTATTCTTTCTGCCAGTGGCGGTGATGTCAGATTGCAAGAAGGAAACCTTTGGGTTTGTTCAGGTGGTAGTTGTGCCAATGCTGATCCAGCCGAACATGGAAATATAATAGTAGAAACTTCTGTCCTTCTTAATAATGGATTTAGATTAAAACAAACTGGAGCTTCCACTGTTGATATGTACGATTCTTCTGGAACCAATATCATCCTAGAATTCGACGAGGCACAGTAGGATATAAATAGTTTTATTTAAATGGCTAAAAAAACGAAAAATAAAATAGCAATTTTCGAAGGACAAAAAATTCGCCGACACTGGAATGATGAAAAAGGAGAGTGGTATTTTTCAGTGGTAGATGTAATTAGAGCTTTAACAGATAGTGTTAATGCGAGGAAATATTGGAACAAATTAGCTCAAAGACTTCGTGACGAAGGTAGTGAGGTGGTGACAAAATGTCACCACCTGAAAATGCAGGCATCCGATGGTAAATATTATGCAACTGATGCTGCCGACACAGAAGTAATGTTTCGTTTAATTCAATCTATTCCCTCCCCAAAAGCTGAGCCATTTAAGCTTTGGCTTGCCCGTGTAGGTTATGAAAGATTAGAAGAAACAGCTGACCCAGAAATTAGTATAAATAGAGCACTGAAAACATATTTACAAAAAGGATATAGCCAAAATTGGATAAATCAAAGATTAAAGAGCATCGAAATTCGTAAATCACTAACCGACGAATGGGAAAATCGCGGGGCAAAAGAGGGCAAAGAATTTGCTATTTTAACAGATGAAATTTCTAAAGCATGGGCTGGCCTTACCACAAAAGAATACAAAAATCTGAAAGGTATAAAAAAAGAAAATCTGCGTGATAATATGACCAATCTTGAACTTGTATTGAATATGCTAGCCGAAACTGCTACCACTGAAATACATCGTAAAGAAGATTCAAAAGGTATTCCTAAATTAAAATCAGATGCTCGCGCAGGAGGAAATATTGCTGGCGGTGCTCGCAAAAAATTGGAAAAACGACTTGGTCGTTCAATTGTCACGAAACAAAATTTCTTGCCTCGCCGACAAGCAGGTTTAAAATAAAGCAATGACCATTTTAGATGAACTTAAAAAGTTTTTCAAAAATATTATGTATTGGGTTTTTAGTTTTTTGGGTTTTTCTATTTTATTTTTTTCTTTTGGTTTAAAAAATGTGGTTCTGTTTGGTAAAAATCTCATTTTACCATTACCAGCAGAGAATTCTTTTTCCGTTATTATTTTTAATAAAATTCAAACCGACCTTCTTCCGCCAAATGTACATCTTGTGGTCACAGATTTTCTTTCTGGTTTTACAGCCCAAATAATACTTTCTCTACTTTTAGCATTCATAATAACCTTTCCATTTTTGCTTTATAGAGTTATCAAATATCTTTCTCCGGCTCTTTTTGAACATGAAAAAAAGGCAATTCTAAAAGCGATATTGCCTTCTAGTTTTCTTTTTTTTATCGGTTGCGCATTTGCTTATTATTTTGTTATTCCCATGACTTTCAAAATCCTTTTCCCATACGCCACAATCATCAGTGCCACTCCGTTTTTTTCTGTAGACCAATTTATCAGCTCAATTGTCAGTTTAATGTTTGCCGTAGGAATTATGTTCCTCCTACCTTTACTTATGATTTTGCTTTCTTTTTTGGGTATTGTGGACGGCGCCTTTTGGCAAAATAAGTGGCGTCATATGCTGTTGTTTTTCACAATTCTAACTGCTATAATTACTCCAGATGGAACAGGGGTAACTATGATAATATTGCTTGTGCCTATGGTTTTATTGTATTCTATAGGTTGTATATTTACAAATAAGTTTAAAAAAGTCGAATTAATAGAATTAACAAAATAAAAATATATGTTTGACATTGGACTTCCAGAAGTTGTAATCATTTTAGTTGTTGTAGCAATATTCTTTTTCGGTGGAAAAAGAATATCTGAATTTGCTAGATCTTTAGGTAGATTTACCGGCGAATTCAAAAAAGGTAAAGCAGAAATGGAACAAGAATTAGGCACCCTCAAAGGAAAAAAAGACGATAAAAAACAAGGCTAAACCATGGAAAAAAACATAGAAAAAAATATTGATAAGAATAGAAGAAATTTTCTAAAAATCCTGCTTTTTGGAGGAGGGGCAATCGTTTTGGGTAAAGTTTTAGGCCCAACTATTTCAAAGCTTATAGATGGTCCTTCAACGGAAACAAATTTTCAAAATTTCAAGACAGTTGAAAATAAAAAAGGTCTGACCATTTTTGACAAAACTGGTGAAGAAATTTTTGAAATTGATAATGGAGCTTCAGAATAATAAAATTAATTAATATAAAAAAATATGTCGAAAGAAAAATCAGAATGTAAATTACATAAATGGATTCCCCTTTTGGGAATAGATAAAAAGAAAAGTGTCCCCACTTCCCTTTTTACCTGTTTAAAATGCGGGGACTTGAAAGTAGGTACTCATACTATAAAAATTTCCCGTTATCGATTGGATATGGGAGAATTACCTATCAATAGTGTGGCTGGAATTAAATTAATGAATAATCCGACAGCTGACTTAACTGCTTCTGGACTGATTATGACCGCCACTGTTACTACTAACGCTCAAGGTATCGGAGCTCCTCTTTATATGGCGGCCAATGGACAACTTTACACAGCTAACGCGTCTGCTAACACCACTTCCCCTTGTGTGGCTCTAGCCATGGAGACCGGAACAGGTAGTAAAAAAGTTTTGGTTCATGGTGTTTTGAGAGTAGATGCTTGGAACTGGACTACTGGTCCAGGCAATGCCAGTTTAATTTATGTCTCCACTAGTGTTGGCACCTTAACTCAAACTCAACCTTCTGCCACCGACCAAGTAATTCAAGCAGTCGGCTGGGCTTTAACTGCTGATTCCGTCTATTTTTCTCCATCAATGATGTATGTAACTCATGCGTAAAACATAAAAAGTATGATATAATATAAGTATGAAATTTAGACAAGCCTTATTTTGGGACACTAATCCAAGTAAGATTGATACAAAAAAAAATGCCCGTTACATTATTGAGCGAATTTTGGAATTTGGTCGACCCAATGAAGTAGGTTGGGTGTTTAAACATTACCCAAAACGGGTGATAAAAAAAACCTTACATCTTCCCAGGGTTCAATTAAATTCTAAATCAAAAGCATTATGGTCACTACTAGTCAAATAAAACAAAATATGAATTTGTTTCATTTTGATGTTTTGCCAAAAGCAACATTACGCGCGTTACAAAAATGTACCAAGATAAGTTTATTTTCACAAAATAAATGGTATTTGGCAGGTGGTACCGCACTTGCGTTGCAAGCGGGGCATCGACGATCTGTAGATTTAGATTTTTTTACAGAAAAGAAGAAATTTGATGAAAAGAAGATTGAAAAATTATTGAACAATCAGGGGAAATGGATAACTACTTCTTTGAGTAGTGGAACATTGTATGGGGAATTTTTTGGAGCAAAGATGAGTTTTATTGCATATCCATTTTTTATACCAGCGATACCAGCACGTAAATATGGTACTGTTGCAATGATGACACCTTTGGACATTGCTGTGATGAAAATCATCGCTATCTCTCAACGTGGTCGCAAAAGAGATTTTTTTGATTTATATTGGATTTGCCAAAATGTCCAACCATTGTCAAAAATTATTCCGTTAGTTTACAAGCAGTACACTATACACCAAAACCTCACACATATTTTAAAAAGTTTAGTATATTTTGAAGACGCCGAAAGCGATCCAGAACCCGAGATATATTTTAAAGCAAGCTGGAAGACAGTAAAGAAATTTTTTAGAAAAGAAATACCAATAATTGCAAAAAAGGTAATGAAATTAAATTAAATAAAAAAACATGTCACTATATAATACTTACAAAGATTGGAAATTAAAAAGACACGTTGCAAAGTTCCCAGCACTTACAATAGGAGCACCTGTCTATCTTGGAGAAACAGCAGGTGCAATTCAAGTAGCAATTCCAACAGGTGCAGATAATGTTATAAGGGTCGTAGGTTTTGCATTAACAGCAGATGAGATTTACTTAAATCCATCACAAGATGTTCAGACAACAGTAGCATAAATTATATGGCAGTAGATGATACATATACAAAATTACTTTTACATATGGATGGAGCAAATGCTTCCACTACTTTTACCGATGAAGCTGGAAAAACTATTACAGCAGTTGGTAATGCACAAATATCAACAGCTCAAAGCAAATTTGGTGGAGCTTCTGGTCTTTTTGATGGCACAGGAGATTATCTTTCTGTTCCAGACAATGATGATTGGGATTTCTGGGGTGGTGATTTTACAGTTGATTTTTGGGTATACCCCACGAGTGCCGTTGGTTATCACATTATATATTGGCATGGTGGGACGGGTGGTGTTAGTTCCTCTGGCTATATCTATTTGTATGGCAATAATACTTCAAATACTATTCAATTTGGTGCAGTGAATGCTGGGACAGCTTATTTTGATTTATATCCTGCTACTTATGATATTTCAGTTAATACTTGGACACACGTTGCGATTGTAAAAAGTGGGACAACTATTTATTGTTTTATAAATGGTGTAAGTAAAACCCCATTATATGGAACACAACTTAGTGGTTCTATGACCACTCTTACCGGCGATTTACATATAGGAGACCGCGTCTCTGATGGATGGAGTCCGTTTGTGGGTAATATTGATGAATTTCGTGTTTCAAAAGGTATAGCTCGTTGGACTGCTAATTTTACACCGCCAACACGTGCCTATGAACCAGTAGAGACGGATGATTCAAATACAAAATTTCTTTTGCATTGTGATGGAACCAATGCCTCTACTACTTTCACTGACAATGCCACTACGCCTAAAACAGTTACTGCTAACGGTAATGCACAGTTAGCAACAGCTCAAAAAGAATTTGGGACAGCCTCAGGTTTATTTGATGGTACAGGAGATTATCTTTCTGTTCCAGATAGTGATGATTGGGCTTTTGGCACAGGAGATTTTACTATAGATTTTTGGTTTTATCTTACCACATTTAATGCTAGCCAATATGTAACTTTTGTTTCTCAGGGCCCTGACAGTAATAACTTTTTTCAAATACAAATACTTGAAAATGGAGCAACAGATAATGCTTATATTGCAGAAGTTGCAGGTGGAGTTGTTTTAACCACGGGTGGTGGTAGTCTGGGTGTAAATATAGCCATAAATACTTGGTATCATTTTGCTGTTTCAAGGATCGGAGGAGATATAAGATTTTTTGTAAATGGCGTAAATAATTTAACAGTCACCGGAGTAACTGGTTCATTTGCAAACCATACTGGAAATTTTGTTGTAGGAAGAAATGATTACAATACAACTCAATACGTTTATGGTTATATTGATGAATTTCGTGTTTCCAAAGGTGTAGGAAGATGGTTTAATAATTTTGCCCCGCCCACAGTAGCTTATGCTGGGGTTGTTCCGTCAGGTCCTGCAAATTTAAAAACTATTAATGGTCTGGTAAAAGCTTCAATTAAAACAATCAACGGCGTGGCTATAGGAAGCATTAAAAGCATAAATGGGTTACAATAAAAATATATTATAGAATCATTAAAATTCAACAATTTAATTTATGGAAGATTTATCGAATTACGAAAAATTAAAAGAAGATGCTATAAATTTTTATCATAATATCGGTAAGGTTCGTTCTCCTGTACTTGAACAAGATATCTATTTTACAGCAGAAGGATTTAATCATATAATCTTTACAAATAGTCGTTCCGAAAGAGAACGCTCTTCTCAAATTCTTCGTTTTAAATTACTCTCACTTGTAGTAAAACTTGTAAAAATTTCAACAACATATCAGGAATTTGAAGAAACTTTAAAAGAATTTAATGTAAAAAGTTACAAAAAGATAATCAAGAAAACAAAACCGGTTAAATATTGGGGAATAATAGCAATAATTGATGGAAGAAAAATAAAAGTAATTTTAAGAAAGGTTGGAGAAAATGGAAATATTCATTTTTGGAGTATCGTACCAGCCTGGGTTACAAATAAATATAGAGATATAAAATTTTTCAGTACAATGAAAGGAAATCCAGAAGAAGACTAAAAACAAAAAATCCGCCAAAAGGCGGGTTCTTTGTTATGCTTGCCTTCGGCTTATGTATTTAGCCGAATAGGACTGACGCCCCACAAGCACGTCACAATTATACTTCATCACACATTAAAAAGCAACAAGCTGTGGATAACTCAGAAGCTATATTATTTGGATTATTTTTGATATAATATTAGGGTATGTTTCAGAAAATCATTCATTTCGTAAAATACAATAATGCTTTCACTATAGGAATTATGGCTGTTTTTTTGGGTGCTGGAATGAGCTTTGCCGCTAGTCCTGATTTGCGTAGTAGCGTTTATGCCAGTAAAGATATCGTCACTTCTGTGGACAACTATAAAATAGTCTCTGCTGATTTGGATAATTTCAATTTTAATTTAAAAATAAATTCTGTTACTGAAGACGATAAAGATTATTATGTCGGCTATTCTTATAAAACTCTCAGTATCCAAAATGCTATTTGGGGAGATACAGATATTAATAAAACTTTAACTGTCAGTAAAGAATCTTTGGGAGGAAAAGATCTTGGACTTTATGTAGCCAGTGAATTGGGAGATAATATCAAATACGAATTATCTTATTTAAAAGATGTTCAGAAATTACAGAAAGATGCGGGTGTGTCTAAAAAAGTCATCACTACTGAATATTCTGGTCTGGTTGGAAAATTATTAGATCCAAAAGAAAAAGTAATAGAGGGATACAGTCCAGTCATACCAGAACCTACCCCAGAAGTTGCGCCTACTCCAGAAAAACCCGTCTCCCCTGACCCTTCTTTATTTATAGAAAATACACCCGGTTATCAAGCACCAGATGTTAATGCAAATTCAAATTCAAAAACAAATCTTGATGCAAGTTCAGTTCGTCAAATAGTAGAAGATATGCTTACCGAATATCAAAAACAAAAATCTACTCCTACCCCTGAGCCTACACCTACCCCAACTCCTACTCCTACTCCAGAGCCAACACCAACACCAGAACCTACTCCAACGCCAGCACCAGTACCGGAACCTACACCACCTACTCCTACACCAACACCTACACCAACGCCAACTCCCGAACCTACCCCTACGCCCGAGCCTACTCCAACACCAACACCAGCACCATAAAAACCATACAAAAGAAACCAGTCTTTGATATGTTTTGATAAATATGTTATTATAAAAAAAATGACTACACAAAAAACATTTACCCAAAAGATAATCCTCGCCGTCTTTTTCGTTAGTGCATTTTTTGTGTTTTCCAATGTCGCTAGTGCAATAACTGGCTCTATTGATGCATCAGTAGAAAATCAAGTAAAAGTCTGCAAAGATAACACTTGTGTTAACCCAAAACCAGGAATTATTTATTTCAAAGTTTCAAGCGATTCTCCTTTAATTATAGATACTGAAAAAGGTTTCAGTGGAAAAGTTTGGGGAGACGAACTTGGATGGGTTTCCTTTAATCCACCTTACGGCGGTGTATTTTTTGCAGACCCTATAACGGGATTATTAAAAGGAACAGCTTGGAGCGAAACTTCTGGTGCCATTAATTTTTCTGTTACTGGACAAAAAGTAGTGATTGATCCAAAAACCGGCGAGTGGAACGGTTGGGCATGGGCTTCTGGACCATATGGCGGATGGATAAAATTTGACTGTAAAGATACTACTTCTTGTGTTCATACAATTTGGAATAATCAAGCTAAGACTAATGTCTCCCCTACTTCTAGTATAGTAAAAAACGAAGGACCGTCCTTCTTTGAAACTTTTTCTTCTAGTTTTGCTAATCTTTTTAATGGAATAAAAGAAATTCTAAAAGAAGATGGTAAGCTAATTAGCTACACTTTTAATACTTTCGCTTCCAGTTTAACTGATTTATTTTATAAAACTGGGCAAATGGTCAATAATACGTATGATTCTATTGCTTCCCTTTTTGCCCAAAGTTTTCTTGTTAATAAAAATGAAAGTCAAAACTCTCCTACCCCAGAAGTTTCTTCTGCGCCAGAGATAGGAGAAAATTCTGCCCTCGTTATTCCAAAAGAAGTTGGAGGGAAATTTGATGAAGTATATGATTCTATTGTCTCTAATTTAAATAAGGTTCAAACTCCAAAAGTTCCTGCTACAAAAGTAGAAGAAACTCCAGTGCTTACAGACACTACGGAAGTCCAACTTTCCCCTAAGCTGGGCTTAGGGGAAAACATAAAAAATGTTTTTGCAGAAAAAAGTAAAATAATGAGTGATAATCTTGGTGTTTTTGTTACTAAATCAACAGATTTATTCAAAAAAATAACGGCTATAAAATATCAACTATTTGATAAAGCTGGCGATGGCTATTATACTTTTTCTTCTAATCTAATAAACCTCAGAAGTTCAGTTCTAGAAGGATTAAATAATTTGATAAAATAGACAACAAAAAAAGCGCTAAGCGCTTTTTTTGTTTGATGCGCGACCGACCGGATTTGAACCGGCAACCTCCCGCGTGACAGGCGGGTGCTCTAACCAGTTGAGCTACGATCGCATCTTTATATACTTTTCAAATACATCTTTTTTCCTCTTCAGAAATAATTTAGATGTACTTGTCTCATTATACATAAAATTATATAATTTCAAAGTGTTTTCTACTTTTTGTGCCGGTAAATGGAATTGAACCATTTTTTGTGCTTTATGAGTGCACTGTTCTACCATTGAACTATACCGGCATATTTAATAAGATAGCATATTTAACTATATTTTCAAATTAAGATTGATTTGATAAATGTTCAATTGCTCCCAAAATTTTATTTCTCAAAGATGTTCCCTTTCTTACTTTAACTCTTAAAATTCCTTTATACCCTTCCATGTTTTTTATAGAAGCTTTTTTAAGATTTGTTTGTATAAAAGTAGTTTTTGAAAATTGTTCTTTTTTAATACCTAAAAAATCTATCCAGAATAATTTTATCTGACTTTCCTCTTTTCTAAAAAACTTATTTATTGTGAGACGAAACAAAAGAGAATCTTTTTTAACATTCCATAATTCTAGCCATTTAAAGTAAAAAAGTATCATTTGAGGATTGCTATTTGTAAAACCAAGTTCGCAATTTTCATATTTATAACCTTCTCCCCAATATAGACCCAACCCAACCATTAAAATATCTCTCTCTGAGAGATTATCTAAAATTAAGGCCCCCTCTTTCTTTTGTAAAATATTTCTTTCTATTCTCTCTTTTCTTTTTAATTCTGAATATCTCAAAAGACCTTCAACTGATTTTTTATTTCCATGTGTTTTAATTTTTTTTATTGCAGACTCTGTGAGAACCATATCTTTACACCAAAAACTAACTGTTGATTTATTAACACCAAGATCTTTCACAATATCTCCTAAGCTTTTACCATTTTGACGCATTTTTTTTGCTGTTTCTTTTATTTGTGGATAGTACATAAGGTATATTATATATTATAATAGGTACAAAAACAACTTGCATATTTAAATAATTTAATATAATATTGATAAATAGCGGGGTAGAGAAGAGGTATCTCGTAAGGCTCGACATAATGGGCCCTTCAAAAAGAAATTTTTGAGTGTGCATTCGTCAAATTCGGAGAAATCCTATTTGTTGTTAATCAATAAAAAGACAATTCCGAGCTAAATCCAATATTCTATTGGAAAATGTGTAGAGACTAGATGGCGAACTCCTTATTCTTTTTAAGAAAGGAGATGGTATAGTCCAGACCACAAACATTAGTTGGTAGCGAAAGCTATAGTGGTAAGCATAACCTTAAGACTCACGTTCGATTCGTGACCCCGCAACAATAAATCTTCCTCTCCTTTACAAGGGGAGGATTTGAGGTGGGGTCATATATACCCAAATTCTTGAAAAATCTGCTCATAAAGAGCAATCACTCTTTTTGCTTCGTGAAGAGAAAGTTCGAAAGAAGAACCTTCGTGAGCTATTTTATTTCTTATATTATGCACTTCCCATGCAAAATTAAGGTTTTTAAAATTAGCTTGATTTGCCTCTTTTAATTTATCTCCGATATTTTCTCCCTTAAATCCTAGTTGGGTAAGTAAATCAAAAAGCATAGAATCAGCTTCAATCACTGCAAGCTTCCAATCGTTTTCATTAATAGAAAAAAGATAATCCAAAACTTTTTTCCAGCGTTCGTTTTTAAATATTCCTCCCTCTTGTGTCTCTTTTTCTTTTAGAGCTTGGTTGTGTGCATATTCTTCAATTTCATGATGCAAATGTATACGTTCTTTTTTTCTTATCTCAAACATTCTTATCGTGACATAAATAATAATAGCAATAAAGAATATAGCCAGAATAGAAAGAACAATATAGAGGACGTTTAGTCCTTTTGCGTTAAAAATATATCCCAATAATTCAGTACCACGGTTAAAAAGATATTCTGGATTAAGATATTTAGATCCAAGAATTGAATTTTCTATCAGGGGATTATTAGATGTATACATACTATTTATTGTATCATAAAAGTTATTTCCCGACGCCCTTGGGTCGGGATCCCGACTTTACGTCGGGACTTATTAATTCAAATTTCTTCCCTATTTCAAAAAGTGAATTTTCGCAAAAATGAGGCGCCATAAATTGGATAGAAAAAGGTAGGCCATTTTTGTCTTTTCCAGAAGAAAGAGCTAAGGCAGGAACTCCGGCTAAATTGGCTGGCGCAGCAAAGATATCACAAAGATACATTGCCACAGGATCATCTAACTTCTCTCCTAATTTAAATGCAGTGGTCGGCGTAGTGGGAGTGGCTATCAAATCAACATTCTTAAAAGTTTCAACTATTTCTTCTTTTATTTTTTCCCGAACTTTTATAGCCTTATTATAATAAGCATCATAATAACCATGCGAAAGAACATAGGTACCAAGAAGAATGCGTCTGCGAGCTTCCTTACCAAAACCCTTACCACGACTTTTCATATATACTTCCGCCAAATTTTTACCTTCAGCACTGAAACCATAACGCATACCATCAAAACGAGAAAGATTGGTAGAAACTTCTGCTGGCATAATAATATAATAAGCTTCAAGAGAATATTTGGAATAAGGGAGTTTTATGTCAATAATTTCACAGCCAGAGTCTTCAAGTTTTTTTATGGATTTTTTAAAATTTTCCATAATTTCAGGATCCACTCCTTTTTCAAATAAATGCCATGGCACACCGATTTTATAAACACTCTTCCCCGAAGCCCAGCTTAGGGGATTTTCCCCTAAGCTGGGCTTCGGGGATTTCGGGGAAATTGAAGTGCTATCCATCGGATCATATTTTGATAAAGCATTAAAAATAATTTCTACATCTCTCACATTTTTTCCAAAAGGAGAAACTTGGTCAAGAGAATTACCCATAGCAATAATTCCATTTCTGGAAACTGCGCCATAAGTCGGTTTCAATCCAACCAAACCGCAAAAAGAGGCCGGCTGTCGTACTGAGCCACATGTTTCTGTTCCCAAGGAAACTAAAGCCATATCTCCAGCCACAGCTACAGCTGAACCACCAGAAGACCCGCCTGGTACTCTAGAAGTGTCATAAGGATTGCGCGATACTCCATAGGCTGATGTCTGAGTAGAAGAACCCATAGCAAATTCGTCCATATTTGTCCTGCCAATTAAAATTGCTCCTTGTTGTTTAAGCTCTTTGACGACCGTAGAATCATAAACCGCCACATGATTTTCTAAAATTTTTGAACCAGCTGATGCTTTATGCCCTTCAAACAAAATATTATCTTTAATAGCAAAAGGAATGCCTGTTAATATTGTCGCGGTTCCATCTTTAAATTTTTTTTGTGCTTCGTCTGCTTGATTTAATACATCATCATAAATTTCTAAATAAGCATTTAATTCTGTATTTTTTTCTTTAATAACCTTCAAATATTCTTCCACTAGTTCTTTGCAAGTAAATTCTCCACTTTTGAAACTTTCGTGTACTTTTTCTATTGTAAGATTTTTTAAATCTATCATAGAATTTTTTTCACTTTCAAAAAATTATCTTGTTTGTCAGGAAATTGTTTTATAATGGACTCCTTAGAAAATTCTTGTGGTTCTATTTTATCTTCTCTCCAAACATTGTAAGTATCGTATGTGAGTTTTGTTTCATCTAGTTTTACACTTTCTATTGTTTTTACATACTCCAAAATACCTCCCATGTCTTTCAGGATTTGTTTCTTTTCGTCTTCATTCAGGTCTATCTTTGCCAGTTCTGCCAAATTTTCAACATCTTTGATATCCATATTAAGATTATAACATAAACCCTTCCTGACCTCCCATTGCGAGGGGAGGAAAACCTCACCCCTAACCCCTCTCCTTATTAAGGAGAGGGGAAAATCTGCTAACAAGCAGATTGGGGTGAGGTAGAGTCCCCCTGACAAGGGGGATTTAGGGGGTTGTATTTACCAAGAGCCAGAGGAGCCACCGCCGCCAGAGAAACCGCCACCAAATCCACCGAAACCGCCACCGGATTTACCGCCACCAAAACCTCCACCACCAATCCACCACGGGAAATGACCCCCAGAATTTTTTACTGCTTGATATTTGCGTGAGATAAAAAAATCAAGTCCTAATCCAAAAATTATAAGAAAGACAAACAAAAAGATAGACGAGAAAAGAGAAAATGAACCAAAAAGCCAAATCCCTCCGCCTATCAAAGCCCCTAGAACTCCCCCGCCCCACCAAGATTTTGATCTAGCTAAAATTGCTATAATCCACTGCAACGCGAAAAAAATAATAAATTCAAAATCTATCCCTCCCGATTTTTCCGTTCCTGAGTATCCTTCTGGCACAATATTATTTCCGCCAAGATTTTCTATTATTTTATCTACTGCTCCATTTATTCCTGAATAATAATTATTTTCACGAAAAGCGGGAGTCATAATTTCGCTTTGGATATATGATGTCGCGAGATCAGTCAAATCTCCTTCAACTCCATAACCAGTATGAATGCGAGTTTTGTGCTCAGCCATAGCCACAAGAATCAAAACGCCATTATTTTTGTCTTTCTTACCGATACCCCATTTGGTAAATATATTTTGAGCAACATTTTCAACTGTATCTCCATCCAAAGACGGTATGATAACTACAGCAATTTCATTACTGGTTTGTTTTTCAAAATCTGAAATTTTAGTTTCTAGAGAATTTTTGTCCCCTGCCGAAAGAGTGTTCGTAAAATCATTCACAAAACTCTGTGGTCTATTGGGCACATCAAAAGCCAAGCTCAGATGTGCTAGGACAAAAAACGACAAGACTGAAACTAGAAAAAGAAACTTCTTCATTATGCTGTAAATTACTGATTAAAAGTTTACTGTTGGATTTATTTTTGCTTCGTCTGTTACTTGGAAGTAGACTCTTTCTCCTACACCAAAAATTCCCGCAAAAATAGAATTAGGAAATACTTTTATATAAGCATTTAAATTCTTTACCAAATCATTATATTTTTGTCTCTCCACTGTAATCCTATTTGCAGTACCTTCGAGTTCTACAGTTAAATCACGGAAGGATTGAGCAGATTTTAATTCAGGATAATTTTCTGCAATAACCAAAAGACGAGCTAGAGATGATTCTACTTGTCCAGCGGCTGCAGCTTTTTCATCTATAGTGGTAGAACCAGCATATCGTGTACGAGCTTCAGCTAGTGCCCCAAAAACGTCTTTTTCTTGCTGGGTTATACCTTTAACAGTGTTGACAACATTTGGTATCAATTCAAAACGTCTTTGTAATTGATTTTCTACTTGGGCCCATTGATTATTTATACCTTCATTTTGAACCACAAAAGAATTATATTTTCCTATAACCCAAAATACTATAATTAAAACCACTATCAAAACAATTACCCATGTTTTATTTTTTTGCCAAAAATTTTGTTCCATATATTTATTCAGCTAGTTAGCCAGCTGGCTAATAGCTAGTTAGCTTATAATTTATTTTTTCTGCCACTCTTCGACTAAAACAAGAAGTGGAGAAGCTAAGAAAATAGAAGAATATGTTCCAAAGAACATTCCGGCTGTAAGCATCAAAGCAAAGTATTTAGTAGACTCTGGGCCAAAGAAGAAAAGAGATAGCAAAACTATTATAACGGTAAGCGAAGTAAAGATTGATCGCATATACGATTGATCTAAACTTTTACCAACGGTTTCACTGAAACTAGCTCCTGTTTTATTTTTCAAATTTTCTCTGATTCGATCAAAAATAACTATTGTATCAGAGACTGACAATCCCAAAATAGTAAGGGCTGCCACCACAAAAAGGGTGTCTGCTTCAGCACCATAAAAATGACTCAAGAGAGTAAAGAGTCCAATCGGAATCATAACGTCGTGTAAAAGCGATACAACAGCCATCAGGCCATATTTCCAGGAAGAAACTGGTTTAGAAACTTTCCTGAAAGCAAAAGCAATGAAAAGAATAATTCCAAGCGAAACCAGTACAATAGCAATAATCGCTTTTCTGGTAAGTTCGCGTCCAACAGAAGGCCCGATAGAATTAAAGTTTTTTTCTTCAAGAGGACTTTTGCCATCTTGTGAAAGTGTTTTTAAAAGTAAAATATGTTGCGCCTCATTTAAATCAAGAGATTTAACAATATATCCTAACTCTCCTGTTGGTTGAATGAGCACAGAACCAAGATCAAGAGATTTGAAGGCAGTATCTAAATCAGATTGGATTGGTCGAGAATTTTTATAAGCAACTTCTGTTAATGCGCCACCATTGAAATCAATACCAATTCGAAGTCCAAATATAAAAAGTGAAGCAATAGAAAGTAAAACCAAAACTATTGAGATACTAATAAATATTTTTTTGTGCTTTATGATAAACATATTATTTTATTTTGAAATTCCTGAACTAAATAAAAATCTTGCAACCTTTCCTTCTCCAACAAGAATAAGTCCTGAAAGAAAAATTCTAGAAATCATAATAGCCGAAAACATTGACACTAAAACTCCCATACCAAGAGTTAAAGCAAATCCTTTGATTAAAGAGGTACCGAACCAAAAAAGAATAATGGCAGAAATAATAGTTGATAAATTAGAATCACGAATAGAAGACCAAGCTCGATGAAAACCAGCATCCACAGCTTCAGAAACGGTGCGGCCTGTGTGTAATTCTTCTTTTAATCGTTCAAAAATAAGGATATTCGCGTCCACAGCTATACCAATAGAAATGATAAATCCTGCAATACCGGCTGCGGTAAGAGTAACCGGAAATAATTTAAAGAGAGCCAACATAATTGTTATATATATACAGAGAGCAAGTACAGCAATAAGTCCTGGCAAGCGATACCAAAGAATTAAAAATAGGGCCACAATTAAAAACCCAATAATGGCTGCTTTCACTCCAGCGGTAACTGCATCACTGCCTAATGTTGCGCCAATTGTCTGCCTAGATAAAAGTGAGATAGGAACTGGAAGGGCCCCAGAATTTAATCTACCAACTAATTGTTTTCCTTCTGTTGGAGTAAAGTTACCAGAAATAACAGCTTGACCATTTGGAATTTCTTCACGAACAACTGGAGTAGAAATAGGTGCTCCGTCTAAATATATAGCTACCATTTTACCGACATTATCTTTCGTAATTTGAGCAAAAAGTTTTGTCCCTGTGTCATCAAATTGCAAACTTACTTTCGGTTCACGAGTAGTCTGATCAAATTCAAGAGTGGCCTTCTGCAAATACCTGCCCGTTAATTCAGTTGAAACAAATTGAGGTCCTGCATCTAATGTTACCTTTCCATCTTTGCTTACTGTTGCTTTTTGTGGCGTGCCAGCCGGCGCTTCAGTTTTAAATTCCAAAAGCGGAGTTTGCCCAATCATAGCGGTAGCTTTTTCTACATCTGTTACCCCCGGAAGATCCACAATCAACTTCTCTTCTGCGCCAGAAACAAATCCACTACTTTGTACTTGCACTATCGGTTCAGAAACGCCAAAGAGATTTACTCTGCGTTCTATGACATCACGTAATGCATCCATTGAAACAGAAACGTCTCCAGCTTTCACTCCACTCACATCAGCTTTATAAATCAAATGACTTCCACCAGAAAGGTCAAGACCAAGGCGAAATGGAAAATTCTTAAAAAACGAACTTTCGGCTTGAAAATTAGGGTTTAATTTAGGTTCTGATTTAAAAACAAAAAAAACTACAGCCCCGCCTAAGATAAGCACTATTAAAATAGAAACTGCTTTTCGCCACATAAATATATAGTCATATTATACTTTTTTCAAAAAAAATGCAATAACAAAGCCTACGATATATCCACCCAAAATATCAATCGGAAAATGAACTCCGGCTATGATGCGAGCAAGGCCAATTAGTAATGCAAAAAAAATAAAAATATATCCTACTTTTTTGTGATTAAAAAATATACTAAAAGCTAAAGCCATAAAAAAGGTCGCGTGCCCCGAAGGAAAAGCATAACCTGTTTCTGAAAAAAGTGAAACAACTTTCGGAAATACATCAAAAGGTCTGGGAGTATGAATCAAAATTTTTAAAATATATGATATAAACCAAGCCAAACCAGAAGAAATAAAAATTATAAAAAAATCTTTCCAATTTTTTTTATAAAAAAATAAATATATTACAGCTAGCAATATCACAATATATGGAAAAGTATCAGCAAAGAAAATAATTACTTTATCCAAAAAAGCAGATTGATGAGCTAGGTTATAAAAAAAGAAAAAGATTTGGTTGTTCATGTTTTTAGTATAACACAATTTACCTCACCCCCTAGCCCCCTCTCCTTGCAAAGGAGAGGGGGTCCACCTCATCCCCAAACCCTTCTCCTTATAAAGGAGAAGGGAGAAACTCCTTAATCTTCGATAAAACTCTTTCTAAATTTTTTTCTATTTCTATATTTTTAAATCTTAAAACATTACAATCTAAAACTTCTAAATATTCTGTTCTCTCCTGATCATATAAAACTTCTTCTTTCCTTGAGTGCTGAATACCATCGATTTCTATAACTAATTTAATTTCAGGACAATAAAAATCTAAAACATAACCACCGACACTATATTGTCTTCTAAATTTAACCCCAAGTTTACGGTTTCTAATACATTTCCATAAAATTTCTTCCTGTTTTGTTTGGTTTTTTCTTAATTCTTTACGACGATACAATAATTGAGATTTATTTTTTAATATAGTCATGACAATCCACCTCACCTCTACTCTGACTTAAGTCTGGGCTTCCCCTCTCCTTTACAAGGAGAGGGGCTAGGGGTGAGGTCATACCCCCAAAAATTCATTCTTCATATCATCTCGGTGGGCCGAACGGGCATACTTGCGCATATTCATTAAAATGCCTAATCCTGCAAATTCGGTGACCAAATGTGAACCCCCATAACTCATAAATGGTAAAGGTATTCCCGTAATAGGCAACAAACCAAGATTCATACCAATATTTATGAGTATATGACTCATAAAAAAAATAGCAATTCCCATACCGAAAAGCATCTCAAAATTAGAAAGCCCTAAAGAAGCAGAATGCAAAATTCTCCAAATAACCAGTCCATAAAGCAAAAGAATGAGGCAGGAACCAATAAATCCCCATTCTTCAGCAAAAGCAGCAAAAATAAAATCAGATTGAGGTTGAGGCAAAAATTTTAATCGTGATTGGGTACCAAAACCCAAGCCCTTGCCTAAAATCTGTCCAGAGCCAACCGCAATGGTGGATTGAGAAGCGTTATAACCAGAAGCATGTATGTCTGCCAATGGGTTTATAAAACTAACGATACGATCTTTCTGATATGGAGCCAGAGCAAAAATCCAAAGAGAAGCAAAAATGACAGCCCCGCCTAAAAGAACAAAAAATAAATGCGTTTTAGAAATTCCGGAAACAAGCACCATGCCAAACCATATCAAAAATATAACCATGGCAGAGCCAAAATCAGGCTGTAATAAAACTAAAACAAAAGGCACAAATGCATAAAATCCAGAAATAAAAATATGTTTGATGTCTCTAATTTCCACGTGCCGACGAGAAAAATATTTTGATAATATCAGAATCAACACTAGCTTCATCAAATCTACTGGTTGAAAAGAAAAAACACCAAAAGAAAACCAGCTCTGCGCTCCTTTAGCTATGTGCCCAACAACGAATAAAATAATTAATAAACTAGAAAATATCAAAAATAGAGTCACCAACACATCTGTCCGACGCAAAAATCTAAAATCAATAAAAGAAAAAACAAAGAAAATAATAAAAGCTAATACAATCCAAATAATTTGTTTATCAAAAAAATTAACACTTCCCTCCTGAGGGGTAAATGATTTCATGGTGAAAAGGCCGGCTAATACTATCGGAAGAACAAAAAAAACCAAGAGCCAATCTATTCTTTTGAGAACTTTTTCCATCATTTCTTTATCCGCCTAAATTTTATTATTTTCTTTATTATTAATTTTATAACTTTCTTTTTGTAAAAAATTTTGGCGGATTTATTTTAACTTAACCAGAAAAATGTTATACATAGGGATTATTTCTTTGGCAATTACATTCCCCGGTATAGGTTCCGGCCAAGTAAAATCAATGTTTTTACTTTCTCCTCCCGCCAATACATCCAAGTAGGTGCGACTAGCAGAAATAGCATTACCTTTCTGATCATACAAAAGCGCCACTACACTAACTTCTGGAATAGTAAAAAGAGAATCATTTTTTATGGTAGCAGAAAGATGTGGAGCGGTGTTTTGATTTTCTAATTTTATATCTGAAACTAAAACTTTCAATTGATTTAATTTATCTTCTGGCACTGTAGTCCAAACCGGAGTTTCGGTAAATTCAAAAGTAGTATAAACAGGAATAGAATTACCAACCCCGATGCCTGCTTCAAAAATAGCAAATTTCCCTCCAGCTGGAACAAAAGTTTCGCCGTCTCTCTTGCCTATGTAAATGTTGTCTTTGTCAGCAAAACGAAATTTGTAATTTATTTTATAAATAGCTGTATCTTTATTATGATTTTCAAGATAAGCGACAGCATTATAACGCCCAGGAATAACTTCAAAAATACGAGCCCATAATACTGAAATTTGGTCTACCTGAAAACTGCACGCTTTAGTACAAGAACCTCCACAATCTATTCCTACTTCATTCCCATTTTGAACACCGTCTGTGCAAGATGGAATCTTGTTTACTTGTGGGTAAATTATCAAAAATCCAAGTATCCCCAAAAATACAATCAAAACAACTACATAAAAAAATTGTCTTTTAAGAGCCCATGTCATAAGAATATTGTAGCATTTTACAAAGTCAAAAAAAAGAGTTGAGAAGATTCAGAAAAAGCATTATAATTGCTTTATTATATGAAATATGAAATAGAAGTAAAGGCTAAAGTAAGAGACCTAAACATCTTAACTGCAAAACTTAAAGAACTTGGATGTGTTCTGTCTTCTCCAATCATTCAAAATGATTATATTTATAATCAAAAAGGAATTGATCTAAAAGATCACAGGCACAATATGCCTGTTTTACGTATCAGAGAACAAGAAGGAAAAACTATTTTTACCGTAAAGAAAAATCGTAGCGATGAACTTGATTGTATAGAAAAAGAAATAGAAGTAAGCGACAAAAATATGTTAAAAGAAATTATTGAATTATTGGGATTTGAACAAACAGTTGAAGTCCATAAAAAGAGACAAAAAGGAAAATATGGTGATTATGAAATCTGCCTTGATGAAGTACAGGGGCTTGGTTCTTTTATAGAAGTAGAAAAAATATCAGATGAAGACGGAGAAACTGTAAAAAATGAGCTGCTAGATTTTCTAAAAAAATTAGGAATAAACAAAAAAGACAGAGTCTTAATTGGCTATGATAGTCAGATTTGGCTGAAAAATAATGCAAATTAAAACATTATGGTAAATAAAATCCTTAATAGAATACTTATTGTCGGAGATGCATGTAGAGGAAAATCTACGCTTGCATCAAAAATTTCTAAAAAATTTGGAATCCAAAATCATTCAACTGATGATTTTTTTTATGAGATAAAATTTACAAAGAAACGAGACAGAAAAGAAAGTATTAATCTCATATCAAAAATCTTCCAAGGTGAAAAGTGGCTTATTGAAGGCACGACTAAACATTTACTTGAGCCTGGTCTCCATTCCGCAGATATAATTATTCATCTTAAATATAAAAATGTACTTACTCAATGGATATTTCTTATTAAGAGATATTTTCAAAGAGATAATGAAACTATAGGAGGATTATACAAACTTATGAAACACGTTCTTTATAAAAAACACAAATTAGGATATAGAAAAGGAAAACTAACACCCACTGAAATTATTGAACCATATAAAGATAAAGTGATTACACTTTCTTCTTTTAAAGAAATTGATGAGTTTACAAATTTTTTTTAATCAAATTAAAAAAAAATAATTGAGAAAAATAAACTTTGTGCCAATCTTCTTTGGTAATCTTTAAATAATCCGCTATTTTTTGTATCAAATCCCCTTCCTCTTGTTCTATCACTCCGCCGTAATCAAAAACAATAGCTTTTATTATAGTATTATACTAATAACACAAAAGAGCTTAAATTCATTAAAATAATTCTAGTTATCTGATACTTATGTTCTAGCAGAACTTAATTCTAAAGGGTTAAAATTCTTTTTGGATTGACAAATCTCTTTAATTTGGTATATTATAAGTTGCTGAAAAATATTCTTTGACATAAACGAATTTTAAATAAAAGGAGGTATATTATGAGATCATCTGGTTTAATTTTGACCTATATAAAGCGTATTGGTTGCTCAGTTGAGTCTTTAGCAGAAACTATACAAAAACTCGTAGTCGTATGTGTAAACAACTCCGAAATAATTTATCGCGTAAAGGATGAAGAAACTCTTAGAAAAAAGATGTACCATAAAAATACTACAGATTTATTTATGATTGACGATATATATGCAATTCGTATCCTCGTTGATTCTGTCGAAGAAGCATATCTCGTTTTGAAAAAAATTTCATCTGCATATGTTGGTTATCTTGATCACGATTACATTAAGACACCTAAGGAATGTATTAGTCTACTTAATAAAGGAAAATTCTTTAGACAAATTCAATTTATTGGATACAAAAACAATGTACCGTTTGAGATACAAATCACTACGCACGAGTTTGATTCAATAAATAAATCCCTCCATGAGGGATACAAAAAAATATACTCAACATTTTTAAAAAACCTGTAATTTGTTTTACAGGTTTTCTTTTTCAAGCAATTTTAATATTTTATTGTAATCTTTTACAATTCGACTACCACTGCCAAATTTAGATTTGAGTATTTCCTCTATTTTTTTATAATACCAAAAATATTCACTAGGAGTTCCTTTAAATAAAGAAATTATATTATTTTCTTTTTTTAGAATGTCAATATATAATTCAAGATTGCACATTTTATCAACAGCAACAATGATAAGTGCATCTTTTGAAGCCCTTTTTATTTTACTCAAGTATATTTTTTTTCTTTCTTTCCAAGTTTTTTTCTTTTTTGTTTTTTTATAACTTAATTCATTAACCATTAGAGCAGTACGATTACCAAATTCTTTTCTTAGAAGATGAACAGAAACGTTCACACAATCCTCAAGCACATCATGCAAAAGAGCTGCAGCTATAATTTCTTGATCGTTCGTATATTTACTCACACCAAAAGCAACTTGTATAGGATGTACAATATATGGAATAGAATCGCCTTTACGATATTGCCCGTCGTGTTTTTGGGCGGCAAAACAAAGTGCTTTTTTTACATATGGAGATATGAATATCATGTTGATGTACGTAAAGATCGCATTTTTGCAATATATTCTCGACATATAGGAATTGATTCATCCCAATATTTCAATACTTTGTCAATTTCAAATGGTCCACCAATAAAAATTGATTTACTCTCAAGTGAGTTTGAACTAATACCACATTGATCTAAAATATCTATTATTTCATCTTTTGATTTATCTATAACTGGAGCATGATAATTTATGTCATATTCTTTTAAGAAAGATTCCATGAGTTTGAAAAAATCGTTTCTTTGTTCAATATATCGATCTAGTTTTGCTTGATAGCCAGAATACCCACATACAATATCATGAATGTCATTTTTTAAACAAAATAAAATGGCACTCGAATGAATAGCGAGCGCAACAGCAATGGGATATACGACATGAGTAATATTTGTTTTATCTATTGCTAATTTCTTAACTAAATATAAATTTCTTACAATAGTGCGTTTTACATCAACACATTGGGGAAAAGCATTCATTAATTCTAAATGCCTAATATCTGGAGCCGAATCTCCGTGCGGACCAATTAATTCTTTTAACTGATAACTAAATAATTTTATAGAGTATCCAGCACGTATCATTTCAATCGCAGCAGCAGAAGAATCTCTACCTCCAGAAAACAAAACTAGTACTTTTTTGGAAGAGTCCATAAAAATGATTATATTAAAGAAATAACTTTGTGTCAAATATTTTTGCTGACAATTTAACAATTAAAATAACAGGGCATTAATAAATACTCTTCATTTTTTAAACCGCATCCAATTCTACAAAAAATACAGAGCCGTTGGCTTCTTTGTTCGGTTCCATCCAGACTTTGCCTTTGTGAGCATCTACAATCAATCTGACAGAATTTTCTGTACTGATATTTTAAGCAGAGGTAAATCATTTACAACTATTTTCCAAAGTTCTTTATCATCTACGTCAAAATAGTGATGGATTAACATATCTCTGGTGCGAGCAATTTTCTGCCATGGTATTTCAGTATTTTTTGCCCTTACCTCTTCAGAAACAAGTTTAACAGCTTCTCCTATAACTTCAATATTGCGCGTCACAGTATCTTTGATTGTCCTATCTGATAAAAATCTTTCTTCGGTAAAACTATTCGTATCTTCAAAGATATTATTAATTAATTGCTTCAAGTATATGATTTAAATAAACGCTATCTTCCTTCATAAAGAGTTGCAATATCATTTATAATAAACGGACGAATGTATTTTGATAATCCACGTTCGGTTACTAAATCAATTTTTTTGCCAGTTTTTTCTTCAAGCTCAATTTCAATACCAGCATGGTCAAATAAAGAAATTGGATCTTTAAAATTAACCAAAATATCAATATCGCTTGTTGATTTCTCTTCTCCTCTAGCAAAAGATCCAAAAAGCGCCACAAAATTAGCTCCTTTTTCAATAAGTGTATTTTTGATTATTTCTTTAGTTTTCTCCCTTGAATTCATCGTTATATTATAACATATTTATGAATTCTATGCAGTATAAATCTAAACCGCATCTAATTCTACAAAAAATACAGAGCCGTTGGCTTCTTTGTTGGGTTCCATCCAGACTTTACCCTTGTGAGCGTCTACTATTAATCTAACAGAATAAAGACCATAGCCAGTACTATCTACATTTATTTTTACTGATTCTTTTCCACGTCCGCCTTCGGTAAATAAATTAGCTTTATCTTCTGGCGTTACTCCTATACCTGTATCTTTAACATAAAACAAAATTTTTCTTGCCCCGTCCTTGGCGGGGTTGTCTTTCTTCTCGAGTCCCACTGTTATCTTTCCTTCTCTGGTATATTTTAGGGCATTTTCTATCAAATTATTTGATACCTCTTTCAGCCACAAAACATCACCCAGAACATTATAAGTATCATCCCCGCCTTGGCGGGCAGGCTTTATTTCTGTTTCTAATTTCAATCCTTTCGCTTCAATTGAAATCTTTTTATCAGATATTGAACTTTCCACTAATTCTCTGAAATTAATATTCTTCATATCATATTTCACCGTGCCTTTTTCCAAATTAGCCGCATTCAAAACTAAATCAACTGTCTCAATTCCCATATTGTCCGAATCAAGTCCTTGCTGTGCCCTCTTTTTTACTTCTTCATTTATGTCGCCAAACATTCCATCAAGCATCCCCGCAAAAATATATTTTGAACGTGTAAAAGATCCTTTCACTTTGTGAGTAACCAAATGCACCAAACTTTCCCTCTGTTTCAAAAGTTCTTGTAAATCAATATTCAATTTTGCCAATTCTTCTTTCTGTTCTACCTCTTTTTTGACAGATTTAACAAGAGCATATCCTAAAGCAATTACAAATAATAAAGTAAAACCTACCACAATTCTGACATCTCCAATGTTGCGAATAAATAAAATTGCCAGAACTAAGAAACCTAAAACAAACACAAGCACTTGAGTTCCTATTAACTTAATATTAAAACTCTTAAATTTCACTATCATATAAGCCAGAAACCCAACAAAAATCGGCATACCAAAAAGACCAATTTGTGCAATTACCCAGTTGTCAGTCAAACTTCCTATAATATTTCCGGAAACAAAACTTATTAAAAACATTACTATTCCAGCCATGATGAATAGTATTTGTTTTTTCATTTCTTGTATCGCTTTTCTATATTCCTTGAATAAGAAAAGTAATATCCAAAAAGAATAAAAAATTTCAATCAAGTATACATAATAAACAGCGATAAAACCTTCACTCACATCCCTGTTGCAATTGGTTAGATCAAAACCTTGTAAGACAAATTTTGTTGGTAATAAAATTATTATTGGCAATAACGGCAAAAAGATACCAAATTTTTTCTTCAAACTTATGTCTTTTTTGTTGACAAAAACATCCACAAAATAAAGGCATAGAGCATATACTAAAGGCTCAACCAAAATCATTAGAGACCAGAAAAACATAGTATATTCTGGCTTTTCTGTCGCCCAGACAACTAGATCCAAAAATACCCACAACGAAAACATTACAGTTATTAAAAAAAGCAATTGATTCAAAAGTGATTTCCTGTCTCTAAAAAATACTAGAATACCAATAGCCAAAGACAAAATCAATGCAAAAAAATGCGAATAGTATATCAATTCACCAAACACATTGCTCGAAAAAACTAAAAAGCTTGAAGTTCCCCATTGACACATTCCTATAAATGTTTGGATAGATGTTTCCATTTTATTGTCCTTCTAATAATGATTGATTAAATGCTTTTTCATCTGTTAAAAAAACAATATCTTTGATTACCATATAACGATAATAAATAAGAACAACAGAAATCGCTATTAGAGAAAAAAATATTCCGAAAAAAATTTTAGATTTTTTATCTATCATCTTAATTATATTATACACTAGAATCTTTCTTTATAAAATCCACCCAATTGGTCTTTAAATCATCTGCATTTTTAAAATTTGACACATTAAATTTTTTAAAAATCTGTCTGTAATATTTTGGAACTTTAGATATATGTTTAGTAAAATGTTTATGAGGTAAAAATTGTATTGATTTTATTATTTTTCTACAGTTTTTAGAACCACAGTTGCATTTTATATGCCAAAAAATATCGGCTTCATTAAAAGAATAATCAAACAATACTTCCTCATCTTTTTTTATATCTTTAAGCGCCACCACAGTTACCTTTCCTTTGATTGCAGAATTAGGCTCACAAGAATGATTAAAATAGACACAGTGTTTTATCGGGTCTACCCACTCATTTTTACCCACGCCAACCCAATTTAACCCAGCAATTTGGGCTTGTTTTTTATCATTAATTAAAAAACTAACTCTGTGACCTTTTATAATAAAAATTGTTTCTCCTTTTTTTATATCCTTCGAGGCAAAAAGTCCCTTCCCATGCAATTTACTTTTTCCAATATATATTTTCATAAATTAATCATGTTTTGTAAGAAAACTCGTATCTCTTATTATACTCTTTTTTCTTAAAAGAAGTATAAAAATTATAATTAAATCGGAAACAAGCATATAAATAGGATAAACAAGTATGGCAAACGTAAATCTTTCAACAGCAAACATATTTAGGGTATCAGCCATTCCAGTACCAAACCAAGCCCAAAAATCTTCCCCTTCTGGTCGTAAGTATGATTTTTTAATTGTTGGAATAATAGCAAAAGAATCTACGGCAAGATTAGTGACAAGAGCAATTACTGGATTATCAAAAATAATCCAAAGAATAATACTGACAACTGCTCCAAATAAACAAATTAAATCAGTTTTATTTTCTAATCCACCTTCTCCATATTTTATTGATAATAATGCAATAGAAAACGGTCCTATAAACTCAACAAATGGAACCCAAATGGTATTTTCAGCCCCAGAGGCATAATAACTTAGCCCAACCACTAAACCCATAAACGCCCAAATCCACCAAGTGGCTCTATTGGGTTTTGTTTTTCCTCTAAAAATAGAAACCACATAAACTACGTAAGCCAAAAAAGCTATAACTCCTGCAATCATTCCCAAAATAGCTTTTATATCTCCAAGGAAACTTAAATCAAACATATATATCTATATTATACCGCAGAATCTATAAATTGCTAAATACAATATAAACTTAATCTATTTCTCGCATTTCAGATATCGGGGCTTTGTTCTTTATATGGTTTAATGCTATTTTAATATGTGGAAGTGTATTTTCAGGGATAGCTTCTATGTCATACCAATCAATGTGGTCACATTTTTCAGGTTCTTTAATCTCTGGATTGCCATTATATTTTGAAATTTCAAAATAATAATCTACATAAGTCCTACCTGAATCGCTTATTCTATGCATTGCGTACATCCCAATTATTGATTCAAAATCACAAATCAATCCAGTTTCTTCTTCTAATTCGCGAAGCATTGTCTCTTTTGGTAACTCATCTTTTTCTATATGTCCTGCTGGAAGCGTTAAAAAACCATCTTTATATCCTGTGTTAAATCTTCTCATCAAAAGAATTTTATTGTCTTTTCTTAAAATCCCATAAACTGCAGAATGGATTAAATGTTTTTCGTTAATCATATATTTACTTTATTAATTTTAATTTACTAATATTGTGTTCCAATAGATTAAGTTTTTTGAAAAATGTCATTCAGATAAATTTTGAATGAAAAAATACAAATTTGCATAACGTGATATTTTTGGTATAAATGTTAATGACATAATTTATTTAATTAATTATATCAAAAAATCTCCCGAATGGGAGATTTTTTGATAAAGGATTTAATTCTCTATAATTATCGGCTTCTTCTTTGTCCCAGCGGAAGAGATAGTAACAGAGGTAGAACTATTTACCACTACTGTTCCATTGTCACAAGATAATCCATAGGTAGTGTTAGAGGTCGGAAAAACGGTAACGCCACCAGGAGGTGATGATGTAGCTCCTCCGGTGTTAAAGCCTGTGCCTGCGCAAGTAGTAGCATTACTGGAAGACCAAGTGATGGTAACCGCTCCGCCAGAAGCAACAGAAGAAGGACTAGCGGAAATGGAAGCGGTGGGAGTAGGAGGAACGGCAACTATACATTTATTTTGACCACTGCTCCAAGTAGTGCCAGAAATACAACTTGCTGTGATAACAACACCAGCACCGTTAGGAGAAGTAGGAACAAGAGATTTAGTATTGTTGTAAAGATAAAAATCTCTGGAACTGTATGGAATTAATACCGATTGACTACCTGAATTTCCACTAACGACAGTGGTATTAGCAACAGGATAAGAAGAAGTTACAGCAGAAGTTCCTACAGGATTTGTTGTGCTCCAAGAAAGAGTAGTTGAACAACTATTTGCCCCAGAAGCGATTGTACAATTGGAACCAGAAAGGGTGCCGGACATTGTAGGGTTAGCTGTATAAACGCAAGTATCACTTACATATGAAGAGTTAGAAACGGTAACCGGTGCTGACGGAAAAGTACAACCTGGATAAACACTTTTTTCTTGACTTCTAGTTACTGAACCAGTGACAGAATAATCAGCTATTGGATCACAGGCAACGGTTACAGTTTTTGAAAGAGGAGGAGAACATTCAATAGGAGGACAAGCTTGAGTATTGCAAGATTGAGAAGATACACCAGAACAAGGAGCTCCTCCATTAGAAGGACCTATACAGGAACGAGTTTGCGTTCCACCATCACAAGAAGCGCTGCAACCACTCCAAGCACCCCAATAACCATCAACAGGTGGAGAACAGGCTGCAGTCGTGGCATAAGCAGAAGAGGAAAAACCAGAAAGAGAAGCACTACCTCTACCATCGTAAGCCCGAACTCTATATCCATATGTTGTATTACACGATAGTGGTGTTTGGTTCCATTGACCTGTATCTGAATAACTTGTCGGATAGCCCCAATCAATATATTGATTGGCTGTACATCCAGCGCCAGCACATCTGTGTATATTATATGCAATTCGCGATCCATCTCCGCCAGTGGAAGCTCCCCAAGATACATTTATCTGGCTTGACGAAACAGCAGTTGCGGAAATTGGCGCAGGGGTGGTTACAGGCGGTATAATAATCCGCGCACATGTACCACTAGTAGTATTCCATACGGTAGGAGAGGCACAAGAAGCATAAGCAGTAGATTGAGAAAGAGGTGGTTCTACGCCATTGTTATAAAGGTAAAAAGTTCGAGATGGATATGGAACAGTTACAGATGCAGTGCCTCGCTGAGAAGAAGGAGTTAGAGAATTACTGACATTTACTAAACCTCCAGACCAAGTAATAGCAGTTGTGGGTGCTTGAGGATTTTCTATGCTCCAACTTGCGGTTGAGGTACAACTACTGCCTCCAGAAGGGATAACACAAGAAGGAACAGAAAGTGAGCCGGACATTGGTGCAGCAACGGTTACAGGGACATTTACTGAAGCTGGAGGGGTTGGATTTGTATTTGTTCCAGTTCCACTTCCGGTTACGGTCACTATGCAAGGACTTGCCGCTGGACAACTTGCTGATGTAGCAGTTCCTACACCCACAGTAAGAGTACTGGTTAAGCTTCCATTTCCAGAAACAACAGAAGGGATTAAACCGAGTTGAAGACCTGTACCATTTGCGTTAGTAGTAAGTGAGATACCAGAAGCATTAATATTACTGCTGGTTACTGTTATGGTGGATGTACCAGAAGAGCCAACAGAAATACTAGAAGGACTAAGGGTATTTGCTGTAAGAGATAAAGTGGGTGCGGGAAGAGGAGCAGTCGTAAAAGTAACATCATCACCATAATGAGTCGCACTTAAATTATCTATGGCATAAGCACGAACATAATATATGGTATTAGGTGTTAACCCTGTCATATTACTTACAAAAGAACCATTAGTTGTTAAACCATCTCTCGTTCTACTATTTGCTGTTGTAGGTTTAGCAGAAGTACTCCACACTAAACCACTTTGAGTTACCGAAAGAGGAGGAGGTGCCGGAACGGTTATATTAAATGAAACACTCCCTGAGTCACAACAATTATTAGCATTGGGCACTTGTCCGCCTGCTCCAAATCTTCCGGCATTATACCAAACCGTAGCTGAATAAGTTCCCGGAGGAGTATTAGATGCTGCACTTATAGTAAAACCTTGTCCCCAATGATAAGGGGTTATGGTATTTGGGTCAGCGGTTAATTTTAAAGACCCCAAAGAGGGTGCTGGAAAAATAAAAGATTGTACTCCCCCATTCCCTATCCAAGCATAACAGCCATCATTTTGACTATACCCACCAGTAGCACCCAAACATCCACTAGTATTACTTATAAAATAAGTCAAACTAGTACCGCGAGGAGGTGAGAGAGAAACATCTACTGTTCCTAGATCGGAAGAGCACACGTCTAGATC
>JAPLXV010000031.1 GCA_026395895.1 Candidatus Nomurabacteria bacterium | reverse complement strand
TTTTGTAAAGCACCAGCACCAGGGACCTCGTGAAGAGCTGATAATCCTGAATGAAATGGCGGTTTTCGGGGTTCTGAATGTTCACAAGCCTCCACTCGATGCGGCCGGATGCGATCTCCTTCGCGAACTGCCCCTGGATGACCTCCTTCGAATACGCCTCGATCGTTCGGCAAGTGATGCAACGAACGTTCACATGGAAGTAGTAGGCGATGATCTTCGAGCCTTCCTCAACCCGCTTAGCGGGGGCGGTGGAGCCCTTCTCCAACACCGCTGCCTGGACGGAAGTCAGGTCTTGGCAGTTCTTTGTCGAGCGCCCGCTGCGGAAGGCAAGATAGCCGAAGCTCAGCAGGAAAAAGGCGATCAGAAAAGGGGAGATACTTCTCTTTGAGTTCATGTTCTTACACGCCCGCAGGCTCCTCCTGCGACCAGAACATCTGGACCGTTGATCGGTAATATGCGAATGCCAATCGGAAATTCATGGGTTTTGTTCCTTTGGTCACTTCAGCGGCTGCAAACCATGTCCATGTGCTCGCGCGCGGTCTGCTCGATCACCTCTCCCATACAGTCGAAGAAGCGGAGCACGCACGGCATTTTGAGACGGTAGTAGACCTGCATCCCGCGCTTCTCGTCCGCAACGATTCCAGCCGACTTGAGCACGGACAAGTGCTTGCTGGTCGTGGATATGTCTGCCCCCACCAGCTCGGTCAACTCGCGGACACAGAGTTCTCCTTGCGAGAGTTGATCCACCATAAACAGCCGGGAAGGGTGCGCCAAGGCCTTCAGTATTCCGGCGCGAGCCTCAAAACGGGCGCGAGTCTTGCAATCCATATCCGGATCATAACAGATGTTTGGCTATTCAGCCAAGTGGCCAACAACTTCAGTGCAAGAAATACTGGAGTTGAACCTGGAAGAGATTATTCGCGATGGGTCGGACTCGCTCCTGGCGGATGACGTATCCGGCCATCACTTTGAAGCGGTTCTGGCGGATGTAGTGGTTCAGTCCGAGCGTCGTCTGCCGGACGTCCTTGTTACTGGCCACGTTCGTGTCCGGGTCGAATCGCTCATACTTCGCTATGAGTTGCCATTTCCGCGAAATATGCTTGGCGCCCAGCACATACCATCCGGACGCCACCAGATCGCGGGTTCCAGTGGAGTCAAAGTCGAGATGAGCGCGCATGTATTCAGCCCGCACGGATACATCGCCCCAGTCGCCTGAAAACTCCGCGTCCCAACGGCGATCTGCTCCTCGGAAGTGCTCCATCGCAGGCGCGAGTTCGCCAGCGCAGCATGGACGGAAGGGGAGGTCCCGGCCCCATCGAAAGGCTGTCGCAGTTCCAATCTGCACTGTAAGCGGACGGCCCAGGACCGGACGCCCTCGAAGCACTTCACCTGTCACTTGGCCGGCCAGTAGCGGGCCGATTCCGTGGAACTGGTGATTCGCGCCTCGCCCGTCAAAAGCGGCTACAGCGTACCGGAGGCCGGGTCTAGGTTCCCCATCCAACTGAACCCCTCGATCGCGGTAGAACGAATCGATGTAGGGTCCATCCGGGGTCAGGGCGTCCGTTACCAGGGACCTGTCGATGGTGAGGATGAGAAAATCCGGCGTAAACCTCTCTCTCCCAAAGGGCGGTTTGAACTGGCCGACGACGAGCTGTGCTTCTTTCCGGAACCCGAAACGCAGCCAGGCTTCCTGAAAGT
>JAPLXV010000035.1 GCA_026395895.1 Candidatus Nomurabacteria bacterium | reverse complement strand
TGCCGGGTGATGATGAGCAAGTTATCTATGTTTGGTTCGACGCCTTGGTAAATTATATCTCAACGCTTGACTGGCCCTACTCCGCTAAAGCTTCGCAGGGCGAGCCCGATTTATTTGAAAAATATTGGGTGAACGGTACCCCAACACAGTATTGCGGTAAGGATAATCTCCGTTTCCAAACCGCGATGTGGCAGGCGATGCTGATGTCGGCTGAGTTACCGAATTCTCATCAAGTTATTATCAATGGCTTTATCACTGGCGAAGGTGGAATTCGGATGTCAAAAACGCTCGGTAATGTTATTGACCCTCGTGATATTGCTAAAGAATATGGAACAGATGCTCTTCGGTATTTTCTCTTGAAAGAAATTAGCAGTTTTGAGGATAGCCCATTTACGATCGAGCGTTTCAAAGAATCATATAACTCAGGTTTGGCCAATGGCCTTGGTAATTTATCTTCTCGAATTTTAACTCTATCGGAAAAATATTTAGAGAAGTGTCCGGAGATTCCAGAAAAAACAGATTTGACTGATTACTTTAAATTTTACGAAGAATTTGATCTAAAGAAGGCGATGGATTATATCTGGGATAAAATCCAAATCTTGGATAAGAAAATTCAAGCCACCGAACCGTTTAAAGTGATAAAAGTTGATGAGGCCAAGGGCAAAGAGATGATCACCGATCTTGTTCTTGAATTGTACACGATTGCGCGCATGTTAAATCCAGTGATGCCCGAGACGAATGCCAAATTGAAGAAATTGATTAAAGATAACAAAAAACCAGAAACTCCTCTCTTTTTGCGTAAAGATTAACATTTTTTATTTTTGACTTGCAATTTTGCATTTTGATTTTTACATTTTAAATTAATTTTATGACCCCGAAATTTTTTGACGCACATACTCATCTCAACATGCAGTTTGAACAAGACTGGCAGGAGGTGGGGAAGCGAACAATCGAAAATGGCACTTGGTTTGTAAATGTTGGCGCTGATGAAAAATCATCGGAGCTTGCGCTCGAACAGGCCAAGGAGTTAGGCGAACTTGCCCGACGAAGCCTTGGCGAAGTTGGGGGTTGCTGGGCAACTGTGGGGATTCACCCGACCGAAGGCGGGGACAGCGATTTTGCCGTGATTGCCAAATTAGCTAAAGATGATAAGGTGGTAGCCATCGGCGAGTGCGGTTTAGAATATTATAAAAATCAAAAATCAAAAATCAAAAATCAAAATAACAATGCAAAATTAAAAATTGAAGAAATAAAAGAAAAACAGAAGGAGCTCTTTAGGAAGCACATAGAACTAGCCATTGAGGTCGGAAAGCCATTGATGATTCATTGCCGAGCGAGCGAAAAAAGTACGGATGCTTATGATGATTGTTATGAAATTTTAAAAGAGTACAAAAATAAGGTTGGCGATAAATTGCAATTTGATATGCATTTTTTCACCAGTGATTGGCCGACGGCGCAAAAATTCTTAGACCTAGGTGGCTATTTGTCTTTCCCTGGTGTTATTACTTTCACAGATCAATACGACGAAATAGTTAAAAATGCACCTCTTGATCGAATCATGTCCGAGACGGACGCACCCTTCGCCACGCCGGCGCCACATCGAGGCGAGCGTAACGAGCCAGCCTATGTGCAATTTGTCGCCGAAAAAATTGCCTGCCTGCGCAGTCAGGCCGAATTACGGCCTGAGCCAAGAGAGGAAGTTTTGACAGCGTTGGTCGAAAATGCCAAGCGATTTTACAATTTACCCTTGTTTTAAGCCATATTTTATCGCTATTGACAAGACGTCTATTTGGGTGTATACTCAAAAATGGATAGCTGGGGTTTGGAACATTCGTTTCGGGTCTGTCAGCGAGGTTTGCAATAAAGCAAGGAAAGGAATGTTGACCATGGATGACATGCTCAGCAAGGTGCAAGAAAGTGCTCGGA
>JAPLXV010000014.1 GCA_026395895.1 Candidatus Nomurabacteria bacterium | reverse complement strand
TTGCTCTGCGAACTTCCGCATTGCCGACCGCACCTTGGTTTTGGATTTCAAAAATGCCTTCAAAATAGCGGAAAAATACCATGCCGAGGCGCTTTGCGCCGAGGCAATTTCTTACGATTTCACAAAAAGTGAAACTTGGCGGAGATGGGAGGATTCGAACCTCCGATACCTTTCGGTATGCCGGTTTTCGAAACCGGTGCCTTCAACCGCTCAGCCACATCTCCTTTTGTAGAAAATGTGACCCTACCGGGAATCGAACCCGAATTACCGGCTTGAAAAGCCGATGTCCTAACCGTTAGACGATAGGGCCAAATAACTTTTATTTTAACTTTCTATGACCACAAACTTTTGGGCTTTTTTAAAGCCGATGTCCGCTATAGTCTATTTGGTTAAACGATAGGGCCATGCAAAATTTATAATAACATTTTTATTTTGAATTGCAAAAACAAAAACCCGAGCTACTTTACACATCGGGTTTTTTCATTAAAAGTGCCATAAGAAGAACAAAAACAATTAAAGCAATTATCGTGAATAATGGAAAGAATATGGGAATTGCTATTATTATTCCTATGGCAACGGAGATGATAATATCTTTATAGATATAAAATATTATCATCATAATCAATAAGATAGTTTTCAAATAACCTCCTTTTTTTGTTTCGATTTTTTGTTCAAAAACCGATAAATAACCAAGAAAACAAAAATCATCCCTATCATTGATATTTTCTCTGTTTGATGTGCAGAGAATCCTTCTTTAATAAGAACAAGTGCAAGAGAAAAAGATATAAAAAAGATTAAAAGTCCAAAAAAATAGATCCTTATGGTATCTATTAAAATTTTTTGAACTGGAATCTTTTTTGAAAAATTATTTTTCTTTTTCAATTTAACCTCCTTTATGGATTTTTTCTAATCCCATTATAGCACACGAAATAAAAGATGTCTATGTTTTATTTAGTATGAATATAAAGATAAATATCTTCCAAAGCGCGGATGGCATCGCCGGCGGCGATGTTATTTTGATGATATAAAACAGTAGTACAATCTCCGGCCGCCCAAATACCTGGAATTTCTGTTTTTTGATTGAGCGGATTTATTTTTATACGTCTTATTTCATCGAGTGGAACGAGGTCTTTAACAAAACTGGTGTTTGGAATTTGTCCAATCTCAGCAAAAATACCAGAAACTTTTAATTCTGTTTCTATGCCAGTGACATTGTCTTTATAAACTAATCCTTCCACAAATTTTTCTCCTTTTATTTCCAGAAGTTCAACATTTTTTATGGCTTTCATTTTTGGATTTTTTAAAACTCTTTCCACTGTGATTTCATCAGCTTTAAAATTTTCACTTCGGTGTAAAAGAGTTACAGATTTACAATAGGCAAGCAATTGAGCTGCACTTTCAAAAGCAGCATTGCCTCCACCAATCACGGCCACATCCATATCGGCAAAAAGGGGACCGTCGCAAGAAGCGCAATAGGTAAGTCCTTTATGTTCCAGTCTGTCTGCATTTTTTGCTTCCAATTTTCTGCGTCCGCTTCCGGTAGTGATTAAAATTGTTTTGGTTAAAAATTCTTTTTGGTCGTCTGTTCTTACTTTAAATAAAATATTTTCTTTTGAAACAGAATTGACGATATTTCCTTCCTTCACTTCTAAACTATCTCCGGCATTTACCAAAACGTGATTTTTTAGATTATTGGCTAAATCTACTCCGGAAATAGAAACAGTGCCGATCCAATTAAAAATTTGTTCGGAAACAACAGATTGCCCACCCCATTCTTTAGTGATGAATAAGGTTTTCAATCTTTTGCGAGACGCATACACCGCAGCTGCCGCACCAGCCGGTCCGCCTCCAATTATTATCAAATCGTAAGTCATTTAAATATTATAGCACAACTATCTAGTGCTAATTTTTTTTGCGTCTTAAGAATGCTGGAACAGCGCTCCAGTCTTCTCCCTCGTCATCTATAATTATTTCTTCTTCTTTTTTTTCAGCTTTTTTTAGAAAATCACTGTTATTACTTTTATTGGAACTTTGAATAGTATTGTGTATTTCTTTTATCGCCTTGTCTGCATTTTCTTCTTTTAACAAAGTTTGGTTCAAAATATTACTTCCGCTGAAAAGAGTTTTTCGAGGTGCATCACTGGCAAAACTGGTAGCAATAACTGTAACTTTTAATTCGCCCTTCTTTAATTTATCGTCCTTAATTGTTCCAAAGATTACTTTTGCATCTTTGTCTATAGATTCTGTAATTATTTTAGCTGCGTCTTGTATTTCATGAATAGTGATGTCATCTCCACCAGAAATAGCAAACAATACTCCCTTAGCGCCATTGATAGAAACTTCCAAAAGGGGAGAATTGATAGCTTGCAGAGCTGCTTTTGAAGCACGCCCGTCACCTGAGGCAACGCCGATACCCATCAAAGCACTTCCGGCGTCTGCCATAACAGCTCTAATATCTGCGAAATCAACATTGATGATACCTGGAGTAGTAATTAAATCTGAAATACCTTCCACTGCTTGACGCAAAACATTATCGCAACTAGCGAAAGCATCTTTGAAATTTGTGGTTTTGTCTGCCAACTGGATTAATTTATCATTTGGAATAATAATAATTGCATCCACTTCTTTTCCTAATTCTTCAATTCCTTTTTCAGCAATTTTCATTCGTTGATTACCTTCAAAAAAGAAAGGTTTGGTAACAACAGCCACCGTAAGTATTCCTTGTTCTTTAGCTGCTCGAGCAACGATTGGTGCGGCGCCGGTACCGGTGCCTCCGCCCATTCCACAAGCAACGAAAATCATATCAGCTCCCTTGATAGTATCTTGAATTTCTGATTTTGTTTCTTCGGCCGCTTTCTTGCCGATTTCCGGATTCATTCCAGCACCCAGACCCTTAGTCAGATTTTTTCCGATATGGATTTTTTTCTCTGCTAAAGAATGATGCAAATCTTGGGTGTCAGTATTCATACAAATAAAGGACACACCTTTGACCTTGGAGTTAATCATATGATTTATGGCGTTTTTACCGGATCCTCCTATTCCGATGACCATAATACGAGCAAAACTTTGTATTTCAGGGTTTAATTTAGGCATATATTTAATACTTGTTTCAGCCAGAGGCTGATCCGCCTTTGGCGGAATTTATTAATAAAATTTGACTAATTTATATACTTCCTATCATAGTAGAAAACAAAAAAAAGTAAAGAGCTTCTTTTTTCTAGAACCTAGTCGCTAGAATCTAATTTTTAGGGCATTAGTTGCTTAACATTTGATTTTAGTATTCTTTTTAACCTATTCCAAAAATCTTTCCACACACCTTCAGGATGAAAAGTATTTTTATCATCAGACATTAAAAGACCAAGAACGGTAAACCAAGAAGGATCACGTAATTTTGTTTTTACATTTCCAAAAATTTCAGTTGTGCCTATTTTAGAAGGAAGTTTTAGAGCAGTTTTTGAAAATTCTTCGAGCAGAGGAATGTTTGCACTTCCACCGATGAACACCACGCCAGCTGGCAACAATTCATTTCTTTTTATTTTTTTCAAATGATTTTCTATTAATTCAAAAATATCAAAAAGACGTGCCTCAATAATTTCATCCAATTTCTTCTTTGAAAAATCTTCTGCAATATTCCCAAGCTTTAGACGTTCTGCGTTTTCAAGCGAAACTTTCATTCCTAAAGCAATGTCATTTGTAATATCTGCTCCGCCAATAGAAAATGTATGAAGGGAAACGAGTGTTCCATTTTCAAAGACAGAAAGTGAGACTGTTTCAGATCCGATATTAACTAAAGCTCCGCCTACTATCTTTTGTTTTTCAGACAAAGCGACATAACTTCCAGCTTCGGGAGAAGCCATTATATCTATTGGTTCTATTCCAGCTGAGGTTATAACTTCTAATAAATCTTCAAAATGAGAATTAGAACAAGTGACAAAAAGAGCCTTAATTTCAAGTTTAGTTCCTTTCATCCCTTCTGGTCGGCCTAGTATCTCTTTGCCGTCGAGTTTAAAGGAAAGAGGAAATATCTTGATTATTTTTTTATTATTTAAATTTAAATTATCTTCACAATCTTCTAGCGCTTTATTTATATCTAAATTAGTAACCTCACCATCAGCTTTGGAAATAATTCCTACACCGCTACTTATATCTCCGCGCAAAGTTACACCACCAATTGAAATTAAGGCATGCTTAATTTTTATACCCGAACTTTTTTCAGCTAAAGAGATTGCATTTTTGAGTGAAATTATTGCTTCAGGAATATTAACAACATATCCGTGTCGGATGCCTTTTGTTTCGCTTTCGCCGATACCAATAATTTTAGGATTTTTTTCTCCTTTTAAAAATTCTCCCACTACCACTCTGGTGGTGGTGGACCCCATGTCTATGCCTATAGAAATATTTCTGATCATCCCAGTACTAAAATTTTACCTACTAATGTCTACTATTATATCACTTAATCAAAAATTTAGTACGGGACAAGTACTTATTCTCTGCCTTCTCCATTTTTGCGCTATGTTCCATTCCTTTCAAATGCAACATTCCGTGGATAACCAAAAAGCCCAGAAGTTCAGGAAAGGTTCTGTCAAATTTTTTTAATTCCTTTCTTATTACACTTTTGCATAGGACGATTTCCCCAGCATCTTTATGTAGAGCAAAAGAAAGCACATTGGTAGGTTTATCTATGTTTCTATACCTTTTGTTTATTTCCCTTGATTTTTTTTCGCTTACATAGGCAATAGACAAGGAATATTTTTTACCCAATATGTCTTGTTTTAATTTTTCAAATTCCATATTTTATCCTGAGCGAAGCCGAAGGGTTATTTTATTTTACCAAGTTTGCGGAGTTTTTCCGTTTCCTTTCTTCGTTCTAAGTGTTTTAGAGTACTCTTTTTTACTTTTAGTTTTGATTCCTTTCTTTTGTTATAACGAGAACCTTTTACTTTTTGAATAATATTTGATTCTTGAATTCTGCGAGAAAAACGGCGCAATACGCTTGCATTGTTTTCATTCCCATTTTTATTTACTTCGATTACTGTTTTTGCCATATATTGTAGGTTATCATAGTTTTTTTAAAAATGCAAAATAATATAAAAAATATAAATTAGCTGCTTTCTTGCAACTCGCATATCAACCTGGAAACAATAAACTAACTTTCAGAAGCGTATGTTGCAGAAAGCACTAATTTACATTTTTTGCTAGACTTTTTTGCAAAAAAAAGCTAATATTAAAAACATGAAACAAACGGGCGATTACATAACAGAAGATAAAAAGAAAGCTTTAGAAAAAGAACTAAAAGAATTAAAAGGCCCAAAAAGAAAAGAGATTTTGGAAAATTTAGAGTATGCTAAATCTCTAGGTGATTTATCTGAAAATGCAGAATATCATCAAACCCGCGAAGATCAGGGTAAACTTGAAGAACGTATTCACAAAATAGAACAAATTTTACAATCTTCTCAGGTTGTATCTGGTGGAGGAGGAGAGGAAATCGAAATTGGCTCAAAGATTGTGGTGTTAAAAGATGGAGAAAAAAAAGAAAGAACTTATCAAATTGTAGGTTCTGAGGAAGCTGATATGACATTGGGTAAAATTTCTAACAAATCTCCCTTTGGCGAGGCGCTTTTAGGAAGAAAGAAAGGAGAAGATATTTCATTTAAAACTCCAAGTGGAGAAGTAAATTATAAAATCGTAAATGTTTCTTAACTCCGCAAAACGGAGGAATTAATATGTCTTCAATTGATGAAATTAGGGACGCTAAAATAAAAAAACTTGAACTTTTAAAAAAGAAAGGGGTGAATCCTTATCCAGCGAAGTCCAAAAGAGAACTTTCTTTGAAAGAGGCGATTGATTCTTTTGATACATTGGAAAAGGAAAAAGAAGAGAAATGGATTTCCGGTAGAATAATGTCTATTCGTGGGCAAGGAGCGATTGTCTTTATAACCTTGAATGACGGTACAGGACTTTTCCAAGGATTGTTTAAAAAAGATGTTCTGGGAGATGAGAAATTTAATTTTTTTAATGAAGTAGTTGATATTGGAGATTTTGTGGAAATCTCTGGTGCCTTCTTTACTACTAAAAGGGGAGAAAAAACTGTGGAAGTAAAAGATTGGACTATGCTTTCAAAAAGTTTGCTTCCTTTGCCGGAAAAGTGGCATGGCTTGCAGGACACAGAAGAAAGATTTCGAAAAAGATATTTAGATATTTTAATGGATCCGGAGATAAAAGAACTTCTCATCAAAAAAACAAAATTTTGGGACACTACCCGTAGCTTTATGAAAGAACACGGATTTTTGGAAGTGGAAACTCCTTCTCTTGAAGTGACAGCTAGTGGCGCAGATGCTGCACCATTTAAAACATATAATGAAGATTTTAAATTGTCTCTTTATTTACGAATATGTATCGGTGAACTTTGGCAGAAGCGTTTAATGGCAGCTGGTTTTCCAAAAACTTTTGAAATTGGTAGAGCTTATAGAAATGAAGGGACAGATGCAAATCATTTGCAGGAATTTACCAATATGGAATTTTATTGGGCATATGCAAATTATGAAGACGGAATGAAATTGGTGGAGGAACTCTATAAAAAAATTGCCATGAATGTTTTTGGCACAACTAAATTTGAAGCACGTGGACATAAATTTGATTTAGGAGGGAAGTGGGAACGTATTGATTATAGAGAAACCGTAAAAAAAGAAACGGGTATAGATGTATTGAAAGCCACAGAAAAAGAAATAAAAAAGAAATTAGAAGATTTGAAAATTGTCTATGACGGCGATAGTAAAGAACGTCTAGTGGATACTCTTTGGAAACATTGTCGAAAGCAAATTTCTGGTCCGGTATTTTTGACTGGGCATCCTAAATTAGTTTCTCCGCTTTCGAAATCGGTGGAGAAAAATCCAGAAATTACGGAACGCTTCAATATCATTATTGCCGGAGTAGAATTAGGTAATGGATTTTCAGAATTAAATGATCCAATTGATCAGGCAGAAAGATTTGAAGCCCAACAGGAACTGGTAAAGGCGGGGGACAAAGAAGCCATGATGCCGGACAAAGAATTTGTGGAAATGCTTGAATACGGAATGCCACCAACTTGTGGCTTTGGTTTCGGCGAATCACTCTTTGCTGTGCTAGCCGATAAACCTCTCCGCGAAACTCAATTTTTCCCTTTAATGCGTCCCAAAAAAGAGGAATAAAAAAACCGCCCATTTTTTGAGCGGTGTACTAATTCGGTGCCAGTATCACTCGCATATCTTTTCAACACGAGCTAGACACAAGAATTACTCTCTATCTCAATACAAAGAGTAATATAGAAACTAAATCTTAATTAAAACAATAGAATATTTAGCAAAAAAGTCAATGTTTTTCAGTTTCGAGTTATCCACAGGTGGGGCTTGGCTTCTTTTTTGCCTGTGGTTTATAATGTTAATCAAGTGGGAAAAGGTGGGAAATTTTAAGAAGCGTTAGCGACTATAAAATTTCACCACCCTGTTAAATAATTTTTGCTAAAGCAAAAATTGCCTGAAGGGCATTTAACAGGGTAATGATTTTTATGTTCGCTTTGCTCACTAAAAATCAATTATGTTAATCGGCGAATACATACATACCATAGATGAAAAAAATAGAATTTCTTTGCCGGTAAAATTCCGTAAGGAACTTGGCAAAAAAATTATTATCACACCTGGACTTGATCAGTGTTTATTTATTTTCACAGCCGGTGAGTGGAAAAAAGTTTCTAAAAGACTTTCCGACACAGACGCAGATCTTTCTTTTCTAAAAGCAGATAAAAGAAATTTCAATCGATTTATGTTCGGCCGAGCAGTGGAAGTGGAAGTAGATACTATTGGAAGAATTTTAATTCCTGATTTTCTGAAAGAGAGAATCAAATTAACGGACAAGGCGGCTATCATCGGGGTAGAAGACAGAGTGGAAATTTGGAATGACAAAACGTGGTTGCAGTATAGAGAGGTAGTGGAAAAACAAGCGGATCAATTAGCAGAAAAGTTATGAGAGAAAGCATACACAAGACAGTTCTTTTAAATGAAACAATAGAAGGTTTAGGACTCTCCAGAAGCCAGGCTTTGGGGAATTCTAAAAGCCTGGCTTCAGAAATTGTTCTTGATGCAACATTTGGAGGCGGGGGACATAGTAAAGAAATTCTTAAAAGATATCCGGATGTAAAAATAATTGCCCTTGACCAAGATGAAAGTGTCTCAAAAAATTTAAAAGATCCAAGAATTTTCTTTTATAATTTAAATTTTAGAAATATTTCCCCTAAGCTGGGCATAGGGGAAATCCCCTATGCCCAGCTTAGGGGAGAGGAACAGTTTGATGCAATAATTTTTGATTTAGGTTTGAGTTCAGATCAGTTAGAAAATTCCGGACGAGGATTTTCCTTTATGAAAAATGAGCCATTGCTCATGACTATGAAAAAAAATCCTCTGCCAGAAGATTTGACGGCAAGAGATATTGTAAACACTTGGGGTGAAAAAAATTTAGCGGATATTATTTACGGCTATGGGGAAGAGAGGTTTTCCAGAAAAATAGCCAAAGGAATAGCAGAAGCAAGGAAAAAGCAAAAAATTGAAACGACATTTGATTTAGTAAAGATTATAGATAGTAGTGTACCAGGGTCATACAGAAGAGGAAGAATACACTACGCCACCAAAACATTCCAAGCCTTACGCATAGCAGTAAATGATGAATTAGGAGCGCTTCAAATTGGATTAGAAAAGGGGTTAAAGGTTTTGAAGAAAGGAGGAAGAATAGCAGTTATTTCCTTTCATAGTTTAGAAGATAGAATCGTTAAAAGATTTTATAAGGAAAAAGAAAAGGAAGGTGAAGTAATTTTAATAAACAAAAAGCCAATCATTCCAAGAGAAATAGAAATAAAAAATAATCCAAGGTCCAGAAGTGCGAAGTTGCGAATTTTAGAAAAAATATGACCCATTCGAGAGAACCTCAGGGTCATGGTGAATAAAAAAGAACCATGAAACAAGCAAGTTTAAAATTAAAAAGTTATGCCAATAATGTAAATATCATTGATAATGGTAATTTGCAGAAACGAATTTTAGATATTATGCTTTGGACTCTTGGAGCTCTCATACTTTGCTATGTTTTCTTTTTAGGAAATATGGTTTTTAATATAGTAGAACGAAAAGCACTTGAAGAACGTGCTCTGACATTATCAAATGAAGTTGGAAATTTAGAACTAGAATATCTTTCTGTATCACAGAAGGTTGATCTTAATCTTGCATATTCTCTAGGTTTTAAAGAGATAAAAAAAACATTTGCAGCTCGTAAAGCTCTTGGCAGTATAAATATTGCTAAAAATGAAATATAGTTTTCTTTTTAGAACTCGCATTATATTTTTTTGTATTTCAGTTTTTGCCCTAATTTTAATAGGCAAACTTTTTCTAGTGCAAGTTGTGCACAGTAGTGATTATTCTGATCGAGCAGATAGACAATACTCCACACCGTCTTCTAATATTTTTGAACGTGGAACCATTTATTTTGAACGCAAAGATGGTCAGCTTGTTTCGGCTGCTATGCAAACCACTGGATTTAAATTAGCCATTAATCCTACCAAAATTCTTGATAAGGAAGCAGTTTATAATGAACTAGCAAAAATAATAACTGTTAATCACGATGACTTTTTAGCAAAAGTAGGAAAAGAAAATGACCCCTATGAAGAAATAGCAAACTATCTTACAAAAGAACAAGCAGATGCAATCGCTCTTTTGAAAATTCCTGGCTTAACTGTTTATAAAGAAAAATGGCGTTTTTATCCAGGGGCTAATCTTGCATCGCAGTCATTAGGTTTTGTGGCCTATAAAGGTGATGAACTTGGCGGACGTTATGGTCTTGAAAGAGAATATAATGGCGAACTCTCTAGAAATAAAGATAATCCATACATTAATTTTTTTGCTGAAGTTTTTTCTAATATTAATGATACTTTATTTAGTGACAAAACTTTAGAAGGAGATGTGGTGACCACTATTGAGCCATCGGTCCAAAGTTTTCTGGAGAAAACTTTGGAAGGGGTAAAAGAAAAATATAATGTTGATTCTATCGGTGGAATTATTATGAATCCACAAGATGGTTCTATTTATGCGCTTAGTACTAAACCTGATTTTGATCTTAATAATTTTTCTAAAGTCACTACTACTTCTACTTTTTCCAATCCTTTGGTAGAAAATGTTTTTGAATTTGGTTCTGTTGTTAAACCTCTGGTTATGGCAGGCGCGCTGGATGCGGGAGTTTTAACCGCTAACACAACCTATAATGATAAAGGGGAAGTTACCATTGAAAAACATCAAATATTTAACTTTGATAAAAAAGGAAGAGGTCCAAACACAACAATGCAAGATGTTTTAACTCAATCACTTAATACTGGGATGGTTTTTGTGGAGCAGCAATTGGGTAAAGTGAAATTGCGTGATTATTTGCTAGGCTATGGAATCAAAGATAAGACTGGAATTGATTTGCCAAATGAGACAAGTAGTTTAATTTCCAATTTTTTAACAAGTAAAAGAGAAATCGAAGATGCTAACGCTGCCTTTGGACAGGGAATTGCTTTAACCCCAATTGAAATTGTTCGGGCATTAGCATCGTTATCAAATGGCGGAAATTTAGTCGTGCCACATGTCGTACAAAAAATAAAATATAATAACGGCACAGAAAAAAGTATGACATATAAAACAACACCTACAAAAATATCGCAGGCAACCAGTACAGAGATTACTCGTATGCTGGTAAACGCTATGGATAAAAATCTTGGAGCCAATGGGAAATTAGAACATTATAGCGTAGCAGCTAAAACCGGTACCGCTCAAGTTGCGGATAGTGTCAATGGAGGTTATTATACAGATAGGCATACACATTCCTTTACTGGATATTTTCCTGCTTATGACCCAAAATTTATAATTTTTCTTTATGCCATCAATCCCAAAGGAGTGCCTTATGCTATTCAAACATGGGGAGATCCTTTTTTAAGTATTACAAATTTTTTAATTAATTATTACGAAGTTCCACCAGATCGGTGAAAATTAATGAACGAAGTGAATATAATTTTCCTGACCCTGTTAAATAATTTTTGCAAAGCAAAAATTGTCCGAAGGACATTTAACAGGGTGAAGATTTTAATACTCATTTCATTCGTTTAAAATCATTCATGAAAACAACTTTTAAAAAAATAGTTTCTTACATATTACAGATAGAATCACGACTTGTACTTTGGAAATATAAACCAAAGATTATCGCTATCACCGGTTCAGTTGGCAAAACTTCCACCAAAGATGCAGTTTATGCTGTAATTTCTGGCGTATCCTATGTTCGTAAAAGTGAGAAGAGTTTTAATAGTGAAATAGGATTACCTCTTACTATTTTGGGATGTCCCAATGGGTGGAATAATCCTTATATTTGGTTTTCAAATATTTTAAAAGGACTTTGGCTTTTTCTTTGGCCTCATAAATATCCCAAATGGCTTGTGTTAGAAGTGGGTATAGGAAAACCGGGCGATATGAATCGTACAGCTTCTTGGCTCAAAACGGACGCAGTTATCATTACGGCTATAGGGGAAACTCCTGCCCATATTGAATTTTTTGATTCTCATAAACATCTAGTGGAAGAAAAAAGTGGACTGATAAAAACTCTAAAAAAAGACGGACTTTTGATATTAAATAATGATGACGAAATAGTAGCTGAAATGAAAACGAAGACGAAGAATCGTGTTATCACTTTTGGTTTTAAAGAAGATTCAGATATAAAAGGGTCTGGCGATAGTATTTTTTATTCAAATGAGGAAGTGCCAGAAGGTTTAATTTTTCGCATAGACGAAGAGGGGAATAGTTTCCCAGTTTTAATTGAAGGTGTCTTTGGCAGAAATCATATTTATGCTTCGCTCGGAGCGCTTACACTTTCTTCTGGTTTAAAATTAAATATGTTGGATGCTGTAAATAAATTAAAAAATTATAATGTTCCACCTGGGCGTATGCGTCTTTTGAAAGGGGAAAGTGATTCTTTAATAATAGACGATACTTACAATTCTTCTCCTTTTGCTTGTGAATCTGCTCTCAGGACTTTAGGAGAAGTAAAAAATATAGGAAGGAAAATTGCTGTTTTGGGTGATATGTTAGAGCTTGGTAAACATACAGAAGAAGCTCATAAAAATGTGGGAAAGGTTGTAAAAGAAAATGCAGATTTACTTATGGTAATTGGGGCTAGGGCGAAGAAAATTAAAGAGGGTGCAATGGAAGAGGGGATGAATAAAAAGAATATTTTTGAATTTTTAGATTCGCAAGAAGCAGGAGAGTTTCTAAAAACTTTTGTGCAAAAAAATGATTTAATACTTGTCAAAGGTTCGCAAGGGATGCGCATGGAACATGTAATAGAACCAATACTTTTAGATAAAGAAAATCAATCTCAACTTCTCGTTCGGCAGGACGAAGAGTGGAAGAAGAAGAAATAAAAAAGGAAAGCGCAGATTTTTTATCTGCGCTACCTGGCCAAACTTAAAGTTTAGGCCATAATTTCTTTATTGACCAGTCATGGTTTTTTAGTAAAACAATGAACAGAACTATAACACCAATAAATATAATTATAGCTGCAATAGTTCCTGGTTCTGCCACATTTAATTTCTCTAACATTTTTCACTCCAAATTATTCATATGCAGTGTATCATAATCAAAACTATTTGTCAAGTAGGTAGGGGGTTGCAAAAAATAAGCTGATATGTTATAATTAAACTAGAAAATATAGGAGATTAAAAAATGTCTCAGCAACAATTATTAGAATTTTTATTTTATGCTTTTAGCATATGGTTAATTATCTTTTGTTTGGTGATATTATTTATTGAATTTAGATGTCACCCAGATGATTCATTTTTGATTAAACCAATAGCAAAAGCTTTTTTTAAAATTTTTTTAGTTTTTTGTGTTTTAGCAATAATAGGTTTTAATATTTTCTTTTAGTAGCACATATTATTCAATGTGCTACTTTTTATTTATAATGAGCGTCCTTTTGTGTGGTCTCTTATATATATTTGAATAAAGTATTCTTTAGATACACTAATTGAAGATTTGTTTCTATAATATATGTCTTCGGCTTTTTTTGTTAATACTTTTATTATTTCTGCTTTTAATCTTCCTTTATCTTCTGCTTGTTTCGTCGAATTTTCCTCTTCTTCTTTTTGAGGCTCTTTTTCGTTATTAGGTTTTTTGTTCCCAAAATATAAAAATTTTAAGTTTTCAGCCATAAATTAATTATAGCAAAATTTTGAATGTTTTGCATTTATGATACTAAGTTCAACAAGTAATTGCAACACTTCTAGTAAAATAGAAGTATGAATTTTAAACATTTTACGATTGAAGAACGTGAAAAGATTCAAGAATTGCTCTGGCAAAAATCTTCAATCAGAACCATCGCCGGAGTATTAAG
>JAPLXV010000025.1 GCA_026395895.1 Candidatus Nomurabacteria bacterium | reverse complement strand
TTAATCGGTGCAGTTGGGCTAACCGCATCAACTTTTAAAATTGGCATTAAAAAAATTACCAAAAATATAGCTAATATGAATATTATCCTTCTCATTATATAATCATACCATGCCTGAACTACCAGAAGTAGAAACAACAGTAAGAGGTTTAAGAAGAACCATATTGGGCCTCACTATAAAAGACATCTGGACCAATCTTGCTACTAAAGACAAGCGCCAACGTGATACAGTTGCAAATACTGAGTATTTTAAAGTTTTCAAAAAAGGTGTAAAAAATAAAAAAATTAAATCCATTGAGAGACAAGCAAAAAATATTTTAATAAACCTGTCAGATAAAAAAACTATTTTAATTCATATGAAAATGACAGGGCATTTACTATATAACAATAAAGATAAATTTGTGCATGTTATTTTTTCTCTCTCCAATAAGAATTACTTAGCTTTTTCAGATATGCGCAAATTCGGGAAAATAACTTTACTGGACACTAAAACCGCTCACAATTCAAAACATTTAAAAAACATCGGGCCAGAACCTTTGGATAAAAATTTTACTTATAAAAAACTAGAAGAAAGACTCAAAAGAAAATTAAATGGAAAAATTAAAACAGTTTTAATGGATCAAACAATAATAGCCGGTATTGGTAATATTTATTCTGATGAAATACTTTGGCAGGCAGGGATACATCCAGAAAGAAAAGTCTCGAAGATAAAAGAAATTGAGTTCAAGGGAATTTTTAAAGCTATGCAAAAAATTCTACTGAAAAGCATAAAGTTCGGAGGTGATTCAATGTCAGATTATATAAATATATCCGGCAAAAAAGGAAAATTTCAACTTCACCATGAAGCCTATAGGCGAACTGGAGAAAAATGTAGAAAAAAAGGTCGTTCAGACTCTGAGAGTCTTCAGACTCGAACGAGCTGCAAAGGCATTATAAAAAGAAAAATGATAAACGGCCGCAGTGCTCATTTTTGCTCTATACACCAAGCATTCTAAATAATGCAATTCCACAAGCGACGGAAACATTTAGAGACTCTTTTTTGCCTCGCATTGGAATTTCGGCAATTACATCACATTCTTTTAATACATTTTTTGGAATCCCTGTCACTTCTGTACCTACCATAAAAGCATTTTTGCTTTGCAATTTTACTTTTTTATAATCAATAGAATTTTTTGCTTGTTCTATGCCAATAATTAAATATTTCTCTTGTTTCAATTTTTTAAGAAGAGTAATTGTATTTTTTTTATACTCCCAAGATACAAATTTTTCTGCCCCAAGAGCAGATTTAGCCATATCTTTACGGACTCTCTCAAAACGGTCAAGGGGGGTAGGCGTATACCCAGTCAAATAAATCTTACTTATACCAGCCGCATCGGCGGTGCGAAACATCGCCCCAACATTCGTCACGCTTCTAACATCATGAATAATCAAAATAGATGTTTTTTTCATTGTCCGCCCGCTCGGGATCGAACCGAGGACCTTATCCTTAAAAGGGATCTGCTCTACCAGCTGAGCTACGGGCGGAAATTTCATTTAACACAGATACTGTCTCATACTACCAGATTTTCAGAAAGCATCAAGTAAAAACTGCTCAAATACGGACTCGGCATCTTTGCCTTCTTTGCGGGCTTCAGGTAGCAAATAGGAAAGTTTGGCTGCAAAATTTTTAAGTTCAGTTTCGGAAAATTTTCTAAAATCTTTTTTCAACAACATATCTTTAGCTTTCCAAAAAAGAACACCAATCAGTGGTTCCATTTCAACCCCATTTTCTATGGCTTGTCTAAAATAAATCCATAAATTAAGTTTATCTCTGGCTTCTAGCTCATTCGCTAACAAAAAATTATTAAACTTATCTGGTTTTTCCTTTGGCGATTCAAAAACATTAATTTCAGCTCTAGCTTTTTTAAAAGCATCTAATGTTGGCTTATTTAACTTTCCTTCCAAAAAAACAAAGTCGTTTTCAGATTCACCCATAAGACTTAATTTTTCTAAAACAAAATTGAGTGTCTCTTCTTTTTCAAAAATATTTGTAAAAACTATCATACACTTAGAAAAAAACAACCCAGATCCAGAATAAAAACTCTCTGTTTGAACAGGATCAAAATCATTTTTGCCGACAAAAAAAGTTTCCATACCAACCGGCATAGACTTTAGAAATTTTTCATAACTAGAACGTTTATTTTTTACATCATCCCCGCAAAAAAGATATATCATGTTAAAGTTTCACCACTTTTTTGTATTCTAGATAAGGAGCACCATATTTTTGAACTAGAATTTCTTCTTCTTTTTTAATAAATATAAATTTGGTGATAAGAAAAGAGATTATTGAAAAAATTACAATAAATAAAGCATTAGCTATAATTCCAAAACCTAAAGTTAAGAAAAAAAGTCCAAAATGTGTCGGGCTTCGAGAATAACGATAAGGTCCATGGAAAAACGTTTCTTTAGTTATGTTTTCTTTCTGCAGTTTAAGAGAAGATTTTTGCGCCCAAAATATTAAAAAGGTTCCAAAAATTAAAAATATGATACCGATTGAGGCTGCTATTGAATTTCCAAAAACTCCAAGTGGAAATGCAAAATCAAGAAAAAGACCAAACAAAAGTGAAATGAAGTAAAAAAGATAGGAATGCGCCAGAATTTTATGCACTTTATTCTTATGAGGATTGTCGATTCCAAATTGTTCCACCATATTTTCTGTTTCCATTGTTTTATTGTATCACAAAATGTGACGCTATTTAACTTCCCCTAAATTGTTTCCCGAACCAGAATGCACCACTAGAGGAATACTGGTTTTATAGCATAAATATGACCTTTCAAGCAATGTTTGCATGGCATTTCTTATTATTTTTTCGGCTTCCAAAAATACTTTTTCTTCCACTTCATAAACCAATTCATCGTGTATCTGAAGTACCAAATGTGCTTTCCCTGATAAATCCATTTTTTCTAAATCCTCTTCCGCATATCTTATAGCTAATTTAATTATATCAGCCGTGGCTGTACCTTGAATGGGCGCGTTAATGGCAGTACGTTCAGCCATATTTTTTAAAAATGGAATTCTGGAATTTATATTTGGGAAATATCTACGTCTGCCGAACAATGTTTCGGTATAAGAATTTTTCATAGCAAAAACTTTCACTCCTTCTAAATAATCCCGCACACCAGAAAATTGATTAAAATAATTGTCATAAAATTTTTGAGCTTCTTCTCGTGTACCTCCTAAACTTTTACGTAAAGAAGAAACTCCCATACCATAAATAATGCCAAAATTTATTACTTTCGCCTTGCGACGCATCTCACTATCTACTTTTTCAATTGGCACACCAAAAACAAACGATGCCACTCCCGCATGAATGTCTTTTCCTTCACGAAATATTTGGGTCATTTTTTTATCCCCAGAAAGCATGGCTGCCACCCGAAGTTCAATTTGACTGTAATCAAAAGCGAGTAATTTGTGACCTTTTTCAGCAGTAAATCCATTTCTT
>JAPLXV010000016.1 GCA_026395895.1 Candidatus Nomurabacteria bacterium | reverse complement strand
CTTCCTGAAGCGCAAGAGAAAGGATTATCTGGACGAAAGAGCTTAAACGAAGACCAGGGTATGCTTTTTGTTTTTTATAAGTCAGAAATATATCCTTTTTGGATGAAGGATATGAATTTTGCTATAGATATTATTTGGATTGATGAAGATTTTCGCGTGGTTTTTATCAAAAAAAATGCCTCCACGCAATCATACCCGGAGACTTTTACACCTAACCAAAATGCAAGGTATGTTTTAGAAGGTTCAGCTGGTTTTTCGGAAAAGAATAATCTAAAAGTGGGGGATTTTCGGAAAAGAATAATCTAAAAGTGGGGGACAAGGTGGAATTTCTGTCTCCCTAAGGCTTACTGTTTCAGCTTTTAAAAGGGAGGCTATTTACAGTCATTTTAAACTGTTTTTCTTTGTTGTTTTTTGTTGTTTTCCACTCGCCTAAATTATTTTTTAGAAGTATAATCACCCAATGGAAAAAGATTTTATTTTAGGCAGGAAAGAATTGAATAAGATAAAGAATGTCAGAAACCGAGAGGGGGAAATCATTCCTTTCAATATAAATAAAATCGCAGATGCCGTTTTCAAAGCGTTTGTTGAGACAAAAGAAGGAGAAAAAAAGGAAGCAAGCGACGTGGCCAAGAAAATTTTTCACAAATTAATCCATCTGAAAGCAAAAAGTATAGATAAAAAGTTCATTCCAACAGTGGAAATGATTCAGGATCTAGTAGAGGCCGAGTTGATGGATTTGGGGTATTATTCTACTGCTAAATCTTATATGTTGTATAGGTCAAAAAGAGCAGAATTAAGAAAAGAAGTCGGAACTATTCATGCCGAGAGCAAAAAAGTTTTTGACGAATCAAGCAATTACTTTGTTAGCTCTTATGAAGAGTTCATTTTTTACAGAACATATTCAAAGTGGCAAGATGATTTAGGCAGACGTGAGACGTGGATTGAAACAGTTGATCGCTTTATGGCTTACATGAAAAAAAATCTTGGCAACAAAATGTCTGCCAAAGATTATGCGGATGTGAAGGAGGCAATTTTGAAACAAGAAGTTTGTCCATCGATGAGATTACTTTGGTCTGCCGGAGAAGCATGCGAAAAAACAAATGTCTGGGCTTACAACTGTTCTTACATCGCACCAAGTGCATGGCAAGATTTAGGAGAGATAATGTACATTCTAATGTGTGGAGCAGGATTAGGTTTTTCTGTTGAATCTGAAACTGTCCAAAAATTTCCACAGATCAGAAGACAAACAGGGAAAAAATTTGCAACTCATACAGTAGAAGATAGCAAAGAAGGTTGGGCGGATGCATATGTTTTGGGTTGTAAGACTTGGGCTGATGGATATGATATTGATTTTGATTACAGTAAAGTTCGTCCATCGGGTTCTCGTTTAAAGGTGGCTGGTGGCCGTGCTTCGGGACCTCAACCTTTAATTGATTTAATTAATTTTACCAAGAAAAAAATATTAGCTAGACAAGGAAAGCGTCTAACAAATTTAGATTTACACGATATTATCTGCCAGATTGGACTCATTGTGGTGGCGGGAGGGGTTCGTCGTAGCGCTTTGATTTCTCTTTCGGATATTGATGATGAATCCATGCGTAAATCAAAACAGGGGCAATTTTGGGTTGATAATGGACAGCGTTCGATGGCTAATAACTCGGCTGTATATAGTCAGAAACCATCAGCCTCAGAATTTTTAAATGAATGGATAGAATTGATAAGATCGGGTACAGGAGAGCGCGGAATTTTCAATAGAGGGGGATTGATGACCCAACTTCCGAAACGCCGAATTGATAATTGGAAGGAGGCGGGGATTATAGACGATCAAAATGTGATAGTCGGTCTGCCCGGCTCAAATCCTTGCGGAGAAATTACTCTTCGTTCCAAACAATTTTGTAATTTAACTTCTATTGTAGTTCGTCCACGTGATACAGTAGAAGATTTAAAAAATAAAGTTAGACTTTCTACCATCTTAGGTACTTATCAAGCAACTTTGACTCACTTTGGTTATCTTTCAAAAGAATGGAGAGAAAATTGTGAAGAAGAAGCATTACTTGGAGTTTCTATTACCGGTTATTACGATAATAAAACAATTAGAAATGATAAAGTTTTGTCAGATCTCCGCGAAGAAGCTATTAAAGTAAATAAAGAATATGCTAAAAAATTTGAAATAAATAGTTCCACTTGTATCACTACTATCAAACCTCACGGAAATTCTGGACAGCTCCTCTATGTTGGTTCTGGAATGCATCCATGGTTTGCTAAACATTATATTAGACGTGTTCGTATTTCTACCAATGATCCACTCTTTCAATTGATTAAAGATCAGGGAGTTCCTTTCAAAGCTGAAGTTGGATATTCCACTGCTAACTCCACTGTGGCGGTAGTTGAATTTCCAATGAAAGCGCCAGACGGAGCTATCACAAAAGATCAAGTTTCCGCAATTGATTTACTGAACGAATGGAAAAGATTAAAAATAAATTATATTGAACACAATCCTTCGGTCACTATTTATGTGGGTAACGATGAATGGATTAAAGTGGCAAACTTTATTTATGAAAACTGGGATATTGTCGGCGGACTTTCTTTCTTGCCGAGATCCGAACATGTTTATCAACTTGCCCCCTACGAAGAAATTTCCAAAGAAGAATATGAAAAAAGAATGAAAGAAATAAAACATATTGATTTCTCTAAACTTATTTATTACGAACAAGAAGACAATACTGTTGGTGCTAAAGAATTTGCTTGTGTCTCTGGTGTTTGCTCTATTGACGACATTTTGGCCGAAGAAGGCAAAAAAGAAAAAATTGATGGCCATCCAGAGAATTAGTTTACCCAGACACTAAATATAGTGTGCGTGTTTACTTTTTAACATTTTTGTTTTATAATCTCCCTAGTCCTGTATTGGGTAGTTGCGTCCCTCTCCACTTTTGAATTTTAATCTATATATGTTAAAGATCAAAAGTGGGGAGGGATGAGGAAAGTCCGAACACATATCCAGCCCCACTTTTACCAATTAAGTGTTTAATTACTTATCAAAAAATTGATATCTAATTTAAGGTGGTAGTAAGACTTGATTTGTAAAAGTGGAGCTGGAAAGCGTAGCGGGTAATTCCCGTCGTCCGCAAGGATAGAGTTGAGAACAGTGACGAACCGATTTAGTTCGGGTGAAACGGCAAAATACTTACGTGTGTGCAAGATCGTGCCCTAGCGTAAGCTAGGGAGAATCGCTTGAGTCCTAGAGTAATTTAGGGCCTAGATAAATAACTATCACTTAATTGAACAGAATTCGGCTTATAGATACAAGACAAAACATGAAAAATCCTCTCTTACGAGAGGATTTTTCCGTTTAGACTTGCTTTTTTATTTCAAGTATGCTATACTCGTCTTGTGAGTGTAAGGCAAGAGACTTTTTGACTTACATTAATCGTAGTCGTAGACAAACAACATATGTGCCACAAAAGCCCGCCGAAAGGCGGGCTTTTGTTTATTTTATAATATTGATACAATTATAAGATAGATGAAACTAAAATATCTTGCTACATTACTTGTTTTATTAATTGGAACTTTGCTTGGCATAGTGTATTACTATGGTCTTGATCCAGCCTTACTTACCAAACTATCATTTTACGAAAACTTAGCTAATCCATCTGTTCGCATTGTAAGGGTGCAAGAGGGTTTGCGTAAAGAAGAGATAGCAGAAGTTATGTTTAACAAACTTGATTGGGGAGAGGCGCAAAAAAATGATTTTATTAATACACATCTCGCTCTAAATAGTACAAACTCAGAGGGTTACTATTTTCCAAAGACTTATTTAATTAATAAAGATGAAACTCCTTCAGAAGTTAGTATTACTATGTTTGACGAATTTTCAAAACAAACAGATAAAATTAAAAAACCAAAAACTGCCCAAATAATAAATGAAGATACGGCTATTAAAATTGCTTCAATTATTCAACGTGAGTCAGGAGGTAAAGATGATATGAGATTAATCTCGGGAATAATTTGGAATCGTATTTTTAATGGAATGAAATTACAGATAGATGCTACCTTGCAATACGCTAAAGGTAGTGAAGAAGAAGGTTGGTGGAGACAAGTTACTCCAGAAGATAAAAAAATAAAATCTTCTTACAATACATATTTGCACGCAGGTCTTCCGCCTGGAGCTATCGCCAATCCGGGACTAGATGCAATTTTGGCTGCTTATAATCCGCAAAAAACAAAATGTATGTTTTATTTACATGATAAAAATAGAAATATCCACTGCGCGATAACTTATGAAGAGCATAAGAAGAATATTCAGAAATACTATTAGATTGACTTTTGGATTAAATTGTGATAGCATATTAAATGAAATTGTAAGGAATAAAAAAATGAACAAAAATGAAAGTGCTCCAAACTTGGACTACTTAAACAAGCTTAGCTGGTTTAAGAAAGAACAAGAGAGATTAAAAAAAGAGAAATTAGAAAAAAAAGCGAAACAGGATATTGCAATTCGCTTAAAAATGAAAATCCCTCCCAGTTTTTAAAAAGCTCTTGATTGAAATTAAACAATTTTCTCGAGAGCTTTTTTGCTTTTGTTTTTTTAAAAAGCATTTGCATTTTTAATAAAATAAGCTAAAATAACTTTATTGATGTTGGGCCCTTAGCTCATCTGGCTAGAGCGCCTCATTTGCAATGAGGAGGTGGCAGGTTCGAGTCCTGTAGGGTCCACCAAAAGAGACTTCGCTAAATATTTTTATTCTTTTAAATAAAAATAGTGTGAATAGAGTGAAACGTAAGTAGAAATTATGGTAATAATTATATAAACATAAACGATCATTTCTGGAACAAAATTCATTACTGCTTGCAACATTAATATTGGTATCAAAAGTATTTGCAAAACTATTTTTATTTTTTCAGTGTAATTTATCTGTTTTTTATACTCGAGAGAATGCATGGCTTGAAAGATTAACATTGATTCTGCCAAAATAATTAAAAATGTGAAAAGATTAAGACCAAATGGAATAAGCAAAAAGATAATTAAAATTTTATCTGCTAGTCTATCAAGCATGCCTCCATGCGAATGATTATGATTTTCTGTTTTTGGTAAGGCACGAGCTAAAATTCCATCAAGAAAATCTGTGGAAACTACTAAAATGTAAAGAATAATGGTGATTATCGCAAGCATTAAACTTTTTCCTGAAAGAATTTTAGAAATAAGTAAAGCAAGCCATGGAGCTGAAAATATTCTTATGTAAGTCAAAATATTAGGTGTTATGCCATATTTTTTGTGTAAAAAGAGCACAAATTTTTCTAAGTATTTTTTCATGCTCCGGGGGTAGGGATCGAACCTACGACCAATCGCTTAACAGGCGACCGCTCTACCGCTGAGCTACCCCGGAATGTATTTAATTAAAGAAAGAACTTTTAACATCTTAGCAGAAAATTCGTAAAAAACAAAATATTTTAATCTGTGGTATAATTCATACATTATTAATTTAACAAAAATAATCTATGAATATGCAAGTAGATAAAAATAAAACAGGCTTAACGTTTGGTTTTCTTATAAGTTTTTTGCATCTTTTTTGGAGTATTTTGGTTGTTCTTGGCCTAGCTCAAGCATTGTTAGATTTTATTCTTGACGTCCATATGCTTAATATACCAATAGTAGTAATGCCTTTTGATTTAGTTAAGGCTGTTGGGCTTATTATTGTAACTTTTATTGTTGGTTATATCTTTGGTTGGTTAATGGCTTTCTTTTGGAATAAGTGTTTTAAATAAAAAGTTAATACAAGAAAGAGAGTGTATTGAAGATGCATTAAAACAACTTGATTTACAAACACTACATATTGTTTATTCACCAAAAGAATTAAAAGTTTTATTTGAAAGTATTCTCTAAAATATTCATTCGAACATTCTCCCAAGTTCGGAGCTCGTAAGTTAATTAATATTTTGATATAATTAAATAGGTCAATTTATTATTCCTAATTTAGTTTTAAAAACATGTCAAACAATAAAACCCTTTATATTATTATTATCGTTCTGGTTTTGATTATCATCGGAGGGATATTTTTCTTTTCTCAAAAAGAAACACCCGTCCCGACTTCGCCAACTACTGAAAATGTGGTTGATTCTAATTTATCGGAACAACCAGACAGAATAAAGTTTAGTGAATATTTTACCGGCATCTCTTTAGATAAACTTCCAGCTGGAGCAAAATTTGAACCGTTCAAAATAGTGAGAACAAATATTTTTTCTCTTGGAGAACAATTTTGTATTAGTATGGATATGAAAAAACAAATTCCCGCAAACACTCTTTCTTCTGTTGTTTATGATGTCAATGCAAAACAGGATACTCAAACAAAAGGTGGGGCATTTCCACAAGCATTAGGTCCAGGAAACAGTATTGGTTGCGAAAATTTGTCTCAGCCAATAGGCAAATACGAAAACAAAATATATCTAAACAATGTTTTAGTCAGCGTGTTACCCTTTGAAGTAAAATAAAAATTTATTATTTTTTATAAACCAAAGGCAATAATTCAATTTCTAACTTAATCTGTCTCCAATTCAGAGTTCTAAACCCGTCCAATAGCGGGAGCAAAAGTTTTGAACCATATTTTATAATGGTTATTTTGGCTTGTTTAGAGACCCCTTTTTTTATTTTTGGTGATATAATTAGTTTATGAAAATCTTTAACGGGGTGGATAAAAAATTATTAATAATTGTTTCGTCGGTAGTAGTTTTAATTTTAATCGGGGGTGGTTATTATTTTTGGAAAACAAATATACAAAAATCGGCCACGCAACAGGCGATGGAAGATATCCAAAAAACAGCAGCCAGTGTCTCGGCTGATATTGGAAATAATGTTTCGCCGAATGTCACAACACCGACTGTCAATTTACCTAGCGCGGATACCAATCCTTATAGCAAAACTAACCCTTTTTCAAATTTAAAAACTAACCCTTTTCAATAAATAAAAACTATGAATAAAAATTTTTTAAGTGCCCTCATTCTTGTTTTCGGAATTTTAATTTCAGGTGGAATAATTGGTTTTGCTAATGCTCAAACTCAATCACCATTACAATCACAAGAACAAAAAAATCTCGGAGATATACAATATCCAGTTTTAGAATTGGGCAGTTGTGCGAATAAAGAGTCTTGTAAGACTTATTGTGATAAACCAGAGAATGTAAATGCTTGTCTGAATTTTGCTGAAAAAAATAATCTAATGCAGAAAGAAGAAATAGATGCAGCTAAAAATTTTCAAGATAATGGAATGGTTGGTCCTGGCGGATGTAAAGGTAAAGATAAGTGTGATACATACTGCAGTGATCCGGTTCACGTAGATGAATGTATAACATTTGCTGAAAAGAATGGATTAATGTCTAGTTCAGAACTTGGCGAAGCTAAAAAAGTACAGGCAGCCATAGCTAAAGGGATTAAACCTCCTGCTTGTGGTGGCAAAAAAAATTGTGAAACTTATTGTTCTTCGTCAGAACACATGGAAGAATGTATGAATTTTTCTATTGAAGCAGGAATTATGGATCCTCAAAAACAAGAGGAATCCAAAAAAGTTTTAGTGGCCATAAAACAAGGTATAAAACCGCCAGCATGTAAAGGTAAAGAAGAATGCGATGCATATTGCGGTACTCATATGGAAGAGTGTATGACTTTTTCTTTAGCGGCTGGTATGGTGCCAGACAATCAAAAAGAACAAATGCAGAAAACCTTAGATGCTTTTAAAAAAGGTATAAAACCTCCGGCTTGTCAACCTAACCAGCCTGACCAATCTGGAAAACCCAATCAATCTAGGCAAGGCCTGCAATCCTGTGACCAATATTGCGCTGAATCTAGCCATGTTGAAGAATGCGTAAAATTTTCTGTGGCAATAGGAAATATGACTGAAGAGCAAGGACAAAATTCCATAAAAAATGGTAACAGGGGTCCGGGCGGATGTATTGGCAAAGATGCTTGTGATACTTTTTGCAATAATCCCGACAATGAAGAAACTTGTTTTAATTTTGCTAAAGATAACGGAATGATTCCGAAAGAAGATTTGCAAAAAATGGAAGAAGGACAACAAAAAATGAAAGATGCTTTTTCTTCAATACCGCCTGAAGTTTTAGATTGTCTAACTTCTACTGTAGGCGCCGATGTTGTTGAAAAAATGAAAACAGGATCTGTAGTCGGACGAAAATTTGGTGATTCCATTAATCAATGTTTCCAAAAATCTGGTGTGCAAGAAAGACCACCGGGTCAAGATTTACCTGGACAGAATCAAACCGATCAAAATCAAAACAATCAGGGTCAGCAAAATCAACAGGGCCAACAGGGAGATAAATTTAAACCTGGACTAGGAAATATAAATCCTGGCGGTCAACAGATGCCACAACAGGCGGGTCCTGGTGGATGTAAAGGACCGGAAGAGTGTAAAACTTATTGCAAATCGCATCAGGAAGAATGTAAAAATTTTCAGCCACAACAAAATCAAGGTCAACCTGGACAACTTTTTCGAGAAAAAATAGAACCTAATCAACCTGTTCAAATGAAACCAGAACAAGGAAGTCCTGATGATATAAATCCTGGACAATTTAATCCACTCAATCAACTAAATCAATTTAATCCGCTAAACCAACCTGGACAACAACCTGGCCAAATACAACCACAACAACAGATGCAACCCCCACAACCTCTAGAATAATCTTTACTTATAGTGTCTCCCCATCATATTTGTGATATAATAGACTAAACAATTCTTTAATGGAGGAGGTATCAATTGGAAAAAATAAACAGATTTCCTTGTACAAATTGTAGAAAAATAACCGGAGCTCAAATAGTCTCTAAGGAAAAATTTCCAACAAATAAAGAAATTACTGTAATAAAAGTAATAGCAGATTGTTGTGGAATGGAATTTACAGAGCACTATACCAAGTTTGACCTTCATCATCATGGTATTAAAGATGTTGAAGAGGCTGTTCTTTTAAATAACTGATTTTTTCACTTTTTATTTTAATGAGGACCAATATGGATAGTATAAAAGCTGGTTGGTCGGGGAGATTAACAAGAAATGGAACCATGAAAAATGAGTTCACATGTAATTCTTGTCGCCCTTTTCCTGCATGTATAAAAATATGTAACTTGTCAGATGATTTTCCTGTCTTTTGCAAAGATAAGTTGAAAAGGAAAGAAAGAGAAAAATTTGAAAAAGAAAAAATAACTGAATTAGCAATTTTGTAAATTAGATGCCTCGATAAGTTCGAGGCATTTCTTTTTTATCTAATTTAAGGTATATTATAAAGAAGATATTATTAATAAGTAAAACAATAAATTTATGGCAAAAAGAAGCACAACCCTTAGTCCAAAAAGGAAATCGAGACATTCTCATAAAACCAAAAAGCGATTGGCAATTAAAGAAGTTATGTTAGCCAAAAAAGTCGCAAAGAAAAAATTTAGGTAGATTTTTTATGAAGTCCATAATTAAATTTTTTGATAAATTGGAGGACAAAATAAGAGGGAAACTAAGTCATTATCCTGTTATTTATGCTTTTATCGGTGGAGTAGGAGTAGTGGTTTTTTGGCGCGGTGTTTGGCATACGGTAGATTTTTTTACAGAAGTTATTTTTTCTTACCAACTAAATGGTTCTGTTGATTTAGGATCTTTGCCTTGGTGGGATGGGCCGTTGTCTTTATTAGTGGGAAGTGTTTTGCTTTTATCTACCGGTTTGTTTGTTTTTGATTTTATTGGAACTCAAGCGATAATTTCTGGCATCAGAGGAGAAAAAAGATTAGAAGAAAAAACGGAAGAGGAAATTATGGAAGAAGCCGGGACGATTGGAGATATAAAGAAAGAAATCAAAGAAATTTCGCGTCACTTAGATGAAATGGAAAAGAAGGTAGATAAAAAATAGAAAAGTGCTATAATATATACATTATGGAAAACACAAAAAATGCAAAGAATTATGGTGTTCTTATTATTGGCTTAGCATTATTAGTTTTTTCAGCTATTTTCTTTCTTTCTGCTCAGAGTTTTTCTCAGCAAGGTTCTTATGTAGAAGTAAAAGGATTATCGGAAAAGATAGTAAAAGCTGATACAGCTATTTGGTCAATTAATTTTGAGGTCAAATCAAACAACGTTGATTCGTTGTATGCCGATATAGATAAAAATGTCACAACTATTAAATCATTTTTGACGGAAAAAGGTTTTGAAGCTGGGGAAATAAATGTGGCTCCGGTTAATATTTATCAAGATACATATAAAGATGCATTATTTAGATATAACTCTACTACGCAACTTTCTGTTTATACTAAAAAAGTTGATCTGGTAAAATCCGCTTCCAAAGAAACTCTTGTTTTAGTCAGGAAGGGAATTGTGATGAACCAGAATTCAATTTCTTTTGAGTTTTCGGATATTAATAGCATCAAGCCTGAAATGCTAGCTGAAGCCTTAAAAAATGCCAAAGATACAGCCCAGAAGATCGCCCAGGAATCAGGTTCTAGTCTAGGTGGCTTGCATCGTGGTAATCAAGGAGTGTTTGATATTACCGATAAAGATCCCGGCTCGCCTGAATACAAAAAAATACGTTTAGTTTCTACTGTGAGTTTCTTGATTAAATAAGTTTTTAAAAACATAAGAATCAATTTTTATGCTTTTTATTTTATGGCTACGAGCAATGTTCCAGCAACTACAAGTGCTAAACCTATTCCTGTTTGCAAAGTAATTCCTTCTGTTAAAACGACGACAGCTAAAATAGCAGTAAATACTACAGATAATTTATCAATAACTGTCACCGCTACTATGGGCCCGACGGATAGAGCTTGGTAAAAGAAAATCCAAGATAAAGCTCCACCTAATCCGGAGAGAATCACAAAAATCCATTGTTTAGTGGAGAGGGAAGATAATGCTGTCATGTTTAATTTGCCAAATGACAAGGCGGCGATAGAAACAATAACAGCCATGGCAATTCCTCGAATAGCGGTCAGTAGATTTGCATCCACTCCTTTCAGTCCCAATTTAGCAAAAATTGTCCCGGCACTAGCTGCCAAAGCTCCCAATAAAGCGTAAATTATATACATCCTAAAATTATACCAAACTTCAAAAAATTTGCTATTTTTGATATAATTAACAAGTGAAAAAAAGTAAACAAAAAATAGTAGCAGTCAGTGGAGGATTTGATCCGTTGCATATTGGGCATATTCGCTATATGCAAGAAGCAAAAAAACTGGGAGATAAATTGATTGTAATCATAAATAATGATAATTGGAAAAAACAAAAAAGGAAACATGTTTTTATGCCTGATTATGAACGTAAAGAAATTATAGAAGCTTTAGCTTGTGTGGACGAAGTAATTATTTCTGGACACTCAAAAAATCCCAAAGGTCCTAAAAATATGAGCGTGAGAAAAGAATTACTTAAAATTAAACCGCATATTTTTGCTAATGGTGGAGACAGGAACGAAGAAGACGCTAAAAATCCAGAATCTTCCCAGTATTATGATTTGGAGATGTGTAAAAAACTTGGTATCCAGATGGTTTTTAATGTCGGCAGAGGCGGTAAAATAAGGAGTTCTTCGGAGTTATTGAAAGAATACTCAAAAAAAATCCATCGACATAATTCAGGACAAGTAAAAAAGTAGTTGTTGGCTAGAATCACATAAAGAGTTATAATACTCATATGGTTAAGGTATTGAAGAAAAAAAAGGTAGTCAAAAAAAAGGCAATAAAAAAAATTGCGACAGAAAAAGTTGTAAGAAAAAAAATCGTAAGAAAAAAAACTAAAGGAACCCAACTTAAAAAATCTCTACACAATCCAATCATTAATCCTCGAGCCTATGCTTGGGAATCTCAAGCTGTTTTTAATCCGGCAGCGGTTTATGCCGATGGCAGATTTCATCTTTTTTATCGGGCGTTAGGAAATGACGGAATTTCTCGTGTCGGATATGCTTCCAGCAAAGACGGAATCAATTTTGATGAAAGACTTTCTTACCCAATTTATTTTGTGGAAAATGCCGAAGAAATGAAAAAACATTGGCCTTTCACTTCTCCGGCGCATTATGACATAGCTCTCTATGCTTCCGGTGGAGGTTGGGGCGGTTGCGAAGATCCTCGAACAGTATTGATAAATGGTCACGTTTATATGACTTTTAACGTGTTTAACGGTTGGGATTCGATGCGAGTGGCTGTTACTTCGATTAAAGAAGAAAATTTGTTAAATAAAAAATGGCTTTGGAATAATTTTTCTTATCTTTCCAAATTAGGAGACCGGCAAAAAAATTGGGTTTTATTTCCTGAAAAATTTAATAGCAAATTCGCGATTTTTCATAATTTAGATCTAGGTAATCCATCGCAAGTTGGCGTTGCTTATGTAAATAATCTTGATAATTCTGAGACTCCACAAGGTAGTGCGCCAGGAAGTGAAGCTCCGGATCCTCAGCTCTTGCCCGACCATATTGTGGCTTGGCATAAACGCACCCGCAGTGCCGCTGCACCACCCATCAAAACAAAAGATGGTTGGCTTCTCCTTTATCACGCTATGGATAAAGATGATGGAGATCGTTATAAATTAGGCGCTCTTTTGCTTGATCTAAAAGATCCAGAAAAAATTTTATATCGAGCGCAACATCCGATTCTTGAGCCGGATGCTTGGTATGAAAATGATTGGAAACCTGGCATCATATATGCCAGTGGGGCGGTTGTGAAAAATGGCAAACTTTTTGTATATTACGGCGGGGGAGATAAACACATTGGTGTTGCTTCTATTTTACTTTCGAAATTAATAGATAGTATGAAGAGTAATGGGGCAGTAAAATTAGAAAAAAATAAAACGCTTGAATTTTAATAATTTTTTATGTTTGTCGCAAAAAAATTTCAGCACAATCCAATACTGGTTCCCGATCAAGATCATTATTGGGAAGAATTTGCCAGTTTCAATCTTTGTCCGATTAGGCATAATAAAAAAATTTACGGATTGTATCGCGCCATTTCAGCGGTAGATGTATTACAAAATCCCCAACAAACGTCCATTATAGGTATTGGCGAATCAAAAGACGGAAAAAGTTTTAAAAATCGTACGCCCTTCATCGTTCCAAAAGAAGAGTGGGATAGATTTGGTTGTGAAGATCCTCGGGTGACTTATTTTGAAGGCGTCTTTTATACTTTTTATACTGCTCTTTCGAAGTATCCATTTTCTTCAGATGGCATTAAGATAGCGGTAGCTCTTTCTAAAGATTTAAAAAAAATTACAGAACGTCATTTGGTTACTCCTTTTAATGCTAAAGCCATGACTCTTTTTCCGGAACGTATAAACGGAAAAATTGTGGTAATGTTTTCTTATCACACCGATTCTCCTCCGTCTAAGATGGTTTTTGCCACTCTTGATAAAATAGAGGAATTATGGTCGCCGGTATTTTGGAGAAAATGGGAACAGAATATTGATAGTTATACAATCAACGTTAAACGTTCGCCATATGATCATACAGAAATCGGAGCTCCACCCATAAAAACCAAATACGGCTGGCTTATTATTTATTCTTATATTCAGAATTTTTTTAATTTTGGCGGCGCAGAAAAGATTTTCGGCATTGAAGGGTTGTTATTTGACCTGAAAGATCCTAAAAAAGTAATTGGTTGCACAGATGGTCCAATCCTTGTACCGGAAGAGACTTATGAGCTTTCCGGCTATGTATCAAATGTTATTTTCCCAACGGGGGCTTTAATTGAGAAAAATATTCTTACTATATATTATGGCGCAGCTGACACCACTGTCTGTTCTGCGCAAGTGAATTTAGATGACCTTATTTTTACGATGCATTATGAAAAAAGAGATAAATATAATTTCAAACGTTTTTCTAAAAATCCAATCATTCTTCCCAAAAAAGAAAATAAGTGGGAAGCTCAAGCAACTTTTAATCCCGGCGCTATTTTGCTAGATGGAAAAATACACATTATATATCGCGCTATGTCTTCGGACAATACATCCAGTTTTGGTTATGCTATGACAAAAAATGGGACTGACATAATAGAACGATTACCTGTGCCTATTTATGTCGCGCGTGAAGATTTTGAAAACAAAAAAGGGGAGAATCAAATTTCCGGCTGTGAAGATCCAAGATTAACCAAAATCGATGACAATATTTATCTATGCTACACCGCTTTTAATGGCACCGGGCCTTGGAGAGTGGCTATTTCTTCTATTAAAGAAAAAGATTTTGTGGCTCATAATTGGAATTGGCAAAAACCTTTTTTGATAACTCCTCCGGGTTTTGAAGACAAAGATGCCTGTCTTTTTCCAGAAAAATTTCCTTTGGGTTATTTTATTATCCATCGGGTAGGCAGTGACATTTGCGGAGATTATTTAAATTCTTTGGATTTTAATCACGAGAGCGTAAAAAGGTGTTTAAGAATTATCGGACCTCGAACAAATACCTGGGACAGTTCTAAGGTTGGTATTACCGCTCCTCCAATTAAAACTGAATATGGCTGGTTGCTGCTTTATCATGGAGTGTCTAAAAGTCATAGCACATATCGCATTGGTTGCGTTTTGCTTGATTTAAAAGATCCGACTGTTGTCTTGGCGCGCAGCACTGATCCTATTTTTGAGCCGAAAGAAGATTATGAAAAAAATGGCGTAGTAAATAATGTGGTGTTCCCATGCGGAATGGTTGTAAAAGGGAAATTACTTTATATTTATTATGGCGGGGGAGATAGAGTTGTGGGCGTTGCCACTATGGAGTTAGATGTTATTTTGAAAGCTCTTATTAATGGTGCAAAATTATGATAAAAAGGATGAATCCACCAAAATTTTTTAACAGAAAAATATTATAAATTAATTTATTTTTATATCAATCATATAATTTTAAAAAGATAAGTAAGTTTGGTATAAAATTTAGGCGGATGAAAATAAATTTACAAGCGAAAAATATGGAACTTACACCAGCTATTCATGATTATGTGATAAAAAGGGTAACCAATTTAGGTAAACTGCTTTCTCAAATTGAAGAGAAAAAAGGAGAGATTTTTGTGCGTTTTAATGTTTCTAAAACTACTAGACATCACAAAGAAGGGGAAGTATTTGAAGCCGATTGTTCAATAAATATAAAAGGGGAGAATTTTTACTCCAAAATAACAATGGAAGATTTATATCAAGCCATAGATGCAGTAAAAGAAAATCTTTTTAATGAAATAGAAAAAAACAAAGACCGCAAACAAACCCTATTCCGACGCGGAGCATCCAGCGTCAAAAAAATGCTCAAAGGCCTTTCCAAACGAAACCCATTTACTTCAAAATACTAAAATACATGTATTTTGCTATCGCTAGATATATGTATAAAAATAACCTTATGTTATAAGGTGTTTTCTGCTATTGACTTTTAATTTCAAGTATGCTATACTTTATGTAGATAAAAATTCAATTAACAGTTCTATCAAACTAAAAAAGTCCGAAAGGACAAGGAGTATCAAATGAAAAAGTTAGTTATGTTACTTGTTATCATTTTTTCTTTTACGGTTAAAGCGCAAGATTCAAAATTCATCTGTTATGATGGTGTATCAATAAAATATCAAGTGTCTGATATTTGTGTGATAGCTTCAGATGCTGAAGATATAACTTTTCTTAAATCTGCTATTCGCGAAGAACTGATTCGGATTGGCAAAGTTCATTTGGCAGGAAGATGCGGCGACACTCTCGTTGTAAATCTTATACTCCAGTATAATGATGGGAACAAGAATAATGGACGTAACGGGAAGTGGGGAGAAATTCTACTTACTGTTGCATCAAATAGTGGTTTTGTGGGAGCTACATCCAGATATTATATGGCAAATTATGATGGAGGTAACTACTATAAAATATTACAAACTCTAGCAGAGAAAGTAGCAAAAAATTTTCAGTATCAATAAATTTACAATCCGCTTTGCGGGAGGGAGAAAAATCCACTCTGGCAAAGCGGATTTTTTTATTTATAATCAATTTCCTTACCGCCTTCGGGGATTACTTTTAGAATTTTGAATTCTCCATTTTCTAATTTAGCATCAGTGATGATTATCCTTTTACCATCCTTAAAAAAGAAAGTTCTAGGCCAAACAGCATAAGCGCGGAATTTGTTGTAATTTTTTATAGAGTCATCATTTAAATCTATTTCTCCGTCTTCTTTTTTAATTTTTTTACAGACGGAAGCCTTGCTTCCGTCTTGTGGTATCAATTTAAAGACCCCCTCCGCCTTTGGCACCTCCCCCTTAGTAAAGGGGAGGAAGGTAGGGGTGTTTAGAATTTTTACCAATAATTCTCCCCCAATTTTTATTAATCTTTTTCTTAATTCTCCTGCTTTTTCATCATCTCCTATTTCTACTTTCTCTTGAACAATAATCGGTCCAGTATCCATTTTATATTCCATTTTTTGAATAGTGATGCCCGTTTCAGTATCTCCATTTAAAATAGCAGATTCAACAGGGGAAGCTCCACGATATTTTGGCAATAGGGAATAATGAATATTTATAGAACCAAGTTTAGGCAAATTTATAATATCTTCTGGAATAATTTTTCCGTAGGCGACAACGATACTAAGGTCAGGCTTGATTTCCCCGAAGCCCAGCTTAGGGGAAATTCCCCTAAGCTGGGCTTCGGGGAGAGATTCCGGTTGCAAATATGGAACATTATTTTCCATAGCCCAAACTTTGACTGGTGGGGGAGTAATAATCATTTTGCGCCCTTGAGGTTTGTCGAGTGCGGTAATAATAAGTGATGGAATATAGCCATTTTCCTTCAAAATCTCCAGAGTCTCGCTAGCCACATCCGGCGTTCCCCAGAATACAAAATTTAATTTATTCATGATTATTATTTTATAAGCTATAAGCTAATTTCTATAAGCTGTTATTTCGGTAATTCTTCTTTTATATCTTTAGCGTGGTCGATGAAGAGGACACCTTTCAAGTGATCTGTTTCGTGTTGAAAAATCTGAGCCAAAAGACCAGAAGCGCCCCTTTGAAATTTTTTACCTTTTTCGTCGTAAGCTGTGACCATAGCTTTTTTTGACCTGAAAGTTTTTCCATAGAGCCAACGAACAGAAAGACAACCCTCTGGCAGCCATTCTTTCTCTTTTGAAAGTTTTGAAATTTTTGGATTAATAAAAATTAAATCTTTAGGAATGTCCTTTGACACAAGGTCGGACCTTTTTGAAGATTTAAGATCCGGCCTTTCTTTACCGAAATCTTTATGAAAAATTTTTCCAGAGACAACGAAGATGGATAATTTATACCCTATTTGTGGTGCAGCAATAGCCACTCCGTCACTTTGACTTTTAAGAGCTTCAGACATCTCTTTTAGTATTTTTTTTATTTTAGGAGTGGTGATTTCACTTACAGGTATTTCTTTTGTATTTTGACGCAGAACTCTATCACTTTTTTGAACTATTTTTTTCATTACTATTTAATTTCCTTCAAATATTCTAAAAGATGCTTTAATTTTACAGTTTCTTGAGAGCGGTTAGACATATCACGAACAATTACTGAATTTTCGATAGCTTCTTTTACTCCGAAAATAAGAGCGTAAGGGACGCCCAACTTTTCAGCGATAGCCAGTTGAGAACCGAGACTGTCTTTAGATATGGACTGGGCGATAGGCACATGCGCTTTGCGCAAAATATCAATGATATTTAAACTCTTTAATTTTGCTTCTGAACCGAGTTGAATAAAGTATATTTTTGGTTTTTTCATTATGCGAGGTGAAAGTTTTTTATACCAAGGAGAAGAAATAATTCTATCTACCCCAATGGAAAAACCAACCGCTGGCACATCTTTTTTGCTACCAAGTTGGCGAGCTAAATAATCATAACGACCACCTCCAGCTAAAGTTAAAGGTGTGCCATCTTCGGCGCCTTCAGTTTCTATTATTTCAAAGACAGTGCGAGTGTAATATGAAAGTCCACGTACTAAATTTTTGTTTATGGTATATCCTATTCCCATTTCTTCTAAATATTCTAATACTTCTTTGAAATGTTTTTTACAAGAAGCGCAAAGAAAACTGACCGCATCCGGAGCACCTTCATTTACTTCTTTTGTCTTTTCTTCTTTAGAGTCCAGTATACGAAGAGGATTTGTCTTTAAGCGTTCACGGTCAATATGAGCTAAACCATTTATATGTTTTCTATAATAACTTGTCAGTTCTCTTAAATATACATGTCGGCATTCTTTATCGCCAATGGAATTGATGTCCACAGAAAGATTTTGAGCTCCTGCTTCTTCTAGAATACTCATACCGACTTTGATTACAAGCGCATCCACAATACTTTTATCACTTCCTAATGAATCCAAATCAAATTGCCAAAATTGTCTGTAACGTCCGCGTTGGGGATTGTCGTGTCGAAAAGCTGGAGCATATTGATAAAACATTACAGGTTGAGGTAAATTTTGCATTCCATGTTCAATATAAGATCGCATTAATCCGGCAGTTTGTTCTGGTTTCAAAGCTAAATGATCTCCGCCTTTGGTTTTGAGGGTATACATTTCTTTATCTACTATATCTGTTCCTTCGCCAATACCAGAAGTGAAAGTTTCTACTTGTTCTAACATAGGAGTTTCAATCGGTTTAAAACCGTAATAGACAGCTACCTCCTGGGCCTTCTCAAAAAATCCTTGGAAATTATAATATTCCTCATTTATAATATCTCGCATTCCTTTTGGGGATGCTAAGTTTTTACTTTTAGATACCTTTGCATTTTTTGGTGATGAGTGTTTTGTTTTTTTCATGGTTTATTCTGTTTGTTTAAAACTACCTGGTAAGGTACCTATTTTATTAAAAGGTAATAAACGTAAAAATACTTTTCCTATCAAAAGGTTTTTAGGTACTGCGCCCCAATATCTTGAATCAGAACTAGCGGAACGATTGTCTCCCATCACAAAATATTCTCCGTCTTTCAAAACAAAATGTGTGTCATTGTTTGCGGTATTTTCTATAAAGGATTGGTCAAGGACAAGTCCTGAAGGATGACTTTTATTGGTAACAGTAACGGTATTGCCTTTTATATCAATCGTTTCATTTGGAAGTCCAATAATTCTTTTAATAAAAAATTTTTTTGTATCATTCGGATATCGAAAAACTACGACGTCATCTCTTTGGGGGTCATTAAATCTATAAGATATTTCATCTATTATTAAATATTGTCCATTTTCAAATGTCGGGACCATTGAAGATCCTGAGACAATAAAAGGTTGAGCGATGAATATGCGTATAGGAATAACTATAGCTATGGCTATTAACGCAAAACGCACGAGTTCCCAAAATGACTTTTTGTCGAACTTTTCCTTGGGTTTTTCTAGTTCCATTGGTGTATTTTAACACAAAAAAGTCTTGACACGAAGGGGGGATTTGTGGCGAGATAAAATAGACCTCACTCCTAACCCCTCTCCAAAATTAAAATTTTGGAGAGGGGAAGTTCCGACCTATGTCGGAACAGGGGTGAGGTGTGTTATAATCGAGAAATGAAATTAGTCGTTGGTTTAGGAAATCCGGGAAAGGAATATGAAAATACCAGGCATAATACTGGCTACATTATGCTTTCTATGATTGAAAAAAAGTTAGATCTCAAAGACAAGATAAAGTTTGTTTATCCGGATAAATTTATGAACAATTCTGGCAAAGTGGTAGCTCCTTTAATAAAATCTAAAAAAGATTTAAAAGATCTTGTGGTAATTTATGACGACATTGATTTGCCCATAGGCAAAATGAAAATTTCTTTTAACAGGTCATCTGGGGGTCATAATGGTTTGGGTTCTATAATTAAAGCGTTAAAATCTGAAGAATTTTTGCGCATTAGAATCGGAACTTCACCAGCTACATCATCTGGGAAAATAAGAAAACCAAAAGGGGAAAAAGATGTCTTGAAATTCTTACTTGGTGAATACAAAAAATCAGAATTAGAAATTCTCAAAAAACTTTCTAAAAAAGTAGTAGAAGCTCTAGAAACTATCTTTACCGAAGGTAAAGAAAAAGCGATGAGTTTGTACAACTAAATCTCTTTCACCGCCTCTATAATAATGCTTTTTTCGCCGTTGCGGAGGGAGACTTTGCCGGAAAAAGCGATGCATTTTTCAGGTGCGAGGATTTCCATGGATTCTTTAAAAATGGAAGGAAATACGACTGCTTCTATAGAACCAGTTAAGTCCGAAATTTTTAAAAAGGCCATACGGTCATTACTTTTAGTGATGATGACTCTGGATGTTTCTATAATACCAGCAATAGTAATCGGCATTCCATTTCCCATTTTTTCTTTTATTTTTTTAATATTCACATCTCGACTTTCTAATTTTTTGCGGATGCGATCAAGTGGATGACCTGAAATATAAAGTCCTAACAATTCTTTTTCCCAAAGCAATTTTTCTGCCATAGTGGCAGGTGGAACGTCTTTCATTTTGAAAGCTGTAGTTTCAGGTTGTGGCAAACCACCAAAAAGAGAAGTTTGATTTTCATTTCTAGTTCCAGATTCTTTATTATAAGCAAGCATATCTTCCAAATTAAAAAGAAAAACTCCGCGATCACCCCATTCATCCATACTACCCGATTTAATCAAGGCTTCCATAGATTTTTTATTCAAATTTTTATGTTTGATTCTATCTAAAAAATCGGTAATTGATTTGAATTTTCCTCCGGTTTTTCTTTCGGCAATAATAGCATCGGCAATATCTGTACCTAGATTTTTTATAGTATAAAGTCCAAAGCGTATTTTCTCAGATTTTAGTTCTGACTTGGAAGTCGGACCTCCAAGAGGAGGTACGACCTCCGAAGAAGAACGAATTACTGTAAATCCCCCATAACTTTCGTTAATATTGGGTGGCAAAACAGGGATATTCATATTTTTACATTCAGTAATTATTTCAGAAATTTTTTCTACATCTCCAGATTCAGCGGTCAGGATGGCGGTCATATATTCCACAGGATAGTTTGCTTTCATATAAGCAGTTTGATAAGCCACTCGGCCATAACTGGCAGCATGTGCTTTGTTAAATCCATAAGCTTGAAATGGTTCAAAAATTTTCCAAAGTTTCTCAGCGAATTCCGGAGTTTGTCCGTTTTCAATTATTCCTTTAGTAAATTTTTCTCTTTGAGCGGCCATTTCTTTAGGAATTTTTTTACCAACAGCTTTACGGAATTTGTCTGCTTCTTCCCAGTTATAACCAGCCAATTCTATAGCACAAAAAAGAAGGTCATCTTGATAAACAATGAGCCCATATGATTCACCCAAGAAATTTTTCATTCGCGGGTCTAAATATTTCACTAGTTTTCTATCATGTTTGCGTTTAATATATTCAGGAATTGATTCCATCGGTCCCGGACGATACAGGGCGACCATGGCATTGATGTCGTGAATAGAAGTAGGCTTTAGTTCTTTTAAATATCTAGTCATTCCGTCGCCATTTAATTGAAAGAGTCCTTCAGTTTGTCCGCTAGCCAAAAGCGCAAAAGTTTTTTTATCATCCAGTGGAATTTTTTCTATGTCTATATTTATATTGTAAAATCTTTTTACCAAACTGATGGCGTCTCCCAAAATCGCCAAATTTCTAATACCCAAGAAATCAAATTTTAAAAGTCCAGCATCTTCCACGCTATACATATCATATTGAGTGATTATTTTTCCACCCTTAGGATCAAATTGGGTTGGCACATATTCATATAGAGGTCTCGGAGCAATAACCACTCCAGCCGCATGCACCGAAATATGTCTAACACACCCTTCTAATTTTTTTGCCAAATCCATTATTATTTTTGTATCTTTTTCAGTTTTGTATGCATCTTTTAGTTCTGGTACGATTTCCATGGCATGATCTATAGTCATAGGCATTCCTTGCGAACCCATCGGAATCATTTTGGAAATTCTGTCACCTATATTGTAAGGATATCCCAATGCCCGAGCGACATCACGTACAGCACCACGAGCCATCATGGTGCCGAAAGTTCCAATTTGAGCCACTTTATCTTCGCCATATTTTCTTTTGGCATATTCAATCATTTCATCTCGTCTATTGTCGGCGTAATCCATATCAATATCGGGAGGAGATGGACGAAATGGGTTTAAGAATCTTTCAAAGGGGAGTTTATATTCTATTGGATCAACATTAGTAATACCCAGAAGGTAGGTGACCATAGAGCCAGCTACTGAACCTCTAATGGTGGTCAAAATACCATTATCTTTTGCATAATCTAACAAATCATCCACTACTAAAAAGTAAGGGGAATAACCTTTATCAAAAATAATTTTTAATTCATATTCTACTCTTTCTTTTATTTCCGGCGTTTCTTTTATACCGAGATTTTTGAAACCGGCGTAAGTAAGCTCGCGCAATTTTTGATCGTAAGTTTTTCCTTCTTCAATTTTGAAATCAGGGAAAACCCAATTACCCAATTCTAATTTTAAATTGCACATCTCCGCTATTTTTTGAGTATTAGTAACAGCTTCTGGTATTTCTTTGAAAATTTCCATCGCTCTTTCAGTATTTAAAAAAGAAAAATCGTCATCTGAAAATTCAAATTTTGATGCCTCTTTGCTATCACCCTGGGTATTTATTTGAAGCAAAGTGTGATGAGCTTCATGGTCGTCGCTGCATGGATAATGAGAATCTTGGGTAGCCACGATTGGAATGTCGTGTTTTTTTGCAAGCGCGATTAATGATTTGCGTACATATTTATCATTTTCCACATGAGGATGAGATTGGATCTCTATAAAATAATTTTCTTTGCCAAAAATTTCTTGATGCTCTTTTATTATTTTTTCTGCTTTTGTTTCATCTTTATTTGAAACTGCATGAGAAAGTTCTCCACCTAAGCATCCAGAGAGACAAATTAATCCATCAGAATATTTACGCAGAATTTCTTTATCCATTCTAGGCTTGTAATAATATCCTTCGATATTTGAAATTGTCACCAATCTTATTAAATTTTTATAACCTTCAATATTTTTTGCCAGAAGTGTAAGGTGATAACGTTTATTGTCTATACCAAATTCTTTATCTAAGCGCGATCGTTCAGCCATGTATGCTTCTACTCCGACGATGGGTTTGATGCCTTCTTTTTTAGCTAGTTTATAAAACTCAATAGCGCCATACATATTACCGTGATCCGTAATAGCCATAGCGGGCATTTTGAATTTTTTTGCCAGCTCTATCAGGTCTTTTGTCTTGGAAAGGCCGTCCAAAAGAGAATAATGGGAGTGGGTGTGCAAATGTATAAATTTTGGCTTTGTTTCTTCCATTTGCTATAATAATATCATGAAAAAGATTAAAGTAGCTATAAATGGTTTTGGGAGAATAGGTAGAGCATTTTTAAAAATTGCTTGGGAGAGACCAGAGATTGAAATAGTAGCGGTAAATGACCTGGGCTCAATAGAAAATTTTACCTATCTATTACGTCATGATACTGTTTATCGAAATTGGAACTATAAAGTAGAAAGTGTTGGGACTGATTTAGTGATTGATGGTAAAAAAATTAAATTTTTGTCTGAGAAAGATACCACTAAACTTCCATGGAAAGATTTGGATGTTGACGTGGTAGTTGAATCAACCGGATTATTTACTTCATATGATAAAGCAAAGTTTCATTTAGACCAAGGCGCAAAAAAAGTTGTCATAAGCGCTCCCTCAAAAGGAGCTGATGGAAGTACAAAAGGAGAAACTATTTTGCTTGGTATAAATGAAGATAAATTTGGCACTTGCGATATTACTTCTAACGCTTCTTGTACTACCAATGCTGCTTCTCCACTAATTGCCATTTTGCACGAAGCTCTTGGTATTGAAAAAGCGATTTTGAATACTGTTCATGGGTACACAGCTTCACAAGCTCTTGTTGATGGTCCAAGTAAAAAAGATTTAAGAGAGGGTCGCGCAGCTGCGCAAAATATAGTGCCGAGTTCTACTGGTGCAGCCATTGCTGTAACTGAAGCTTTTCCAGAATTGAAAGGATTGTTTGATGGTATTGCCATTCGTGTACCAGTGCCTGCTGGGTCAATAGTTGATATCACTTTTATTTCAAAAAAGAATACAACTGCAGAGGAAGTAAATGAAATTCTTAAAAAAGCATCGAAAGATAAACGCTGGGAAGGTATTTTTACTGTGACGGAAGAAGAACTTGTTTCAAGTGATATTTTGGGAAGCAAATATGGTTCTATCGCTGACTTAAAAATGACTCGGGTAGTGGATGGCAATTTAGTAAAAGTCTTGGGTTGGTACGACAACGAAATGGGGTATACATATACCTTAGTTGAACATGTTATAAAAACAGGGAATTCTATAAAATAAGCAATAACTTAGTAGTCGAATTACCAAGTTGATCCATTTCTAGCACTTCTTTTCTTTCCCGTGAGTCTTTCCAAGCTTCTAGACTGAATTCCAGATATTCTTTTTGGTCTTTAAATTGTTCAGAAATGATTTTCGTATTACATATTCCTTTTATATTTTGAGAATATTCTTCCAGACTAGATTTGCTCAACTTAGTAGTTGGACTACCAAAAGAGTCTCTATTGTTCATATTTATGTACGCACTTAATCTAAGAAGATAATTATTATCTGGAATATGTTTTGATTTAAATTTCCCTTGAAACAAAGTGCCATTTCTTTTATGTTTTTCGTTAAAATATCGAGTATATCCTCCGATCCTTTGCATAAATTTTTCTATTCCTTTTTCTGTAAGGGGAGTAAGAAGTAGATGAAAGTGATTTGGATTTACACAGTAAGCTATTATTGAAACTAATTTAGACTTAGTGGTCGGACTACTAAATCTCTGTTTTTGGAAAGAAAGTTCGTAGATACTTCCAATTGGTTTTTTTGTATTAAATTCTACTAAACATTTTAAAAAACGATTTAAATCATATTGATCTAAAAAAGTTTTTCTTTTATCAACACCACGATTGTAAATATGATAATACTCACCGATTATAAATTTATGCTTTCTCATAATATGAATTATATCATTTGGTGGTCGGACTACCAACTACCAACCAACCACCAAATTATTTTATTTCTCCTTTGAAGACACATACGGCAGGGCCGGTGAGGTAGATATTTTTGTATGAATCATTTTTTTCTTTTTCAAATTCTACAGTAAGGTCACCGCCGGGCATTTTGATGTGGCAAGTATTTGATTTAATTTTATTTAAGTATGAACAGGCAATAGCTACTGAGACTGCTCCTGTGCCACAAGCTAGAGTTTCATCTTCCACTCCTCTTTCGTAAGTGCGGACATTTACAATATCATCTTTTATTTCCACAAAATTTGCATTTATTCCATTTGGATTTGAGTCTGAATTTCTTATTTTTCTTCCTGTTTCAAAAACAGGGAATTCTTTCAGATTTTCTACGAACATAATATTGTGCGGAGTGGTGCCACAAAGTACAAAAGGCAAGTCATTTCTAGTGCTGATATTTTTTATATCTTGCATTTTTAATTTAACTTGACCGTCTCCTAGTATTTCTGCTTTATGTTCTCCATCTACAGCAATGAAATTTATATTTTGAGGATCCTTTATTATTTTCAAAACATTATACGCAAAATCTACAATACAACGTCCGCCATTACCGCACATTGGACCCATACTTCCATCATTGTTTGCAAAGACCATTTTAAAATCATAACCTTCCTGCTTGTCCGCCGAAGTGGTGGGTTCTTCCAATAATATTATGCCGTCAGCCCCAACACCAAAACGGCGATGGCAAAGCAACTTGATATTATCTATGTTTTTTATATCAAAATTTCCATCACGATTATCTATCATTATGAAGTCATTTCCCGCACCGTGGTATTTATAAAATATAGTCATATAGATAGTATACTATATTATTGGTTGACAGTTTAAAAGTGGTATAATATTACTATGAAAATCTTTATTGGGACAGATCATGCGGGTTATGTACTCAAGGAAAAACTTGTCTCTTCTTTAAAACTCCAAGGATATGAAGTGATAGATAAAGGTGCTTTTGAATACAACGAGGGAGATGATTATCCAGATTTTGTTATTCCAGTTGCCAAAGAAGTTTCAAAAGATCCAGATAATGTTAAGGGAATTATTTTAGGAGCAACAGGAGAAGGTGAAGCAGTAACTGCAAATAGATTTCCTCATATAAGAGCAGTTGCTTACTATGGTCAACCTGAATGTGTGGTAGACGATGAAGCAGACATTATATTAAGATCAAGACAACATAATAATTCTAATATTCTGTCCCTCGGTGCTAGGTATTTAACAGAAGAAGAAATGATGAGTGCCGTCAATTTGTGGCTCAATACTCCTTTTACCTATGATGAAAGACATGTTCGTCGTTTAGCTAAAATAGATCAAATCAAAATAGATT
>JAPLXV010000032.1 GCA_026395895.1 Candidatus Nomurabacteria bacterium | reverse complement strand
GTAGGTAAAACCTAAGCGGTGAAGAAGTTTAATAACTCCGCCAACAGTAAAACTCACTTGATATGTTTTTTGAATATGGAGAGAAATTTCCAGAGATGTCCTTTTAGTATTTGTTTGAAGATATTTTCTAAGTTCTGTTTCTTGAAAAGAAGAAAGATTTGTTTGACCGCCTTGATATTTACACTCCAAAAGACCGTTTAATCCTTCTTTTTTAAATTTATCCACATGACGGCGGATAGTGACTTCGTCAAGAAGAAGGGCTTGAGAAATTTGATCGTAGGTAAAACCAAAATGAAGCATTAAAACCGCCTTTATTCTATCGGCTAATCTCTTCTCCTTAATAGTTTTGTGTGCTTGTTTTAAAACATGGACTTGTTCTGATGTAAGAAAATTGTTCATTAATATTATGAGACAACATTTTTCTCAATTTGTCAAATTTTGTGGTTGCAAACTGGAGGAGAAGGGGTATACAAACGATACCGTAATTGATTTTGATGCTTCTCCATCAACAAAAGAGAAAACTTATGATTTAGCAGAGACTATGTGTCAAGTACCCAATTCTTTAGACAGTCATCCTCTTTCTTTTTTCCACCGGTGTCATTTTGAGAACTGAGTGAATTCGTTTATGATTGTAATAATATACCTGTTGATAAATGTATTCAATCAGTTCCCCAATGGTTTTAAAACGGTTTAAATCTCCTGCCTCCAGTTTGAAATGGCCAAAAAAACTTTCCTGATGTCCATTTTGCCAAGGTGAGGCTTTTTCGCTCATGGATATTTTAGCCCCGATGATTTTAACAAAAGCGATAAATTCCTCGCTGTCATATTCGGATCCCTGATCAGAATGAACAATCTCTACTACTCCGTAATGGATAACGGCATCTTCTAAAGCACCGACTACCAGAAATCTGTTGTGAAATCTGGAAATATTTACTCCCACTATTTCTCTATTGAAAAGATCAATAATGGTAGCCAGATAAATAAATTTTCCCTGAAATTTGATGTAAGTAAAGTCGGTACACCAAACTTGGTTAAACTTGACCAACAGTTTTTGCTCCAATAATGGCTGTACCAAATTAGGAATACCGGTTGCTGGTTTTCCCAAATCTTTTTTCTTAACCCATCCCTTATGGTGTCTTCTATATGGTTTAAGGTTGTATTTTTTCATTACTCTTCTAATCCGGTTATGTCCCATTTTTAAATCCATGGCTATTCTTTTATGACCGTAATCTTTATGATCAACCATAACTGCCTCAATTTGCCGTTTTAATTCCAGATCTGTTTCTTCACGGCGTCTTTTGTAGTAAAGGCTGGAACGGCTAACTCCCAAATCTTTGGCTAACTTGGTTTTATTAACTTTAGTTGTTAAAGAGCAAATCATATCAATCTTTTTTTCCCCTCTCTTTTTCAAACATTATTTCCCCGATTATTTGCTTTAACTGGCGGTTTTCTCTTTTAAGTCTGTTTATTTCAAATAGATTTCCTTTTACTCCGGCTATCCCTGATGAAACCCAGCGATAAATATTATTAACATCAATTCCATATCTTTTGGCTGCTTCAACCGCTGTTATACCTTCTGTTTTTATCTTATCTATTATCTCCTTTTTTAATTCCGGAGGATAGTATTTTCCTGGCATAGTAAATCTCCTTTCTCTTATATTAATTTTAATTTTAAAGAGACTTACTGTCTAGTTTACCAGGTACCCGTCCCATACCACCTAAAAATAAAAGTTTCTTTTTATTTGGACCAAGAGGAACAGGCAAAACAACTTGGGTAAAATATGCTTTCCCTCATGCTTTATACCTGGATCTCTTGGAAGCGGAAATCTTTAACGACCTTTTAGCCAATCCCCAAAGATTGGAAAACTATATCC
>JAPLXV010000011.1 GCA_026395895.1 Candidatus Nomurabacteria bacterium | reverse complement strand
TCGTCCCAAATATGATTATTTCTATCTTGGAGCCATTTTTTATCTGTAACGCCTTTAATAAAAAATTCTAATTCAGAAGCAACAAGGCGAAATGGTACTTTTTTTGTAGTTAGTAATGGAAAACCATTTTTCATATCATGTTTGAAAATTGCTCCAGCTACAGTCAAAGTACCTGTGCCAGTGCGATCGGTTTTCTTCTCCCCATTTTCCAGAACATTTTTTACAATATCTAAATAGGCTTTCATGTCACCTCATTATAACTTTTACAAGAGACGAAACAAATTTGACAAAATAAAGTAGAAATGCTATTCTTTAAACATCATTCTCAACTACTACATATTGGGGGTGACCCATATATGTATAAACATCCTATAACAGGACCGAAGAAATTTGGACGTCCTAAATTTAGTTCTAAATCAAAACCTAGTTTTGGTGGAGCGAAAAAATTTAAAAGAAATAATAATCGACCTAAAAAGAGGGGTTTTTCTGAGCGGATAGATTTTTCTCGTTTTATTAAAAAGAGTCAGCGCATAGAAGAAAAACCTTATGTTTCTAAGCATACTTTTATGGATTTTCCTTTTCATCCACAAATTCACAAAAATATTGCACGAGCAGGATTTATTGACCCAAGACCAATTCAAGACCAAGCCATTTCCTCTATCATTGCTGGCAAAGATGTTTTTGGTATGGCCAATACTGGCACGGGAAAAACTGCGGCCTTTCTTTTACCTCTGATAGAATATATTTCTAAACACAGAGGGGAAAAAGTTTTAATTATGGCTCCGACCAGAGAACTCGCTTTGCAAATAGATTCTGATTTTCGCGCACTTGGGTTTGGTTTAGGAATTTTTTCTGTAGCTTGTGTCGGAGGACTTCCGATAATGAGACAAATTACAGAAATAAAAAGGGGAGTGTCTTTTGTTATTGGCACACCCGGTAGAATCAAAGATTTAATAATGAGAAAAGTTTTGGATTTATCCGCTTGCCGTTCTGTTGTCCTTGATGAAGCGGATAGAATGTTGGATATGGGATTTCACGACGACATGGTTTTTATTCTTGGAAAGGTGCCAAAGGAAAATAGACAAACACTTTTCTTTTCAGCTACACTTTCTTCAGAAGTTAAAAAATTAACTACTGAGTTTTTGAAAGATCCTGTGTTTGTTTCTGTCATTTCTGGCGAAACAGCAAAAAATATCGATCAAGATATAATCCGCACTAGAAGTAAAGAAGAAAAATTAGAAAAACTGTACGAAATTTTAAAAAGAGAAGGTTCAAATAAAGTTTTGATTTTTCGAGAAATGAAACATAGCGTGGATTCTCTGACCAAAGAGCTTTCGCATATGGGCTTTAAAGTAGGTTGTATTCATGGCGATAAAAGAAGTCGCGAACGCATTCGTACTCTCGATTTATTTAAGAAAGACAAAATAAATATTTTGATAGCTACTGACGTAGCTGCTCGCGGACTTGATATCCCAGACGTAACTCACGTTATCAACTATGATGTCCCACAAACCTACGACACTTACGTACATCGCATCGGCCGTACCGGTCGTTCCGGCAAAAAGGGGATAGCACTCACATTTGTATAAAATAAAAATCCCCATCAGGGGATTTTTATTTTATTAATCCAGCTTTTTTGAGAGTTTTGTAGACGCCATTTTTGGTCATGGTGCGCATACCACGAGTGGAGATTTCTATATTTACACTTTTATTTAATTCAGGTACGAAAACTTTCTTTTTTTGAAGATTTGGGTATTTTCGAACTTTGCCGGTTGGGTTGAATTTAGTAGCACGGGTTCTGTTTGAATATCCGCCACCGACAATTGAACCTTTTTTTGATATAGCACATGTTTTCATAATGTAGTTTCTGTATGCTATCATATAAAAAAGAGGTTCGCAACCTTTTAATTTATGGATACAATCTTTTTTATCGCCATACTTATAATGTCCGTAGTCATTCATGAAGTTTCTCATGGTTTTGTGGCTTTGCGTTTTGGCGACAAAACCGCTCTATATGCAGGCCGTCTTACCCTTAATCCTCTAAAACATTTAGATCTTTTTGGTTCTATTATTTTACCAGCCTTTCTTGTTTTGACTCATTCTTCTTTTCTTTTTGGTTGGGCAAAACCAGTTCCATATAATCCTAATAATCTTACCAATAGAAAATGGGGAACCATTGCCGTGGCTGCAGCTGGAATTTTAGCGAATCTTTTTTTGGCTATTTTCTTTGGACTCATTTTACGTTTCTCTCTAAACAGCATAGTATCAACAAGTTTTGTTTCGGTGATTTCTTCAATTGTTTTGATTAATTTAGGATTAGCCATATTTAATCTTATACCTATTCCACCACTTGATGGTTCAAAAATACTTTTTTCACTTTTACCAAATTCTCTTTATTCTGTTGTCGCCTTTTTAGAACAATATTCATTGGTTTTAATTCTTGTTTTTATTATTTTTTTCGCTGATTCCTTGTTCCCAATTTTGTCTTATTTATTTCAGCTTATTACTGGGCTTGCAATTTAAATTCACCTCACCCCGCCTTTGGCACCCCTCTCCTTAATAAGGAGAGGGGAAGGGGGTGAGGTCAAGTTTGCATTTTTATTTAATATATAGTAGATTATTTGGAGAGTCTTCGGACTCTTTTGTTTTGCAAAAAGACTATTGTATGCCAACAATTAATCAATTAATAAAGAAAAATAGAGTTAAGACACACGCTAAATCAAAAACGGTTGCTTTGGCGCGAGGATTTAATGTTCTAAAAAATAGGCCAGTCTTTTTTCCTGCACCATTTAAACGGGGTGTTTGCACTAAAGTTTCAACCACTACTCCTAAAAAACCAAACTCCGCTCTCCGAAAAATCGCCAGAGTTCGTTTAACCAACGGCATGGAAGTGACTGCTTATATTCCGGGTGAAGGACATAATCTTCAAGAACACTCTGTAGTGATGCTTCGCGGAGGACGTGTGAAAGATTTGATTGGAGTTCGATATCACATTGTGCGTGGAGTTTTAGATACCCAAGGAGTTGAAAAACGCAGACAAGGTAGATCTCTTTATGGAAACAAGAAACCAAAGATTAGTAAAAAGTAGAAAGTTATAAAGTTATAAAGTTATAAAGTTATAAAGTTATAAAGTAAAAATGCGTAGAAAAATAAACAATAAAAACATAGTTAAACCAGATTTTATTTACAATTCTCAAAAATTGGAAAAATTTATTAATTACATTATGTGGTCTGGCAAAAAAGAAACTGCCAGAAAAGTAATGTACCAAGCTTTTGATATAATCAAAGAAAAAACAGGTAATCCAAATCCGCTTGAAATTTTTGATTTGGCAATGAAAAATGCTGGACCGCTCACTGAAGTTCGTTCAAAAAGAATCGGAGGGGCGAACTATCAGGTGCCAAGAGAAGTCAGACCTGAACGTCGTCTTGCTTTGGCTATGCGATGGATTCGTGATGCTGCTCGTAAAGGCAAAGGACGTCCGATGCATTTAAAATTAGCGGATGAATTAATCGCCGCTTCCAAAAACGAAGGTGCTGCTATTAAAAAGAAAGAAGATACTCATAAGATGGCTGAAGCTAACAAAGCTTTTGCCCACTTTGCTTGGTAATTAAATATATGGAACGAGATTATCCATTAGAAAAGGTTAGAAATATTGGAATTATCGCGCACATTGATGCGGGAAAAACGACCACTACAGAACGGGTGCTTTTTTATACTGGTGTTTCGCACAAAATAGGGGAAGTGCATGATGGTGAAACCGTGACCGACTGGATGGAACAAGAACGAGAACGTGGAATCACTATTACTTCTGCCGCTGTTACATGTTTTTGGACTCCAACTTATGCTGATATAAAAGATAAAAATAAAAAACATCGTTTTAATATTATTGATACTCCTGGGCACATTGATTTTACGGTTGAAGTAAAAAGATCTCTTCGTGTGCTGGATGGTGCAGTGGTTGTTTTCGATGGAGTAGCTGGAGTAGAACCTCAATCAGAAACAAATTGGCGTTATGCTGATGAAGCAAAAGTTCCTAGAATTTGTTTTATAAACAAATTAGACAGAATCGGCGCTGATTTTGAACATTCTTACGCTACGATTTTAGATCGTCTGACAAAAAAAGCAGTTCGTATGCAGATTCCTATCGGCCTAGAGGAAAAACATGAAGGGGTTATTGATTTGCTTACTATGAAGGCATTTTATTTTGAAGGAGAAATGGGAAATAAGGTTGTGGAAAAGGAAATTCCAGAAAATTTAAAAGCTGAAGCGGAAAAATATCATCATGAACTGATTGAAAAAATTGTGGAACAAGATGACATAGTGATGAATGGATATTTAGAGGGAAAAACTCCAGATATGGATACTTTGAAAAAACTTTTAAGAAAAGGAGTGATTGCCAATGAAGTTTTTCCAGTTTATGCCGGCTCTGCTTTGAAAAACAAAGGTGTGCAATTAGTGCTGGATGGAGTAGTGGATTATTTACCATCTCCTTTGGATATTCCGCCAATAGAAGGAACAGATCCAGACAATAATGATGAACTTATTTTCAGACATGCCAAAGATGAGGAACCTTTTTCGGCTTTAGCCTTTAAAGTTGCCACCGATCCTTTTGTTGGCCAACTTATTTTCTTCAGAGTTTATTCGGGAACACTATCTGCTGGTTCTTACATTTATAATCCTCGCACTCGCAACAAAGAACGCATCGGTAGAATTTTAAGAATGCACGCCAACGACAGAGAAGAAATGAAAAAAGTTTTTGCCGGAGAAATTGCAGCGGCGGTTGGATTGAAAGATACTATCACTTCTGACACTATTTGCGACGAAGAACATCCTATTGAATTAGATAGAATAATTTTTCCTGAACCGGTTATTCAATTGCGGATAGAACCAAAAACTAAAGCAGACCAAGAAAAAATGGGAATGGCTTTGAATAGACTTGCTCAAGAAGATCCTACTTTTAAAGTTTCAACTGACCAAGAAACAGGGGAGACAATTATTGCTGGAATGGGAGAACTGCATCTTGAAATTATTGTGGATCGTATGAAACGCGAATTCACTGTTGAAGCTAATGTGGGCAAACCGCAAGTAGCTTATCGTGAGACTATCACTAGTACTTCAGACGCAGAAGGGAAATATATTAAGCAATCAGGGGGACGTGGAAACTATGGTCACGTTAAAATTAAAGTTAAGCCGATGATAGCTATGACTAAAGAAGAAGTTGAAGATTTACCTAAAAATACAAAGAGAGCAAATGGTTTTGAATTTATCAATACCATTAAAGGAGGTGTCATTCCACAAGAATATATTGCGCCTTGTGAAAAAGGATTTAGAGAAGGTCTTGATCGTGGAGTACTGGCAGGATTCAAGATGGTTAATGTTTCGGTGGAACTTTGGGATGGTTCTTATCATGAAGTTGACTCAAATGAAATGGCTTTCAAAATTGCAGCTTCCATGGCAATACAGGATGCTTGTAGACGAGCAAAGCCAGTCATTCTAGAACCGATGATGAAAGTAGAAGTGGTTACTCCGGAAAAATTCATGGGAGATATTACCGGTAATCTTTCTTCCAAGCGTGGAATTATAGAAGGAATGGAAGACCGCGGAATGAATAAAGCTCTTCGGGCAGTTGTTCCACTCTCTGAAATGTTTGGATATATGACCGGACTTCGTTCCATGACCGAAGGCCGTGCCTCTTTCACTATGGAATTTTTACGCTACGATATTGTGCCTAACAACGTAGCTGAAACTATCATTGCAGCAAGAAAATAGAATTTTTGGTATAATAACTATATGGATTTTGATCAGTTAAATAAATCCTCTCTTGAGGAGAAAGAAAAAATTAAAAAAGAATTAACTTCTTTTGCAGAAGAATATAAAAATCCTTTAGATTTCAAAAATTTTGGTTTAGACGAAAATTCAGAATTTATTGGAAGTACCAAAATTAAGGGAGAGATATTAAAAGATTTAAGTGGGGATGACAGGGAATATATTAGGCATGCCCTAGAAGCTTTTCAGTCTTTTGTGTCAGGACCAATTTTTACCGATAGTTTTCATGAAGATGCTTCCTCTCGTGAAAAATGGAAAGGAGACCACCTTAGTAAGCTGAATGAAAAAGTTTTAAAATATTATAACTCTAATCGTCTTCGCGTTAACATAAACTCCAATGTTGTTTATTTTTTAAATGAGATAGAAGAAATAATTAATGATTCTAAGGCAAAAGAAGAATTAAATAATTTAAAGAACAAAATTCCACCTGAATTTTTAGATAAATACGAGAATGAAGATGGACAGACAATTTTGGTTTATTATAAATTGCCTGATAATGAAAAAATAAGGGTTGTGGAAAAACTAACAGAAATTACAGAAGATGTAATTTCTTTGTTAACAGAAAAATAAGTTTGACAAATCTACAGAAAGTGATAGTTTAAAGTAAAATAATTCTTTCACTAACAAAGGAGCTAATCATGGCAAATAAAAAAGTTTCTAAAACTTTTAAAAAAAAATTATTAGCACAATTTGCTGGTAGTAAGTATCGTCACCTTGTTAATGGTCTTATATCTGATCATCAAGGAAAAGGAGATAAGAAAAAGATAATACTTTTTCTAGAAGAAAATCTCGAATGTTCAAAAAATCGAGTCAGAAGAAAAGTATCGGAGATAGAAGCATTTATTGAAGAAATAAGAGAATATATACAAAAAGTTGAAGACATAGATTTTTTGTTGGAAAAATTAAAGAAGTTATAAGAAAAATCCCCTTAGGAAAAAAGCTAAGGGGTTAATCGTTTTTATTTGACTTTTTAAACCAATTTGCTACTATACTAACAACTGCACTTTCGCAGTTTTTGTTTTTGCATTTTTATTATTAATAGCATAAATAACTAGTAATAAGGCCTTAGTGACTGGTTCTCGTACACTGAGTTCTCATTATTAAAAAAATATTATGGCAGAAGAATTTAAAAGAGATAAACCGCATATAAACGTCGGTACTATTGGTCACGTTGACCATGGTAAGACAACTTTAACTGCGGCAATACTTCATGTGCTTAACATGGCTGGTAAAACAGTCAGACTTCGTGGCGTTGACCAAATTGACAATGCTCCTGAAGAAAAAGCTCGTGGAATTACCATTAACATTTCACATAACGAGTATGCTACAGACGCTCGTCACTATGCGCACATCGATGCTCCTGGACACGCTGACTACATCAAAAACATGATCACTGGTGCCGCTCAAATGGACGGTGCTATTTTGGTGGTGGCTGCTACGGATGGTGCTATGCCCCAAACTCGTGAACACGTTTTACTTGCAAAGCAAGTGGGTGTGCCAAAGATGATCGTGTTCTTAAACAAGTGCGATCAGGTTGATGATAAAGACATGCTTGATTTAGTGGAAGAAGAAATTCGTGAACTTCTAACCAAACAAGGTTTTGATGGCGCAAATGCTCCGATTATTCGAGGTTCTGCTCTTAAAGCTCTTGAAGCAAAATCTGTGGATGATCCATGGGCAAAGAAAATTCTTGAACTTACAGACGCTCTTGATACATATATTCCAATCCCGGTTCGAGATATTACTAAACCATTTCTTATGCCAGTTGAAGACATCTTCTCAATTGAAGGCCGTGGTACAGTTGTGACCGGTAAAATTGAAAGAGGTGTTGTAAAAGTTGGAGAGGAAGTAGAAATCGTTGGAATAAAACCAACTCAAAAATCTACAGTTACTGGTATTGAAATGTTTAATAAAAATCTTCAAGAAGGTATGGCTGGAGACAATGCCGGAGTATTGCTTCGTGGTTTAAAGAAAGAAGATGTTACTCGTGGACAGGTTTTAGCAAAGCCAGGTACAGTTACTCCTCATGATCATTTTACTTGCGAAATTTATGTTTTGAAAAAAGAGGAAGGCGGACGCCACACTCCATTTTTCAAAGGTTACAAACCTCAATTCTACATTCGTACTACAGATGTGACAGGAGATGTTACTTTGGCTGAAGGAACTGAAATGGTTATGCCTGGAGATACAGTAAAGATTACAGTTAAATTAGTTACCCCAGTGGCTCTTGAAGAGTCTCAGAGATTTGCTGTTCGTGAAGGAGGTAAGACTGTTGGTGCCGGAGTGGTCACAAAAATTCTAGGTTAATCTTAGATCTAAATTGCATGGCAACTAAAGAAACAAAAACAAAAAAAGGCGCCACCGCCCCTGGCGGGGTCCCGCAGAAAGCGGGAAAAGTGGTGAAAACTGCAGTAGTTAAAACTACAAAAGCACCCAAAATTAAAGTGCCCAAAGTTTCCACTAAAAAAGAAAAAGAAGATACCAAGGTGGTGCTTCGCATTCGAGTTCGTGCTTACGAGAGCAAGATTTTGGATGCATCAGTTAAACAAATTATAGATACCGCTATGCGTTATGATGCAGAAATTGTTGGACCAGTACCATTACCGACAGAAATTAAAAAATATACAGTTAATCGTGCATCTTTTATTTACAAAAATACGCGAGAACAATTTGAAATAAGAGTGCATAAAAGATTAATTGATATCATAAACCCGAACGCCAAAACAGTTGAAGCGCTTACTAATTTATCTCTTCCTTCTGGAGTGGATATCGATGTAAAAATGTTGTAGAAAATAATGAGTGAAACGAATATATTTTCAAAATCCGCCTCTGGCGAGCTGTAAATAAAATTATGAAATTCATTTTAGGAAAAAAAGAAAATATGACCGAGTATTTTTCTCCCGAGGGACAGGTTTTTCCAGTGACTGTTGTTTCTGCTGGACCGATTACTGTTACTAAAGTTTTTGAAAAATCCAAGGATGGTTATAATGCTGTGCAAGTAGGTTTTGGTGTTCAGAAAAAAGAAAGAGTCACAAAATCCAGTGCCGGAGCGATGAAAGGAGCTTTTTATAAAAATCTTAAAGAATTTAGATTAAAACCGACAGATAAAAGTGAGGCAAAAGAAGGAGATATAATTGATGTTTCAGTTTTTGCATTAGGCGACAAACTTCAGGTTTCAAGTGTTTCTAAGGGTAAAGGTTTTCAGGGTGTGGTAAAGCGTCATGGTTTTCACGGAGGTCCTCGTTCTCACGGTCAAAAACATTCTGAAAGAGAGCCGGGTTCTATCGGTGGAGGTTTGCGTACTCACGTTCCAAAAGGAATGAGAATGGCAGGCAGGACAGGAGGAGACCGCATTACCCAAAAAAATCTGAAAGTTATATTTATAGACAAAGAAAACAACACTATGCTTGTTAAAGGAGCCATAGCTGGGAAACGTGGAAGTTTAGTTGAGATAATTTCAAGATAATTTTATGGAAGCAAAAATATACAACCAAAAAGGAACTTCAGCAGGAACAATTATTTTGCCTCCAAAAGTTTTTGGCGTAAAATGGCGTGCAGATTTGGTGCATCAAGTAGTAGAAGGAATGCGTTCAAACAAACGTGCAGGCACTGCTGACACCAAAGATCGCGGAGAAGTTCGTGGTGGAGGCAAAAAACCTTGGAAACAAAAGGGAACAGGACGTGCTCGTCACGGATCATCTCGCAGTCCTATTTGGGTTGGTGGAGGCGTTACTCATGGACCACTTGCAGAAAAAAATTACAAAAGAAAAATTTCAAAGAAAATGAGAGCTCAAGCTTTGTTTTCTGTTCTTTCTAAAAAAATGAAAGATGGCGAGATACTTTTTGTTGATTCACTTTCGTTACCTGAAACAAAAACACAAAAAGCAGTGGAAGTGATGAAAAATCTTTCCAAAGCTTCTGGTTTTAAACCACTTGCTGGTTCTAAAAAACCCCGAGTTTTGACCGCTTTATTTGGAAGAAATGAGAAAACAGAAAAGAGTTTTAGAAATCTACCACAGCTTGAAATAGTTTTTGTTAAAAATTTAAATCCGCTTGATGTTTTAAGTTATCAATATCTTTTAATAGAAAATCCAGAAGAGAGTGTAAAATTTTTAGAGTCAAGAGGGTAATTAGACCCTAAGCTGGGCTTAGGGACAAAAATTTATGAGAGATATAATATTAAAAACAATAAAAAATCCAAGAGTAACCGAAAAAGCAAGTAATATGTTTGCTCAGAATGTTTATATTTTTAATGTGGCAATGTCTGCCAATAAAAAAGAAATAAAAAAAGCTATTTTTTCACTTTATAAAGTAAAACCTACAAGAATAAATATACTTTCAGTTCCACATAAAAATATTATGTCAAAAGGTAAAAAAGGAACAAGAGGGGGAGGGAAAAAAGCGGTTGTTTATTTAAAGAAAGAAGATAAGATAGAATTTATATAATACGATGAAAAAGTATAAACCAACAAGTAAATCAAGAAGGCAGATGACCAATATTAATTATCGAGAGTTTTTGACCGAGACCAAACCAACTAAATCTCTCACTTATGGTTTTAGACGTTCTGTCGGGAGAAACAGCGCTGGGCGTATCACTATGCGACACAAAGGAGGTGGGCACAAACGTCTTTTCCGTGATGTTGATTTTCTTTATAATAAAAAAGATGTTCCGGCTAAAATAAAATCTATTGAATACGATCCAAATCGTAGTGCTTTTATTGGTTTAGCAGTTTATAAGGATGGAGAAAAAAGATATGTAGTAATTCCTAAATCTGTAAAGCCAGGGACGTCTTTTATGGTTTCGGAAAAAGCAGAACTTACAGTTGGCAACAGATTACCGCTAAAAAATATTCCGGTAGGAACATTTGTTTATAATGTTGAAATTAAACCGAGAGGTGGTGCCAAGATTGGCCGTTCGGCAGGAATTTTTGCTCAAGTAGTAGCCAATGCTGACGGTTATACAAATTTGAAAATGCCTTCTTCAGAAGTTCGCAAAATTGATGAAAATTGTTGGGCGTCTATAGGAACAGTTTCAAACGAAGAGCATCATTTAGAAAATTATGGCAAAGCTGGACGCAGTCGCTGGAAGGGAATCCGACCAACTGTCCGAGGTACAGCTATGAACCCCGTAGATCATCCATACGGAGGTGGAGAAGGCAGACAAGGTCGTGGAACCAAACGTCCAAAGACTATGTGGGGTAAAGTGACTGGAGGACGCAAAACCCGTACTCCTAAAAAATATTCAAATCTCTTTATCGTTTCTCGTCGTAAGACTGGTAAATCCAGGAAAGCGCAATAATATTATACAACATATTCAAAACTCTGCAACTAGATTTTAAATGAGCCAATAAATTTAATGTTCGTTTTAAAAAGTTGACTTTATTTTGTGATTTGCTAGTATGGTTTAAGGCTCTGGTAGAGCCTCGTTTTAATATTAATATGACCAGATCAATCAAAAAAGGACTATATGTGGATGAAGGGTTATTAGCAAAAATAGCTGGCAAAAACCCGCTTCAGACCCCCATGATAAAGACATGGAAAAGAGCTTGTCAAATTTCACCGGAAATGGTGGGTTTCACTTTTGGTGTGCATAACGGCAAAACTCATATTGAAGTTCTTGTGACTGAAGATATGGTTGGACACAGATTAGGAGAATTTTCTCCAACAAAGAAATTTACAAAACATGGTGGAAAAATGCAAAAGGAACTTGAACAAAAGAAAAAGGAAGCCGAAATAACCCAAGCTAAATCTGCCACAGAAGCAGCAGCTAGCGCTAAAAAATAGAAAATTATGAAGGCATTTTTAAAAAATTACAGACAAGCTCCAAGAAAAGTTCGCTTAGTGGCTGGGCTGATTAAAGGAAAAAAAGTAGAAGAGGCTATTGCTATGCTAGATTTTTTAGCCAAACGCGCAGGACTTCCGATTAAAAAACTTTTGCTTTCAGCTGTAGCTAACGCTACCCAAATGGGAATAGAAAAAGAAAATTTATTTATTAAAGAATTGCGAGTAGATAAAGGTATTGTCATGAAAAGAATGATGCCAGCTGCTATGGGCACAGGGCACAGAATAAATAAGCGTACCAGCCATGTCACTATTCTTTTGGCTGAAAAAGTACAACTTGTTAAGAAAGAGAAAAAAGAGGTAGGAAAAGCTTCTCTTAAAAGGACGGTCCTTAAGAGAGTTTCCCCAAGGGCCGCCCTTAAGAAAAAATAATTATATGTCAAAAATAGTTCACCCATATGCGCATAGATTGATAATGTTGAGAGATTGGAAATCTCACTGGTTTGCCGACCCTAAAAAATATTGTGATCATTTGAAAGGTGATGTTCTGATTCGTGAATATTTAGAAAAAAAATTACGAGGAATGTATATTTCTTCAATTGAAATTGAAAGAAATCAAAAAACAACTCGTTTTGTCATCAGAACTTCTCGCCCCGGTCTTATTATTGGCCGAAATGGTGAAGGGGTAACGAAATTAAAAAATGATATTCTAAAAAAGATTGAAAAATTAAAACTTACTAAATCGGAAGATTTCAAACTTGAAATTGTTGAAGTTTCAAACCCAGAAGCAGATGCCACTATTGTTGCCTATATGGTTGCTGAAGGATTAGAAAAAAGATTGCCTTATCGCCGAGTAATTAAGCAAATTGTTGAAAAAGTGATGATGGCTCATGGAGTACAAGGTGTTAGAATAGTGCTTTCTGGTCGTTTAGGTGGAGCTGAAATTGCTCGCACGGAAGAGTTGAAGCGTGGCTCTATCCCTCTTCAAACTTTCCGCGCGGACATTGATTTCAGGAGAGAAAAGGCACATTTACCTTATGGAGATGTAGGTATAAAAGTTTGGATTTATCGCGGTAAAATTTTTCGAAAAAATAATGAAACGAAGTAAAATATATTTTTTCAGAATCCCAGCCCCACTTTATTGATTAGTTTATAGTGGCAAGGGAAAATAAATTAAAAAAATTATGAATAATGATATTATAAAAGTAATTAATAAAGTGGAGCAGGATGGCGATTTTTATAATCGCTTTGCTCTTTAAAAATTAGCCATGTTATTCCCCAAAAAAGTAAAATTTAGAAAATGGCAAGTCGGCCGTATAAATCCTAAAGCCAGGACACCAGAAACTCGTGGTATAAAACTTTCCTTTGGTTCTTATGGTCTGAAGGCTTTGACTCAAGCACGTGTTAAATCAAACCAAATTGAATCTGCCAGAAAAGTAATATCTCGTACTTTAACCAAAGCTGGTAAATATTGGGTTCGTATTTTTCCAGACAGACCTTTTACCGCTAAAGCTGCAGAAATGGGAATGGGAAAAGGAAAAGGAGATCCACAAGGATACTGTTTTGATGTTTATCCTGGACGTATTATATTTGAAGTAGATGGAGTAGAAAAAACAGTAGCTTATGAGGCATTAAGAAAAGCTGGTACAAAACTTCCGGTTAAAACCAGAGTTGTTTCCAGAGAGCATAATATATAATTATATGGCAAAAAAAGAAGAAAATTTAAAAGGAATGAAGAAAGAAGAGTTAAAGAAGAAACTTCTTGATTTGGAAGAAAAAATGAGAGTTTTACGATTTAAAGCAGAGGGTTCAAAATCAAAAAATGTAAAAGAGTCAGTATCTTTAAGAAAACAAGTAGCTAGAGTTTTAACAGAAATAAACCATGCCAAAAGACAGGCAAGTAAAAAATAAAAAATTTTTATGAAAACAAAAGTGAAAAAAGAAGATGTTAAAACAAAAGCAGGTAATACCTTGAGTGGTGTTGTTGTTTCAGACAAAATGGACAAGACTGTAGTTGTTTCTGTTTCACGATTTGTGAAGCATCCTAAATATGGGAAGTTTTATAAAATAAATAAAAAATATAAGGTGCATGATGAAGAGAATAAATATAAAACAGGAGACAAAGTAGAAATCACTGAAACCAGACCTATTTCAAAAGATAAAAGATTTAAAGTGGTTTATTAATAGATTCCAAGGGCGGTCCTTGGGGAAACTCTCTTAAGGGCCGTCCTTGAAAACAATATCATGATTCAAACAGAAACATTAGTAAAAATAACAGATAATGCTGGAGGCACCGTAGGAAAGGTGTTTAAGATTTTAGGCAGTTCTAAAAAGAGATATGCTACTTTGGGCGATTTGGTTATCATTTCCGTAAAAATCGCTAGTCCTAGAAAAATGGTGAAGAAGAAAGATGTCCATCAGGCAGTGGTAGTACGTACCAGAAATGCCTACAGAAGAAAAGATGGGTCTTACATTAGATTTGATGATAATGCAGTAGTTTTATTAGAAAAAGGAAAGCTTGATCCAAAAGCTGGACGTGTATTCGGGCCAATGCCAAGAGAATTAGCTGAAAAAGGATTTCAGAAAATAATTTCTTTAGCACCAGAGGTAATATAATAAGACCCTATGCTGGGCTTAGGGGATTCCCCTAAGCCCAGCATAGGGGCAACAAATATGAAAATAAAAAAAGGAGATAATATAATAGTTATAGCAGGAAAAGATAAAGGCAAAAAAGGTAAAATTGTTAAAGTTTTGGTGCAAGAAAATAAGGTTATTGTAGAAGGTGTAAACATGATGAAAAAACATCAACGTCCTAAAAAATCTGGAGAAAAAGGGTCCAAAATAGATATTGCGATGCCCTTACACGCTTCCAATGTTAAAAAAGTAGATTAAATTTTATGAAACATTTAACTGTCAAAGAAAAAGAAATAGAAAGTTTTGAAAAAATGAAAAGTACGTTTCATTACAAAAACAAGATGGCTACGCCTAAAATGGTGAAGGTTGTTTTGAATATCGGGACAGGAACTGCCATCAAGAAAGATAAAAATAAAAATGATGCCATAGGGGAACGTTTAGCAAAAATTACTGGACAAAAAGCAGCTTTAAGGGGCGCTAAACAATCCATTGCATCTTTCAAAGTTCGTCAGGGTGACCCGATTGGTATTGTTGCAACATTACGCGGTAAAAGAATGTATGCTTTCTTGGAAAAACTTATAAATGTAGCTCTTCCTCGTACTAAAGATTTTCGTGGTATTAATCCTGGGGCAGTAGATAATATCGGTAACCTTACCATAGGTATCAAAGAACACACCATTTTCCCAGAGACAGCCGATGAAGATATCAAAGATGTTTTTGGACTTGCTATTACTTTGGTTTCTACAGCTAAAAATAAAAAAGAAGGTAAAACATTTTTTGAACTAATAGGTATACCCTTTAAAAAAGAGGAGGATAAGAAAAAATAAGAATCTAATTTTAGCAAAAAAGACCTTTATTTTAAAGGTCTTTTTTGCTATTGACTTTTTTCTACAAAGTGCTATACTTGTAGGGTTAAATAAGAAACGCTTATTTAATAAGGGCTAATGGCTCTTTGACATAATTAGAAACCGATGAGTCTGTAAGAAAACAGATGAGTCAAAAAAAGGAGTAACCAATGGCAAATTCAAGTGAATTCGGTGTTGGGCTTATGCATGAAATTGCAATCACCGCATCCAAAGTTGGATATGAGCCCAAAGATATAGCCAATCTTTCAAAAGACGAAAATCTAATGAAGTTGGTTTACGGAGTGCTAAAAGGCACCCATGAAATCAAAGCAGTCGAACACGCTATTGATTGTGATTCAGACCCATTCATTCCAAGTGGATGGAAAGTTGAAGAACACCAAAAGGGTGGCATTATCAAATTTGATGCCTCAAAGGTAAGCTTCTATCTTTCTAAGAAGCAAAAGAGTGGAAGTAGTATTGAAGGAAATAAATTGCGTGAAGAATTAAAAAATAAAAAAGTTCTAAACGCAAATGTATTGGATTATCTACTAGCGAATCCTAAAGCTATTCCTGACGAATGGAAAAAGGATGAAAATGGTAATACCCGATACATCTTCTTCTGGGGAACTATTTACCGCGTTTCGGTTGGCGACCTCTATGTTCGTTTTCTGTCTTGGGACGGTGGCGAGTGGGACTGGGGTAGCTTCTGGCTTGGCGGCGACTTCGTTTCCTACAATCCGTCTGCCGTTCTCGCAAGTTAATGCTCAGATATTTGTCACTATGTTCTATACTCTAATACTTTGAATTTTGTCCTTGTTTCGTTTTAAAAAAATTTAGGAGGTTTTAAAAATATTAATTCCTGTACACATTTGTTGTGCAGGAATTTTTTTATGTTAAACTAACTATGGTAATAGGTGAATATGCGGAAGATCACGGTTTTCCGCTACCGAATCCAGTATCCATACATTGAGAATATTTGCGACTAAGGTTTCAAATAGAGTAATGTATGCAGAACTTCATAAAAAATGAAAATACTTGGTGCAACATACTAACATACTATCTTTCCAGAGACAGCAGACGAAGACATAAAAGATGTTTTTGGTCTTGCAATTACACTTGTTTCTTCAGCTAAAGAAAAAAAAGAAGGTAAGACCTTTTTTGAACTAATCGGCGTGCCTTTTAAAAAAGAAGAAGAGAAAAAGAAGTAATTATTGACTCTTAAGGGTTATTTTGTTAGTATGTAATGGTCTAGAGAGTTAGGTCTGATCTGTGTTTCTCCTTAAGAATTCATTCCATTCTCTCCTTTGGGGAGAATTAGAAGAGGGGTTTTTAAGAAAAGACACAAGATATCACCTATAAATAGACCTTATTTTATATGGCTAAAACATCAGTAAAAGCTAGAGCAGCAAAGAAACCGAAATTTTCTAGTCGACAGAAAAATCGATGTTTTCGTTGTGGACGAGGAAATGGTTTCATGAGGGATTTTGGCATATGTCGTATTTGCTTTAGAGAATTAGCTAATGAAGGAATGCTTCCAGGTGTTCGTAAATCAAGCTGGTAAAAAATTTATGGATTCAATTTCAAACATGATAATAATGTTAAAAAATGGAAGCCTAGCAGGCAAGGAGTCTGTTTCTTTTCCGTATTCTAAAATGAAAAATGCTATTGCCGAATGTTTAAAAAAAGAAGGATATGTGAAACAAGTTTCCAAAAAAGTTAAAAAAGGTTTTCCGACATTAGAAGTTGAATTGGTTTATGTAGACAAAAAACCAAAAATTACAGAAGCAGAAAGAGTTTCTAAACAATCCCGACGTGTTTATTTTAAAATGAAAGATATTCATTCAATTCGCAACGGTTCTGGACTTCTTGTGCTTTCGACACCCAAAGGAATTTTATCAGGCAAAGAAGCCAGAAAAGAACAGGTCGGAGGAGAAGCGTTATTTAGATTATGGTAGATTCGACAAGCTCACTATAAATAATAAAAATATATGTCAAGAATAGGCAAACAAGAAATACAAATACCGAAAGGAGTGCAAGTCACAAAAAATGGCGATGTTTTGAAAGTAGTAGGGCCAAAAGGAACCCTGACAAAAACTTTTCGTGATGATATTACTTTTAATATAGGAGAGAAGATAATAACTTTAAATATAAAAAGAAACGATAAATTTTCCAAAGCTTTGTGGGGTACTTATGCTTCACTTATAAAAAATATGATTAAAGGAGTAGAAACACCATATCAGAAAAAATTAATTTTAGAAGGAGTTGGATTTAAATCTGAAGTAAAAGGAAAAGAATTTGTTTTTGCTTTAGGATTTTCTCACCCAGTTATTGTTGCTATTCCAGAAGGCATTACTGCTACTGCTGAGAAAAACAATATCACCATCTCCGGTATAGATAAGGAATTAGTTGGTAGTTTTACAGCAGCCATTCGTGCATTAAAAAAACCAGAACCATATAAAGGAAAAGGGATGCGCTATGAAGATGAAGTTATTAGAAGAAAACAGGGTAAGAAAACAGCATAATAAGTCCCCAAGCTGGGCTTAGAGGATTCCTTAAGCCCAGCTTGGGGACAAAATGATATGAAAAAGAAAGACGAAAAAAGAATAAGGTTAAAAGCAAAAATTCGAGCAAAAATCTCAGGTACTGCAGCACGCCCAAGACTTTCTGTATTTCGTTCCAATAAATTTATTTATGCGCAAATCATTGATGATAAAAAAGGAAAGACCTTAACCCAAACGAGTGATGTTAAAATAACTAAAGGAACAAAAACCGAGAGAGCCAAACAAGTAGGTCAGATGATTGCTGAAGCTTGTAAAAAAATAAAAATTGATAAAGTTGTTTTTGACCGAAATGGATTTAAATATACAGGGCGTATAAAATTAGTAGCTGATGAAGCCCGAGCAGCTGGGCTTAAGTTTTAAATATATGGCAGAAGAAGAAAATAAAAAAAAGAATAATCGTCGATCATCATCTTTTAGTCGTCCAAAACCTGAATTTGATCAGAAGATTTTAAGCATTCGTCGTGTTACTCGTGTGGTAGCCGGAGGGCGCAGATTTTCTTTCAGTGTTGCATTAGTAGCCGGAGATAAAAAAGGTTCAATTGGTCTTGGACTTGGGAAAGCTGGTGATACTTCTCTTGCCATCAATAAAGCCTTGAGAAATGCAAAGAAGAATATGGTTAAATTAAAACTTACCAAGACGATGTCTATTCCTCATGAAGTTTCTGCGAAGTTTTCAAGTTGCAGAGTTGTCCTTATGCCAAACAAGGGTCGTGGACTTGTGGCGGGGACAGTCGTTCGTGATATTGCAAAATTGGCTGGTATGAAAGACATCACTGGTAAAATTTTATCTGGTAGTAAAAATAAATTAAATAATTCTAAAGCAGTGATGGAAGCACTTTCTCAAATTTCCTCAAAATATACAAAAGTAGTAATTGAACCTGTTGTTAAAGAAAAATTACCAGAAGTTAGCGACCAATCAAATGCAAATACATAATTTAAAAAGAGAACATAAAAATAAAAAAGACCGCTTAGTCGGTCGTGGAGGCAAACATGCTAAGACTTCTGGCCGAGGAGGCAAGGGTCAGACAGCTCGGGCGGGAAACAAGCGTCGCCCAGAACTTCGTGATATCATTAAGAAATTACCAAAGAATCGTGGTTATCAATTTAAATCTGTTCGCAAACCATTTTTGGTAAGTAAGGAGAAAGCTCTTTCTAAAGAAGGAAAAGTTGAAACTTTTTCAGAAATTAGAAAGCGTTTAGCTATCAAAGGAGGGCATATAAAGATAAAATAACTACGAGCTTAACGCCACACAATATTATGGAAAATTTTTGGGGCAAAATAAAATTGATTTGGACTGATACTATTCTACGAAAAAGAGTTTTGTTTGTGCTTTTTGCCTTGGTACTTTTTAGATTACTTTCAGCTATTCCAATACCGGGTATTGATACCTTGGCACTTAGTCGTTTTCTGACTAATAACCAATTTTTTGGCATCTTGAATATATTTTCTGGTGGTGGACTTTCCAATCTTTCTATCATCATGCTCGGAGTAGGGCCATATATTACCAGTTCAATCATCATGCAACTTTTGACTATTATGGTTCCTGCTTTGAAAAGAATTTATCACGAAGAAGGTGAAGCAGGTAGAAAGAAATTTACTCAATACTCAAGAATGCTCACCATTCCGCTAGCGGCTATTCAAGGTTTTAGTCTTTTGGCTATTTTAGAGAGTCAGAAAATTTTGGTAAACTTAACGGCCTTTGATCGCATTAGCAATATAATTATTGTTATTGCGGGTGCAATGTTGATAATGTGGATTGGTGAACTTATGTCTGAATTTGGTATTGGGAATGGCGTTTCCATATTAATTTTTGCCGGTATCGTTTCAAGAATTCCGACAGAAGCAAGTCAACTTATATTTAAATATATTTATCCGACATTTGATCCAAGTGTTATGCCGATGTTGTTATTGTTTATAGCAGCCGGTGCTTTGGTTATTGCAGGAGTGGTGGTGGTGACGGAAGCAGAGCGGCCTATTCCAGTCACTTATGCTAAACGAGTAAGGGGAATGAAAATGTATGGTGGAGGTTCGACCTATTTACCACTTCGAGTTAATCAAGCGGGAGTTATTCCAATAATCTTTGCCCTTTCTCTTTTGCTTTTTCCACAAATGATTGGGAACTTTTTAGCTAGTTCTTCCAATGCAGTTTTGCTTTCGATTTCTAAAGTATTGATGGCATTTTCACAAACTAGCGTACTTTATGCTGTACTTTACTTTATTTTGGTATTTCTCTTTACTTACTTTTATACAGCAGTTACTTTTGACCCTGAAGCATTGGCTACCAATCTACAAAAAAATGGCGCATTTATTCCGGGTATTCGTCCGGGTTTATCTACTTCTCAATATATTTCAAAAGTCTTAAGTCGTATTACATTGCTCGGCGCAGTCTTCCTAGGCTTCATTGCCGTTTTGCCTTTGATTGTAAGGTCTCTCACAGGCATCACCGAAATAGCTCTCGGCGGTACAGCTCTTCTCATCGTTGTCTCCGTCGTTCTAGACCTCATCAAAAAAGTAGACGCTCAAATCTCGATGAGGGAATACTAGAATATTTTGTGGTAAAATATAAAGTATGACTAAGAAATTGCAAATAGAAATAATAATCACTGGTGGTACCATTGACTCTTATTATGATGTTACAAAAGATACAGTTGTTCCATCAGATAAAAGTGCTGTGCCTAGTTTTTTAAAGAGTTTAAAAATTAATGACATTTTTTCTTTTCATGAGGTCTGTATGAAAGATAGTCGTTCTATAAATAATAAAGATTTAGGAAAAGTTTTGAATATTATAAACAAAACACACTCAAAAGAAATTATTATTACTCATGGTACGTACACTATGCCAGATACAGCACGATTTTTGTCTGCCAATATGAAGAGTAAAGATAAAGTTGTTGTTTTAACTGGTTCAATGATACCATTGATTGGTTTTTCTCCTTCTGATGCGCCATTCAACTTAGGTTATTCTTTAGCTTCAGTTAAAACACTTAAACCGGGTGTTTATGTTTGTATGAATGGAGAAATATTTAGTTCAAATGAAGTTGCTAAACGTGTCTTGGAAGGTAAATTTGTCTCAGTGTTTAATAAAAACTAGTTTTCTGCTATCCACTTTTTATATTCTAAAACAATAATTTTAACAACCTGCTCAAGGTTGTTTTTGTTTGTATCAATTATCAGATCGTAATTTTTTTTATCTGTATTATTTATTTTATATAAATCCCAATATCTTTTTTGTTCGCTTTCGAAACGTTCTGTTATTTTTTTGTAGACCTCTTCAGCAGAAGACATATTTTCACTTTGCTGTCTTAATTTTTCTACTTTCAAGCTACTTAAAATCCTATCTTTTGCTATTTCTGGAGGTAAGTTCAGATATACTTTAAAAGATTCTGGAATCCAATGATAAGCTGTGCGCGAATCAATAACAATTTTATTTTTATTATTTAAATCTCGTAATTTTTGGTCAGTCATTTCATCTATTTTTTTATCAGTTTCTGCTCTTATATTTATTTCGTTTATAGATAATCCCAATTCAAGCCCAACTTGTCGGAAAAAGTCTCCTGATGAAAAACGTTTGAAACCAAGTTCTTTTGCCACAAGGTCAGCCGTGCTTGATTTTCCGCTTCCTAATCCTCCATTTATGGTTATAATCTCTTTTTTCATTAATTAAATATAGCATATCTGGGGTTGTTTTTTAAGCCTAAATTTTGTATTCTTAAGTTATGCAAGCACAAACTTTTGTATTTTTTGGATTAGCAGGTTCTGGCAAGGGAACACAGGTTGAATTTCTTATGGATTTTCTTAAAAAAAGAGATAGTCTTGAATGCGTTCATGTATCTACTGGTAATGAATATAGGAAGCTTATAGAAAGTGGAAGTTATGCAGGAACCTTGGTAAAAGAATCAATAACACAAGGAGTTCTTCAACCCCGTTTTTTAACTGACACTATTTTTATAAATGTTTTGATTTCTTCTTTAACTCCAATAAAACATTTACTGACCGATGGATACCCTCGTACAGTAGAACAATCAAAGAGTCTTGAAGAAATGATGAAGTTTTTTAAACGTGACATAATAAAAATTATTTATATAAAAATTAGCGACGAAGAAGCTATCAAACGTAATTTATTGCGTGGCAGACACGATGATACAAAAGAAGGTATGGCAAAGAGAGTTGAAGAATTTAATAATAATGTTGTTCCTTCAATGAATTATTTCAAAGGAAAAGAAGGTTATGAAATTTACACTATTAATGGCGAACAAAGTAGGGAAGATGTTTTTAAAGATATTATTAAAAAGTTAGGTTTTAGCTAATAGCTTTTAGCTTATAGAAAATGGAAACAATAATTATCTCACTCGGAGGTTCGTTAATCATTCCGGAAGAAATCGATGTGGATTTTTTGAAAGATTTTAAAAAGTTGATTTTATCTCAGGTAGAAAAAGGTAAAAGATTTTTTATCGTTGTAGGTGGAGGGAAAATATGTAGGAAATATCAAGCAGTGGCTAAAGAACTTTCTAATCCAACGCCAGTAGATTTAGATATGATTGGTATTAAGGCTCTCAATCTAAATGCAGAATTAGTTCGTATTTTATTTAAGGAATCTAAAAATGTCGGAGTCTATGGAGCAGAAAATCCTGGCAACAGTACAGATTTTGTTGCAGTTTCGTTAGCTAAGAAAAATAATACAAAGAAAGTAATTAATTTATCCAACACAGATTATGTTTATGATTCTGACCCCAAAATGAATCCAAATGCCAAGAAATTTGAGCAAATTTCTTGGCCTGAATACAGAGCCATTATCCCAAAAGAATGGAATCCGGGCCTTAACTCCCCATTTGACCCTGTAGCCTCCGAAATGGCCCAAAAAGAGGGTATGGAGGTCATTATAATGAATGGCAAGCCAATAGGTAATTTAGCCAATTATCTAAATGGTGAGAAGTTTCAAGGAACAGTAATAAAATAGAATTATGATAAAAAATATTATTTTTGATTGGTCTGGGGTAGTTAAAGATTGTATTTTGGACTATCTTGTTATTGCTAACAAAATATTTAAACAATTTGGGGCTAAAGAAATTTCTGTGGAAGAATTACAAGAAGAGTGGCGTCAGCCATATCTAGTTTTTTACAGGAAGTATTTACCAAACATAACAGTAGAGGAAGAATCAACTGCCTATAGAAAAGCTATTTTAGAAAGTCCTGAAGCCAGACAATACGAAGGTATCAGTGATTTAATAAAAAAATTTAAAAAATCAGGAATAAAATTATTTATTATAAGTTCAGATGATTCTGACACTCTTTTGCCTGAGATAAAAAATTTTGATCTTGAGAACGTTTTTGATGAGATTGTTTTTGGAGTTCATAATAAAGAAGAAGGAGCTCGTGAAATAGTGGAAGCCAATAACCTTAACAGAAGTGAGACTATTTTTATTGGTGATTCTAATCATGAGATAGAAGTAGGGAAAAAATTAGGGATAAAAACTGGAGCAGTTACTTGGGGATTTAGTTCAGAAAGTAGATTGAAATCTGAAAACCCAGATTTTTTGATTCATTCTTTGGAAGAATTAGAAAAAGTTATTTTATTAAAATAAAACTTATGGCAATAATTATCAAAACAAAAGAAGAAATTAAAATACTAAGAGAAGGAGGCAAAAGACTGGCTACTGTTTTGTACAAAGTAAAAGAAATGGTAAAACCGGGAATTTCCACTAAAGATTTAGACGATTGCGCCGCCAAGTTGATAAAAGAGATGGGCGACGAACCGGCATTTTTGAATTACAAACCGGAGGGAGCAGATTTTGCTTACCCAGCATCTATTTGTGTTTCAGTAAACAACGAAGTGGTGCATGGAATTCCAAATAGAAATAAAATTTTGCAAGAAGGCGACATTGTTTCTCTTGATTTAGGACTAAAGCATAATGGACTTTTTACAGATATGGCGCTTACTGTGCCGGTAGGTGAAATAAGTAAAGCGTCTGCAAAACTTATTGAAGTGACAGAAAAAGCTTTAGATGTAGGAATCAACGCAGCGCAAGGAGGATATCGAATTGGGGATATTAGTAATAGTATAGAAAATTTTGTTCGTCCACACAGATATGGCATTGTAGAAGTTTTATCTGGACATGGAGTTGGAAAACACATACACGAAGACCCTTATGTACCAAATTTTGGCAAAGCAAATACTGGAGCAAAACTTGTGCCGGGAATGGTCATAGCCATAGAACCGATGTTAAATAATGGGACAAAAAATGTGGTTTTAGATAAAGATGGCTATACTTTTCGCACGGCCGACGGCAAAAAAAGCGCCCATTTTGAACACACCATTTTGATTACCGAAGGCGAGCCGGAGATACTCACTAAAATTTAAATTCTCCTCTTGAGGAGTACCCTTTAGGGGGAGGTGGATGAATTTTCCACCCCGTCTCGCAAGCGAGTCACCCCTCAAGAGGGGAATAAAATTCAAAAGCTTTTTTAGTATGTTATAATTAATCCATGGAAGGATCATTTTTTAGTGAAATGCCAAAGTTTAAAACTCCAGAAGAGGAGCTTGATTATTTGCGTGCCCACGTGGCTAAACGAGAAAAAGAATTGATAGATACTGGACACCACGAACAAGCGAACGAAAATGCTGTCAGAGATATCATTGGAGAATATAAACAAAAACCGTTAGAAGATGTTTTGCATAAAGATAGTGTTTTTAAGAAAAACGAAGCAGAAGCCATTGTCTTGAAACTGAAACCAGAAGCACACGATACTATTATGGAAGAACTTTTAGGAGTGGTGGTAACTAAAGGAATTCGAAATGCATTATCTGTTGTAGAAGTTATGAATGACCCGCACATAGATGATGATTTCCATCGAATATTAGTTCAATACTTAAAAACGGGAGTAGTTTTTGATTTAAAGGAAGGGACACCACTTTATAAATCTCTTCACATGACTCTTTTTGAAATCACTCTTCCTCCGCCACAAGAAGAAGCTGATAAATCAAAAAGCTTTAAAGAATTTATCGGTGCAATGGAACAATTTTATGCTGGAATGCAGTCTATATCGGAAGGAAAAAATAATGAAAAAGAAAATTATTTTACTTTGGAAGTAGCCCTTAGTAATGTTTCTGATGAGGTAATAGTTTTTGCTGCTATACCCAATAAACACGTTTCACTTTTTGAAAAACAAGTACTTTCTTTTTATCATGATGCAAAAATTCGCGAGGTTTCAGACGATTATAATATTTTTAATGAAAAGGGTGGATCGGCTGGTGCTTATGCTAGTTTTTCTGAACGTCCCGTGCTTCCCATAAAGACTTATGACCAAATAGAACATGACCCAATGGGTGCCATACTGAATGTTTTTTCTAAATTAAAAACAGAAGGGGAAGGTGCAGCTATTCAACTGGTAATAGCTCCAGCTGGTGAAAAATTTATTAATGAATTTCATTTGATTTTAGATGATGTTAAAAGCGGGACGTCAGTTAAACACGCGGCGGACAATTTTTATAAGTTTAATAAAGCCTTTTTAAAAGCTTCCAAAGATTTGCTTTTTGGCGTAAAGAAAAAAGAAGAAAAACCAGAAGAAAAATATATCAAAGGAAGAAAAGCAGTAGATGAAGGAGCAGTAGAAAAAATAGGGAACAAAATGAAAAGTACTATAATGAAAGCGAACATTCGTGTTATCACTTCAGCTTCGACTAAAGAAAGAGCTGAGGCAATACTGCAAGAAATAGAATCTTCTTTCAATCAGTTTACTGAGACAGCCAGTAATTCTTTTGTTTTTGAAAAATTTTATGGCAGTGATTTGAAAAAACTTTTTCATGATTTTTCGTATCGCATTTTTTCTAGTGATAAAATTTTGCCGATGAATTTAAAAGAGCTTTCTTCTGTATTTCACTTCCCAGTTGGCATCGGGAGTCAGCCACAACTGAAAGAAGCAAAAGCTGGTATAGCTCCAGCTCCTATGGAAATGGGGCAAGAGGGAATTATACTTGGATTTAATAGATATCGAGGTAAAGATACTAATATACACCTGGCTCGCGAGGATCGCATGAGACATTTTTATGTCATCGGTCAAACAGGAACAGGTAAAACAAATATTATGCTCAATATGATTACTCAGGACATAAAAAACGGCGATGGTTGTTGCTACGTTGACCCGCATGGCACAGATATTCAAACCATTTTGTCTCGTATTCCAAAAGAACGTATTGACGATGTAATTTATTTTGATCCTGCTTATACTGCCAGACCAATGGGATTGAATATGCTTGAATATGACCCAAAATATCCGGAACAGAAGACTTTTGTAGTGAATGAAATGATGGGTATTTTTAATAAATTATTTGATATGAAAATCGGTGGCGGAGCGATGTTTGAGCAGTATTTTCGCAATAGCGCTTTTCTAGTAATGGAAGATCCAGAATCAGGTTCAACTTTGTTGGAAATTACCAGAGTTTTGGCAGATAAAGAATTTCGTGATATGAAACTAGCCAAGTGTAAAAATCCTATTATTAAACAATTTTGGGTTTCTGCCGAACAAACAACAGGAGATCAGTCTTTGGCAAACTTTGTTCCTTATATTTCATCCAAATTTGATAACTTTATTTCCAACGATATTATGCGTCCAGTGGTGCTCCAACAAAATTCGGTTTTTAACTTTAGAAAAATTATGGATGAGAAAAAAATTCTTTTGGTAAATCTTTCTAAAGGTAGATTGGGCGATATCAATGCAAATTTGATTGGCTTAGTATTGGTAGGGAAGATACAAATAGCCGCACTTTCACGAGTAGATATGTTTGGTCAAAAAATGAATGATTTTTATCTTTATATTGATGAATTCCAGAATGTCACTACCGATTCCATTGCTTCTATTTTGTCTGAGGCTAGAAAATATAGATTATCATTAAATATTGCTCATCAATATATTACTCAACTTGAGGAAAATATAAAAAATGCAGTTTTTGGTAACGTTGGTTCAATGGCTGTCTTTCGTGTTGGAACTGAGGATGCTACTTTTCTAGAACCAAAATTTAAACCAATCTTTAATGCTCAAGATATAACAAAATTAGACAACTACAATGCTTATATGAGTATGTTAGTAAAAGGCCAACCAACCAAACCTTTTAACATTGAAACTTTTGCTCCAGAAAAAGGTAATCCCGATATTGTAGATAATTTGAAACAACTTTCATATATGAAATTTGGACGTGATCGAGAAGAAGTAGAAGCAGAAATTATGTCTAGATATGCAACCATGCAATAAAACAACATTTGGAATTTTTTTAAAAATCTGCTATAATTCTTATATTACAATTAATTAGCGAAAGCTAAATTTTTTATTTATATATTACTATGAAAGGACCATTAACCAATTTTCCGATTATTCAAACTAAGGTGCCAAATCTTACTGAGAGGTTTAATCTTAACGATCCAGAAGGACGAAAAAAATATTTTGAAGCAAAAGTAGGAGTGGAAATTAATAAAATTAAAAAATATTTAGAAGAAAATACCTTTATTGCTTACTTCCTCGGTAAGAAAAATTCTGGTAAAGGGACTTATACAAAACTAATGTCAGAAATTTTTGGGGCAGATAAAATTGGACATATTTCTGTAGGGGATTTAGTTCGTACAACTTATAAAAATATCAATGATCCAGAAAAGAAAAAAGAAATCGTTGAATATCTAGAAGATCACTATCGTGGTTATATCTCTATTGAAGACTCCATTGATGCTTTAGTATGGAAAAATCAGAAAGTACTTTTGCCGACAGAATTTATCCTTACTCTTTTAAAAAGAGAGATTGATAAATTTGATAGGAAAGTTATTTTTTTGGATGGTTTTCCACGTGATTTGGATCAGGTACAGTATTCATTATATTTTAGAGATTTAGCAGATTATCGTCTTGATCCCGATATATTTGTCGCCATTAATATCCCCGAATCAGTAATTGATGAACGTATGCGTAATCGTGTAGTTTGTCCAAAATGCCAGGCGCCGAGAAATTTGACCACTTTCCCGACCAGAGAAATTGGTTATGATAAAAATTCAAAAGAGTTTTTCTTGATTTGTGATAACACAGAATGCAGTGGAGCGAGAATGGTTGGAAAAGAAGGGGATAACGCTGGTATTGAAAGTGTTCGCGAACGTTTAGATTTAGATGAGAAGTTGATTAGAAAAGTAATGTCGCTTCATGGAGTACCCAAAGTGCTTCTTAGGAATTCTGTGCCTGTTAATAGTGTGAAAGATAATATTATAGATGATTATGAGGTAACCCCTAAATATGTATTCAAATATGACGAAAAAACTGGCAAAACTAGCATTAGCGAAGAACCTTGGATTATAAAAGACGACGAAGGTGTTGAATCTTATAGTTTATTGGCTCCTCCTGTAGTAGTTGGGCTCATAAAACAGTTAGTAAAAGCTCTTAAACTTTAACCTGAATAATTCAAAAACAGAAAAATAGTTTCGTCCAGTTGCTAACTTTTTTAAAAGGCATAGACTTTAAGTAGGGTTATTTCCGATTATTACCTAGAACAATATTTTATGGGAGCCTCGATCATATTCGGCCTTGGCCTTAGATGTCTGGTACCCACTTAGCTATAAGCTATGGTAATACATCGGAAATAACCCTAAGAAAAATTCTCTCCGACCTGGGTCGGAGGGATTTTTTTTGAAAAAAGGATTATAATATCAGTATGGATTCCAAAAAACTTTTAATACGTTTGTTATCTCTAATTTTCCTTATCTTTTTGTTAAATTATCTAGCAATGAGATTTTACTGGTATTCTTCTATATGGTATTTTGATATGCCGATGCATTTTTTAGGAGGATTGTGGCTTGGTTTGGCTCTTATTTGGTTTTTAAAAATTAAAGACATTTCTCTTAAATCAATTTTTTACCTTATCTTAGGTGTTTTGTTGATTGGTGTTTTATGGGAAGTGTTTGAAATTATAATTGATAGGACTATTACAGGAAATCTTTTTAATACCTTGGATACTATTTCAGATATCTTTTTTGATTTGGCTGGTGGTACTTTTGCTATATTTTATTTTATAAAAATTATGTCTATTAAAAAAAATATAGTACAATAAAACAATGCCAAGCATCGCTAGAATAACATTTTGTGGAGGAACAGGTTCGGTCACAGGAGCGAATTTTCTTTTTGAGATTGACGGTAAAAAAATCTTGATTGATTGTGGTCTTACCCAAGGATCAAAATTAGCAGATGATGTTAACTGGACACCTTTTCTTTATGACCCAAAAGAAATTGATATTCTTTTTATTACTCATTCTCACATAGACCATATTGGAAGAATTCCGAAGTTAATTTATGAAGGTTTTCATGGGAAAATTTATTCTACAAAACCCACTCGTGCGCTTACTCTCCCAATGTTGGAAGATACTGCTGGTATTTTGTCTAAAGATAGACAATTTAATCTAGAAAAAATATATTCTGAAGAAAACATCAAAGCAGCCTTTTTGTTATGGCTTTCCTTTGATTATCACGAAGAGATAAAAATCACCGACAACCTAGAAGTATCTTTTAAAGATGCCGGGCATATTTTAGGTTCAGCCATGATTGAATTTATTTACAATGGCAAGAAGATTCTTTTTACTGGAGATTTGGGTAATTCGCCATCACCGTTATTACCTGATACTGAAAAGATTACTGATGCAGATTATTTAATAATGGAAAGTGTTTATGGTGACAGAAATCACGAATCCAGAGATGACAGAAGAAATCTTTTAGAAAAAGTAATTAAAGATAATTATAATAAAAAGGGAACACTCATCATCCCTACCTTTTCTCTGGAACGTTCCCAAGAACTTTTATTTGAACTGGATGATTCGGTTAGAAATAAACGCATACCGATAATGCCTATTTTTTTTGATTCTCCTCTGGCTATTCGTTTGACTGAAATTTTTAAACAATTTAAGGATTATTTTAATGAAACAGCCCAGAAAGTTTTATCAAAAGACAAATATTTATTTGATTTTCCTGGGCTTCATTCTACTTTACAGTCAGAAGATTCTAGACTAATTAACGATGCACCTAATCCAAAGATAGTTATTGCTGGCTCAGGCATGTCTTCAGGAGGGCGTATAGTACACCATGAACAGCATTTTTTACCTGACCCTAACAACACTATTTTACTTACCGGGTATCAATCTTCCGGCAGTATGGGGCGTTTAATTGAAGAAGGAGTAAAAAAATTACGTATTTCAGGAGAAGAAGTAAATGTACGAGCAAAAGTTGAAGTTATTTTAGGATATTCAGGACATAAAGATGGGGATGGTTTATTTCATTTTGTTGAAGATATGCAAAAGGTAGTGAAGAAAGTTTTTGTAGTTATGGGTGAACCGAAATCTGAAATGTTTTTGGTTCAGAGGATAAAAGATAATTTGGGGATAGATGCATCTGCACCATTACAGGGCGAGAGTGTTTTACTTTCTCTCTAAAAAATGCAATAATAGAGAGCATACAATAAAAATATGGATATTAATTCTTCAAGTCCTTACAATAAGCATGGGCACAATCAAATAAAAATATGCGTTTCTGGAGCAGCTGATATAGGTAATTGTGGTTTAAATACATCAGAGATAGCAAAAGAACTTGGACGCGAAATAGCTCGACAAGGAGCCATTTTAGTAACAGGAGCGACTACCGGTTTTCCTTTTTGGGCAGCTATGGGAGCCAAAGAAAAGGGGGGAATATCAATTGGTTTTTCTCCAGCAGCTTCAGAAGAAGAACATGTAAAAGTTTATAAACTTCCTCTTGATTATATGGATTTGATTATTTATACCGGTTTTGGCTACCCGGGACGTGACCTTCTCCTTACTCGTTCTTCTGACGCTGTTATATGCGGTTGTGGGCGCATTGGCACCATTCATGAGTTCACTATCGCTTTTGAAGATAACAAGGCTATAGGTATTTTAGAAGGACCTTGGGAGACAAGTACTGAATTAAAGGATATAATTGCCAAAGCTCATCGTCCTAATAATAAAATCGTTATCAGCGATGATCCTAAGAAAATGGTAGCCGATGTAATTGCTGTTGTTAAAAAATATAAAATAGATAAATAAAAAACCCAGCTGCTCGTGAACAGCTGGGTTTTTTATTATTTGATGCTTTCTAAAACTTTGGCAAAAACTAAAGGCTCGTTTTGTGCTAAGTCTGATAGAATTTTTCGGTCTAGTAATATATTTTTAGCTTTAAGTGCGCCGATAAATTTTGAATAAGACATCCCTAGTTCACGAGCGCCGGCATTTATTTTTATATTCCAAAGTTTTCGATTGTGTGATTTTTTATCTTTTCGATGAGCAAAAGAATAATTTCCAGAATGCAAAAGTGCTTCTTTTGCTTGACGTTCTTTGGTGCTTCGGCCATGTCGAAAACCTTTTGTTTGTTTTAATACGCTTCTGCGTCTTTTTAATGCATGTACTCCCTTTTTTACTCTAGTCATGATTGATTTTAAATGAGCGAAGCGATTATTAAAATCATCACCTTGTTAAATGTTCCTACTGGAACAATTTTTGCTTTAGCAAAAATTATTTAACAGGGTAACGAAAATTATATTCGTTACACTCGTTAATTTTCAGTTAAATGGTAATAAGTGACTCTTTGGTTTGTTTTTTATTAAAAAATTTTGACCCTTCTTTCCGGCTAATTGCTGAGTACGTGATTGTTTAGCATTGAAATGATTAAAACCCGGTTTACGCGAAAGAACCTTTCCATTTTTTGTAAGTTTTAATCTTTTTGTATATGACTTGTTTGTTTTCATCCCTTTCATTTTGCTTTTTCTATTGTTGTAATTAATCCTTTTGGACCTTTTTTGTATGCGTCTGATATTTTATATTCTTCAGTAATCAAATGAAGCACTCTATCTAATCTTTCTCTTAAAAATTTTTCATCCATATACTTTGCACGTCCAGCAAGGAAAAGTTCAACTTTAATTCTATGTCCTTCCTTTAACCATTTTGAAGCAGTTTTGGCCTTGAGCTCTAGGTCGTGGTCTCCAGTGCCTATTTTTATTTGAATAGACTTTGTTTCTGTTGGTTTAGAACCAGCTTTAGCTTTCTTCAATTTCTTGTTTACCTCGTATTGATACTTACCAAAATCCATTATCTTGGCGATAGGCGGATTAGCACTTGGAGATATTTCAATCAGATCTAAACCCTTGTTTTGGGCTAGTTCTAATGCCTCTTTTATACTTAAAACACCGAGATTTTGACCTTCACTATCAATAACACGAAGTTCACTCGCTCGTATTTGGTTGTTTATTCTTTCTCGCAATTGATGTATATGAATACTAACTTATTTGGAGTTTAAAGTCAATTTAACTTCTTTAAATAAAGCTTCGATTTTTTCTTGTGTTTTTGTTTCGCCAAAAAGACGAACGATAGGTTCTGTGTTTGAAGGATGTAAATGAAGCCAGGAACCGTCTGGAAAATCAAGACGAATACCATCTATTTCAGTAGTTTTAGCTTCTTTAAAATGTGTTTTTAATTTTAAAATAATATCTTTCAAATTTTTATCAACTATTGACCACTTATCTTTTTTCATGAAATATTTTGGTAGCGTAGCAACACACTCATTGACAGTTTGTTTTCTTTCGGCCAAAAGTTCCAAGATTAAAGAAAGACCTACGAAACTATCTCGTACTGTATTTATGGTAGGATAGATTATTCCACCATTTCCTTCACCACCAATAATGGCTTTTTGATAAATAATTTCTTTCACCACATTTGGTTCACCAACTTTTGCGAGGATGCACTTACTTTTATATTTGTTTGCAATGTCTACGCTCATTTTGGAAGTAGATAAATTTATTACAATTAGTTTGCCGGGATTTTTTGATAAAATATTTTCTACTGCTAGAGCTAAAGAATATTCTTCTAGAATTACTTCTCCATTTTCATTAATTACTACCAGTCTATCTGCGTCTGGGTCGTGTACAAAACCGAGGTCTGCTTTTGATTTTATAACTAATTTAGCTATATCATCCAGATTCTCTTTAAGGGGCTCAGGTTTATGAGTAAATTTCCCATTTGGAATATTATTTATCGGAATTAATTCTACCCCTAATTTTTCAAAAAGGTATGGGTCCATTACAGAAGCAGAAGCATTAATCATATCAACAGCCACCCTAAAACCTCTAGCGCGAATCGCTTTTACATTTATATTAGCTAAAATTTGATCTGCGTGTTCTTTTGTAAAATTAGGGATGTTCATAATATCTATTTATTTTTTCTATTTCTTTTTCCATAGTGAAAAGACCTTCTTTATTAACAAACTTTAGACCATTATATTCTATTGGATTGTGTGAAGCGGTAATAATAATAGCTCCATCATAATTATGTTTACGGACTGAGAATAAAACAGTCGGGGTAGGCAACACATCTCCGTCAATTGCTTCGACTTCTAATTTTTTTAATTCCTTTAATATTATTTTTTTAATTTCCAAACCACTTTCTCTTCCATCTCTACCAATTAAAATAGTTGGATTTTCTTTTTTTGATTCTTCTTTTGTGAAAAGAACAAAAGCATGCGTGTATTTTAACACGATTTCATTTGTTAAAGTTTCTCCCCAAATACCCCTATATCCAGAAACATTTAGTTCAGGTTTTATTGGCATGTTTTTATATTAACATAATTTTTATAAGACTATAAGCATGTGCTAATATGTATATATGGCTCATTATGCGGAAAACCGAAAAGTATATTTCAATTATGAAATTCTAGAAAAATACGAAGCAGGTATTGAGCTTTTGGGTGTGGAAGTAAAATCGGTCAGGGGAGGGAAAATGTCTTTAGATGGCGCCTTTGTCGTTGTGCGGGGAGGGGAAGTATTTTTGATAAGTGCTAATGTTCAACCTTACCAAGTAAATAATATGCCAAAAGATTATGATCCATTGCGAAATAAGAAATTATTATTGACTAAAAAAGAAATTGCTACACTTACGGGCAGTGAGAAAAATAAAAGTTTGACAATTGTGCCAATTTCAGTGTATAATAAAGGAAGAAAAATCAAAGTGGAAATCGCTTTGGTTAAAGGCAAGAAAAAAGCAGATAAGCGTGAGACTATAAAAAAACGTGAGACTGATCGCGAGATTAGAAGAGAGTACAAAGAACGTTGATAAAAAAATATGGGGATGCAAGGCATAGACAGTGGGTCTAATGTAAAGATGCATGTCGAGCATGGACGTAATCTCGTTAAAATTCGTTCAAATGTTAATTGCAAAATTGACTTCTAAGGCATTTGCAAAAATTTCTCCATACTTCGGTGTGAAGGATTTTGCTTTTGCTCGAGTTTCCGCTTTAGCGTAAGCTCGTGTCTCTCTTATAGACTTCCGATATATAAGAGTAAGGCATAATATTATCGGGATAGCTCCGACGATTTCCTGACGTCGGAGCAAAACAAAGGGAATCGATTAAAAAATATTTTGCTCGTTTAATAATTTTTTAATCCAAAACAAAAACGCGCCACATATGTAGATTTCTTTACAAAAACCTTCTGCACGGGGGCTCATTTCCCCCCATCTCCACCACTGATTTTATTTTTAGTCTTTTTGTGCTATGATAATGAATCATGGATTTTAATTTTTTAAATCAAAAAGAACTTAAAAATAAAGGTAAAAAAGTCAAAGAAAACCCAAAGTTTTCAGGCAGTATGCTTGGGGCTATTTTGATTTTTATGACCCTAACGGCTCTTTATTTGATGATATCCAATCCTTCCACTAGTACATCAGAAATTTCTATTTCCGATTTGGCAAAAAGTGTTACGGCTGGTGAAGTTAAAGGTATTGTAGTTGAAGGAGAAAAACTGACAATTACTTATAAAGATGAAACAATAAAAACTTCCAAAAAAGAAACAGAATCCTCTCTTTCTCAAACTCTTTTTAATTATGGAGTAAAACCAGAGACCTTAGCTCTAACAAACATAGAAATAAAAAATGAAAGCGGTTTTGGGTATTGGCTTATGAATTTATTACCTTTTCTTTTGCCTATTATTTTTATTTTATTTTTTATTTGGTTTCTTTCACGTCAAGTGAAAGGAGCAGGGATGCAAGCATTTACCTTTGGTCAATCAAAGGCCCGTATTACTGATCCGAATGATAAGAATAATAAAGTAACTTTCAAAGATGTGGCTGGATGTAAAGAAGCCAAAGAAGAATTAAAAGAAATTGTTGATTTTTTAAAAAATCCAAAAAAGTTTTTAGATATCGGAGCCAGAATTCCAAAAGGAGTAATTTTGACCGGTGCTCCGGGTACAGGAAAAACATTATTGGCACGAGCGGTAGCAGGGGAAGCAGGTGTGCCATTCTTTCATTTATCTGGCTCTGAATTCGTAGAAATGTTTGTGGGTGTTGGAGCTTCTCGTGTTCGAGACCTCTTTAAAATGGCTAAAAAAGCTGCTCCAGCTATTATCTTTATGGATGAAATTGATGCCATTGGGCGAACTCGCGGAGGTGGATTTGGTGGAGGTAATGAGGAACGCGAACAAACACTAAACCAAATTCTTGTGGAAATGGATGGTTTTGAGCCGAATGAAAAAGTAATTGTGATGGCCGCTACCAACAGACCAGATGTGCTTGATCCAGCCCTTATTCGTCCAGGACGATTTGATAGAAAAGTTTTGCTTGATTTACCAGATAGAATAGACCGCGAAGAAATTTTAGATATTCATGCGCGATTAAAACCTCTAGCGGAAGATGTTAACTTAAAATTAATTGCAGAAAGAACACCCGGATTTTCTGGCGCTGATTTGTATTCTTTAATGAACGAAGGAGCAATTTTAGCAGCACGAGAAAATCGCAAAAAAGTTTTTCAATTTGATTTGATTCGAGCTATTGAAAAAGTGATGCTCGGGCCGGAAAGAAAAAGTCATTTGCTTTCTAAAAAGGAAAAAGAAATTACTGCCTATCACGAAGCCGGACATGCCCTCGTCGCATCTGTGCTTCCTTATGCCGATCCAGTTCACAAAGTTTCGATTATTGCTCGGGGAACTGCTGGAGGATACACTTTGAAATTACCTTTGGAAGAAAGACGACTTCAATCCAAAAAAGAATTTATAGATGACATAGCTATGTCTCTGGGTGGATACGTTGCCGAAAAAATGATTTTTGGTGATATTACTACTGGGCCATCAAGCGATTTACAAGTAGCTACCAATTTAGCTAAAGCTATGGTCACTCGATGGGGAATGTCCGATTTAATTGGCCCGATTGCTTTGGTAGGGGAAGGTGGTAAATTAGCTTGGGGTGAGGTTAGAGAAGAAGGATTTTCAGAAACAGTTTTCACTAAAGTTGATGCGGAAGTTTCTAGAATTATAAATGATGGCATAAAATCTGCTGAAAAAGTTTTGAAGGAACACAAAAAAGCACTGGAGGCTATTGCCAAAAGACTCATAGAGGTTGAAACTTTGGAACAAGAAGAATACAACAAAATAATAATCGCTAATGGAATTCTGCCAAAGAAAACAGAAGAAGCGAAATTGGAGATAAAAAGTTAGAAATCAATTTGTTTTTATTGGCGAAATAATATAATGTATTTATATCCGCCCTTAGCTCAGTTGGTTAGAGCATCTAGCTTATACCTAGAGGGTCCTACGTTCGAATCGTAGAGGGCGGACAAATTTTAGAAATTATAATATTTATATTATAATAAATTAATGACTCAAAATGAAGCGTTACGGATAATGAAGACCGGTGCGAATGTTTTTCTTACTGGAGAACCGGGGGCTGGTAAAACTTATACTATAAATAGATATGTGTCTTATTTGCGAGAACATGAAATAAATCATGCTATTACTGCTAGCACGGGTATCGCTGCGACGCACGTTAATGGCATGACGATACATTCTTGGAGTGGTATTGGTATTAAAGAAACTTTAAACAAATATGATTTAGATAGAATAGCGAGCAGTGAATATGTTTGTCGTCGTGTGCGTAAGACAAAAGTTTTGATAATTGACGAGATATCAATGCTTCGGGCAGAAACACTTTCTATGGTGGATGCTGTGTGCCGAGAAATAAAACAAAATAGTGAACCATTTGGCGGAATGCAAGTGATATTGGTTGGAGATTTTTTCCAACTTCCACCTATTGAAAAAAATAACATAGGACAAAAACAAGAAAGTTTATTGGGAGAAAAACAAGGACGTTTCGCTTATGAGTCCAGTGCTTGGAAACGTTTGTCTCCAGTTGTGTGTTATATCAGCGAACAGTATCGTCAAGATGATGCAAGCTTTTTAGAACTTTTACTAGCAATACGGCATGATGCTGTGTCAGATAAACACCAAGATAAAATTAAATCTCGTTATGTTGAACAGAACAAATTTCCAGAAAATATTACAAAACTTTTCTCACATAATTTAGATGTAGATAGAGTAAACAATGAAAGACTTTTAGAGATAAAAGGAGAAAGTTTTAAATTTGATATGGAATCAACTGGTTCAATTCCTTTAGTTACTGCTCTTAAGAAAGGATGTTTGTCCCCTGAAATTTTAACTTTGAAAAAGGGAGCAGTGGTGATGTGTACCAAAAATAATCAAAAAGAACACTTTGTAAATGGCACTCTTGGCACAATAGTAGACTTTGAATCTTTTTCGAAACATCCGATTATTAAGACTAAAAATGGCAGAAACATAGTGATTACCCCGATGGATTGGACGATTGAAGAAAACGGCAAGATCAAAGCGAAGATTACTCAGATTCCTCTTCGTCTTGCTTGGGCGATGACTGTGCATAAAAGTCAGGGAATGAGCATGGATGCTGCAGTGATGGATTTGTCTTCTGTATTTGAATATGGACAAGGTTACGTTGCTCTTTCGCGCGTAAGACGACTTGATGGATTGTATCTTTTGGGATGCAACGAACATGCGCTCAAAGTGCATCCGCAAATTTTAAGACAGGACAGTGTTTTTCAAAATGAATCAAAAGAAGCGCAGAAAACTTTTGGCAATATTAGTGAAGAAGAAATAAAAAAAATGCATAAAAATTTTGTGCTTGCCTTAGGTGGTGAATGGAAAGAGAAAAAAGAGAAAGAAGAAAAAATGCCCCGCTTGGAGGCTTTGCCTCCAAGCGGGGCAGGAAGTCGTTTAGCAGAAATCCGCATCAAACATCAAAATGCCTATAAAAAATGGACAGAGGAAGAAGAAAAAGAAATTGTGTCACAATTTAAAAGTGGGAAATCTATAAGAAACATTTCAGCCTTGTCCGGTCGTCAAGTCGGCGGTATTCGTTCAAGGTTAATTAAATTAGGATTGATTGAAGAAAAATAAAATAGTTAATTTAACACATTATCATTTTTACACAGGTGTTGAAAACTGATAATCAAGAGTTAAATTTCTTTTTTCTTTATGGAGAATATTTTTATGTTTTTTCGTATCTTGAATTCTTCAAGTCTTTTTAAAAATAAAGAGGGTAATGGGCCAGGACCTATCCAAAGACTTTGTTGCAACATTTTGTAGTTAAAAATTTTTATTTGATTTCTTAGCCAGTCTCTAGTAGATCTATGTGGTCCTGGAATATCAAAAGAGATTATAGTATTAACTGGGGAGTTTTCTTTAAAGGGAGAAGAAATATAAGAGGTTAAATAATTTTTTTTGCTACGTGAGATACCTTTTTTAGTTAATGACCAAACATTTTTATTTTTTTCTAGATATCCATTCTTTTTTAAACGAGAAAGAGCTACTGAAATACTTTCTTTTTTATATCTTTCAAATTCTCTTTTCCTTAATATGGAATAAAAACTTTTAGTACTCCTATGACTTAATAAAGTTGCTATTAAAAGATCCCCAATTGTTGGTTTAAAGTTCATTATCATATCTTATCATATTCTACAGGTGTGTAAAAGTGATAAGTCTTTATTTTAACAATTTTTTACTCGAAGTGGAATTCTCCAGCTTTTTCTTTTACTTTATTTTTTAATAGGGGATATTTTTTAAGTTCAGGGTCTTCGGAAATTAGGCGGATAGCTTCGGCGCGGGCGGCTTCTACCATTTTTATATTTTTTATTGCTTCCATCCCAAGGTCTGAGATGCCCCATTGCTTTGTGCCTCCGAGTTCACCAGAACCACGTAGAGTTAAATCTAATTCTGCTAACTCAAAACCATTTTTGGCAGTTTTTAATGCTTTTAACCTATCGGTTGTTTTTTGAGATTTAGCATCCGCAAAAACATAACAATATGCTTGATGATTACTTCTAATTACTCGCCCACGGAGTTGATGCAGTTGGGCTAGACCAAATCTTTCTGCTCCCTCAATAATGATGATAGTTGCATTTTGAACGTTTACTCCAACTTCCACCACAGATGTTGCACACAAAATATTTATTTTTCCATCTACAAAATCTTTCATCACTGTTTCTTTTTTCTCTTTGCTCATTTTTGAATGAAGTACTCCGATTTCATATTCTCGAAAAACTTCTTTTTTCAAACGCTTGGCTTCAGCTATAGCTGACTTAGCTTGTACAGCCATTTCTTTTGCTGGGTCAGGCTCTTCGATTCTCGGGCAAATGACATAAAGTTGTCTGCCATTTTTTAATTCTGCTCGGATTTTTTCATAAGTTTCATCGCGTTTGGTTGGAGTAATAATTTCCGTAATGATTTGTTTTCTTCCGGCTGGCATTTCATCCAGTAATGATAAATCTAAGTCCCCGTAAATGGTGAGAGCAAGGGTGCGAGGGATGGGTGTAGCTGTCATCGAAAGTAAGTGGGGAGCGATGTTGTCTTTGCGGACTAATTTTCTTCTTTGAGCTGTTCCAAATCTGTGTTGTTCATCTATTACCACAAATGCCAAATTTTTAAATTTTACAGATTTTTGAATGAGAGCATGGGTACCTATCAGAATCGGTATAATTCCCTCTGCTGTCCATTTTAAAAGTTGGGAGCGAGAAATGTCGGTCCAGCCAGCAGGATTCACTTTAGAGGGGAATTTACGACAACCAGAGCCAGTAATGAGCCCTATATTGATTGGTAAGTGTTTAAAATACTGTATAAAAGACTCAAAATGTTGAGCAGCTAGGATTTCAGTTGGAGCCATATAAGCGACTTGTAGGTTAAGGGGGAAGGGCCGACTTTCTCCGGATTTTGGAGAAGGCCGGCCCTTCCCCGAGTTTATCACTGTATATGCGGCAGTGGCAGCTACGGCAGTTTTTCCGCTTCCGACATCACCTTCAAGCAATCTAGACATTGGAAAACTTTTTCCCATATCTTCTAAAATAGTTTGGATAGATTTTTTTTGAGAATTAGTCGGGGTGAAAGGAAAACGTTTTACAAATTCTTCAGTTTCTTTTTTTTCTGTTTTAATTTGGAAAGATTTATTTTTTTTATATTCAAATTTGTCATGCTGGCGTTCTAGCTGAATACAAAAAACTTCTTCAAAAGCAAATCTTTTTCTGGCAGATTCTGCGTCGCGTGCATTTTTTGGTTTATGAATCCAAATTAAAGATGTTTTGAGTGTCGGTAAATTATATTTTTTCAAAATATCTTCTGGAATATAATCTTCTATATTATCTAAAGTTTTTTCTCTTAATATTTTCTCTATGGCATGATAAAACCATTTGGAAGTTATGCCTCTGGTTTCATGATAGACAGGATACGAAAAACCAGTGTTTTCGGAGCCATTTTTCTTAAATAAACTATCAGGAGAATCTATCTCTGTAATTTTTTCAAATTCTGGGTTTGCCAAATATCTGCCATATTTACTCTCTGTTACTTTTCCAGTAAGTTTGATATTATCACCTTCGTGAATCATTTTTGCCAAATATGCCTGATAAAACCAAGTGATTTTTATTTTTCCTGATAGATCTTGTATTTCTGCTTCGCCCATCGGGATTTTGGAACGGAATCCTTTTTTAGTTTTTAATTTTGAAATTTTTCCACAGACTGTCGCTATTTCTCCGACAACCAATTCTGCTATTTGTTTTACTTCACTCATATCGCTATATCGAACAGGGAAGTGAAAAAGTAAATCATGCACAGAAAAAAGATTTAACTTGTTTAAAGCTTTTTTTTGATTTACATCCAAACGAAATTTTGTTTCCAGTCTGTCAGCTAATCCCATGCGGTGTATGTTGGACAAAGTTCGAAACTATTTCGAGCTGAATCCAAATGATTAAAGCTAATGTATTTTAATATTTCCACTACGCTCGACTAATGTGCTAATTCAAAACGGACTCGGAAAATGGAAACAAATATTTTGGGGATTAGGATTTCCATTTTCCTCGGCTTTGGTTTTTTGGCGAGATTTCAAATTTTGCCCGCAGGAGAAAACTCAAAATCAAAATTCAAAATATTGTCTCGGGCAAATTATACCATATTTATATTTTAGTGATTACGCAAAGTTAAGGGTTGCACCCTCGGCATTAGCCAGTATGAGAGAATACTCTCTTGTATTAGAGTGTAGAGAAGAGATGTGGCATTGCATTGGCATTCGCTGTCGCTTTGACTTCGGTCAGAAAACGACCACCAGAGGATTGCTCCACATCTCTTCTGTGCACGGCAATGAGCAGATAGCGGATAGTCGCTCCGAAAGGAACATGACTCTCGCATACTGGCGATTCAGCCGACTTGCACACTCACCCTCGAAAGTGAGATTACAAGTTTTAACAGAGAAATATGACAACACAAGAAAAACAGAGAACCTTGTTTGTCGGTATTGATGTCCACAAGGATACCCATACCGCAGTCGGAGTCTCTCCATACGGAGAGAAGCTCTTTGAGATCACGGTCGGTAATTACAAGAATGATTTTAAAATATTGGAAGAGAAAGTGAAAGAACACAGTGGTGTTCTTTCACCCTACATTGGCCTCGAAGATGTCCGAGGATATGGAGAGCGCTTAGCGGAATACTTGTACGAAAAATACCCGGTATATCATGTGCCGAGTATTTTGGTGGACAGACAGAGACAAAATGCAACGCATCCAGAGAAAAGCGATTCCCTGGATGCGTTTGGGGTGGCAAAAGTCATGATGAATTCCATCGACAGCCTCCTTGCATATACAATATCGCAGGAAAGTGAAAAAGCCAAGCAATTAAAGGAAATATCGATTGACAGAGAAGATTTGGTGCTTGAGAGAGCACGGCTCAAGAATCAAGTGCACATGCTTCTGTATCGAATATACAATACGGAATATCAAACAAAATACAAAAATCCATTTACACTGAAAGCATTAAAATACTGGTCTCTTTCTAAACCAAAGTGTGATACTTTTCTCTTGAAAACATTGAAACGAAAAGTACGAAGAATGATTGATATTCATTACGAAGTGAACGAATTAGAAAAAGATATGCAAATACTGCTTGATGCTGGTGGCTACACCATTCAGACTGCAAGTGGGTGCGGACTCGTAGTGGCAAGCACCATCATCGGAGAGATTAGCGATATTAACAGATTCACTTCACCCGGGGCACTCTCTAAATATGCAGGCTGTTCGCCAAGAGAAAGATCTAGTGGCAAGAAAAATCGTCATGTTAAATCACGAAGCGGAAACAGAAGACTGAATTGCGCATTTCACAGAATGGCACTGTCACAAATATCGAGAATGGGAAATGACAAAGCTCGAACATATTTCAAGAAAAAGATTAGTGAGGGGAAGAGCAAGAACCAAGCATTGGTTTGTCTCAAAAGACACATGGTCAATATCATTTGGATGATGTTGAAGCACAAAACAATCTACCGAAATGCTTGACTTTTCCTCATAGCGGATCTTCGGGCATTTCCGCTAGGGCTACGAGTGCCTAGATGCTAGGTATGGGAACGGCTCAAATACCAAGAAATGAGCCGTTCCCATACTTCTTGGGGAGAGGAAGTTTCCTCTCCCCGGGTCGGGCTCTCCGACCAAAGTCGGAGTCTGCCCTCGCCATCCCCACTCTACTTTATTCATATCCGTGTTTGTTGTGTTTGGCTTTCGCCTTTAGATTTTAGTATTGCATCAGCTGGGCGGCACTCGTCCTTTAGTCATGGACACCCTAGCGGAAATGCCCGAGGCGGAAAATACATGTGCTTGACCCACCCTCCCGTTCGCGCACAAAACCGCCGTGAGAAAAAAGAGACGGCGGACTCCCTTAAATTTTAGAATACGAAACTCCTTTTCCAGTTTTTCCGTTTTGTTTTATTTTTCCTTCTTTTTTAAGTTGAGATAAATATCTGGTAGCTGTAGCATCCGAGATGTGTAGAAACTTTTCAACTTCGTCATTCGTAATTTTGGATTTTTTTAAAAACAAAGACATAACTTTATTCAACTTTTTTCTTTTTCGGAATTGAATTGCATTTTTTGCTTTGTTGAGTAATTCACGAATTGAATTTTTAGGTAGAATGATTACAGGAGTTTGAATAGAAACTGATTCGAGTTTAATTTCTTGCTTCACTTCGTTCGAGCCCAAAGAAGAAACCGGCTCTTGTTTGATTAGCTCGGGTTCAAGAGCTAACGGCTCATTTGGCGGGATTTGAGCCGTTGCTTGTGGTAAGCTTGTCGAATCCGAAGATTCAATCGCTTGGATAGGTTCAGAAACTTGAATTGGCTCAGAAATTAGCTCGGGAACAGGTTCATTTTCCATTGATTTTTCTTCAGTTTTTGGCTCGTTTTCTTGTTCTAAAAGGATAGAATCAGAGGGTGGTATATCTATACTTTTTACTGAAAAGTCGTTTGGTGAGCTTTCTGGGGCCTCAGGAAGTGCTTCCGAGGGTTCAGAATGTGCTGTGTTTTCAAGGGCAGGCTCGGTAGGCTCTTGGAGGCTTGATGGAATAGAGTTTTTTTCAGGAATTAAGTTTTGGATTGAATTTTCGTCGTCTGACATAGATTTATTAAATTAAAATAAATTGTCTATAAAAATTTTAAGCATTTATTGCATTAATAAGTTCTAAGTCAAAAATATTACTTAATATTCCTTTTTGGTTTGCCTTTTCAATATATTCAGCAAACAAATCTTGTGAAGATTTATTTTGTAGTTGAGCAAAACCTTCTAGAATTTCCGTGCAATCTAAAAGTGATAAATGGACTTCAGTTATATAATCAAATGTCATTTTATCAATCAAGGCATGCCCAAATTTCGCGTTCTTTCCTTTTGAAAAAATGTTTAGTTTTTTTGTTTGCATTACGGATAATATTTCTTTTTGTATAATTTCAATTGTCTTCCCAACTACCTCAGAAAGTAAATCCAAATTAAATAAATATGAATCAATAGAATACTTGTTCAAGTGAATAAATCTTGATTCTCCCGGAAAAGGATTTCCCTCGTTATCTCCATCAATCACATAATAACCATTTTCTCTCCACGCACTACTCTTATCCTTTGATAGTCCATAGAAGCTTTTTACATTTGGAGAATTTCCACACTTAACTGTTGAAACTGTCTTACCTAGTTTTTGAGCAAGAGTATCAATAACGAATTCATGCATCTTGTCTTCAACAAAGAAAGTTTTAGAAGTTGGAGCAACAATATTTATTGTAGCTGCAAGTTCTCCCACTATTGCTTCGCGCTGAGCACCAGAAATATCGCTTTGATATTTTATGGTTAAATCATCCCAAACTAGAAATTTTGCTTTTGCGTAAAATTGTTCTTCAAAAATAGTCCGGGAATGGGTAACTGTAATAATTTGCTTATTATGATTTATGCAAAACCAATCCAAAAATTGAAATAAACCTTTTTCCAGATTCCAGTTTAGATGTATTTCAGGTTCATCAATTAAGTAAATCTGGTATTTTCCTTTTGAGGTATAAATATTAAATATTAAAGACAAAACTTCTTGTTGCCCACAACTAAGTTTTTCTAAGCTAAGAGCAGAGCGATTACTTATTTTAAGTTTTATGTCAGGTTTTCCAGAGATGTTATCCCAATTAGAAACAAATGAGTATTCAGGGAAAACTTTTTGAATTAGCTCATTAAACTCTGTTGTCACTTCATTCATCTTAGCAATTTGTTCTCCTCCATCTTTGCATTTTTCATCAAAATATAAAATAAATAATTCTCCAAATGAAGGATATGCCTCAAAAGTATTATCATTAATTGCTCTATTTTTTTGCTGTTCAAGTTGAATATCCATCGTTTTACTAGTAGAACGAAGGATTGAGAAAATACTTTCTACGGTCTTCTTTTCTGAATTTCTTTTTGGGCTAAGGGCATAGACTCCTAATTGGTTTAGTTGGGTTATTGCTGGATTATCTGAAAAAAGAACCAGGTCAGGATTATTATTGTTTGCATATTCTTTAATTTTTCTTAGGGCTGTTGTTTTACCAGTTCCGTTTTCACCACTGATGATATTTAAGCCGTCTTCAAAATTCAATGTTTGATCTAATGCTCCCTCAAATTCTTTAAGTTTTATAGATTTAATATATACAGGCATATTAGAGATATTACTTAATTTCATTACATATAGCAACGTTTTAATTTTTTTACTTATAAAACATTCTCCACTTATTTTTTCTAGAATCTCCAAGTTTTTTACCTGTTTTCCATAAAAAACACATCTTACAAAAAACTTTCTGTTCTTTTGTGATAAAAAGATCATGTTTATATTTTTCAATACTTTCACTCCTTATTATATTACAATTGTCACATTTGTTATTGTGAGATAAAATTATTTTTTCTCTTGTTTCTCCGCTAAAAGCCCCATTACATCTTTCACAAATACCATTTCTAGAATGAGAGAATTCTTTAGTATTACAAACCACACAAAAATCATATTTTTTAGCTCCCCATTTTTTTTCTTTAATAATTTTTTTAGGTTTTGCCTCGTTTCTTTCTAGATAAATTTTTGATTTCTCTTCTTCATAATCAAGACCAATTTTGTCTAAAGTACTTTTTATAACCTGTCTTACTCTTTCCCTTGTAACATTATTTTCTTTACCTATTTGTTCTAATGTTAAACCTTTTCTAAATAAATTAAAAATGCCTAGATTTCTGGAGGTTATTTTTATATATTCATTTGAAGTAAGACTCCTTTTTTTATCTAGTTGATAATTTAAGCGGCCAATTAATTCAATTTCTTTCTTCCTAAGTTTTTCCTGTTCTTCTTCAATCTGCTTATTTCTAGATATTAAATAGTTAAATATATCTACAAAAAAATTCGTATCTTCACCATTTAAAAAATATTTCTTTTTTATATCTTCTAAATCTTCACTCAATAAATCACCAACTGTAAATATGTTATTACTTAATAAGATCGTTTCAATTTTTCTATCAATCTCCAGGGAGGTTATTTTTGTTCCATAAATAAATTCCTTTTCTTCTTGTTTCTCAAAATATTTTTCTTCTATTGTTTGAACTTCTATTTTGTTATTATGCTCTTTCACTCTATCTTCCACTGTTTGTTCTTTAGAGGTTGCATCTAAGGAGAAACTCATTAGTCCTCTATATTTTGATAATTTTATTTTTATTTCCTGAATTCCCCTTAGACCAAAACCTCGTATCTCAAGTAGAGAGGACTCTGTTTTTCTCAAAATTCCACCAACAGTAAGAACTCTTGCGCTCAATAAAGCATTTCGGGTTCGTGCAGAAAAATCTAAAGATTCAATTCTGGTTTTATAAAAATCATTTTCTTTACTTTTATTTTCAAAAACAAATGTATTACTATTTTTAAATGAAATTTCTGGAAGTATTTTTAATGTATATTTTTCAAAAGATGGCAAGTTAGAGTTCGAATCTTGAGATATTTCATCGTGACTTTCTTCGAGATTGTTAGAAACCAAAAAAAGTATATTTGGATCCTTAAGTTTTATTTGAATCTCTTTAAGGCTACTTCTTCCAAGCCCTTGAATATCTAAAAGTGAGAATTCTGTTTTTCTAACAATACCACCAATAGTTCGGATATTCGCATTTAATAAAGCATTTTTTGTTCGAGTACATAAATTGAGAGATTCAATTCTAATTTTAAGAAAATCGTTTTCTTGTGCTTTTAACTCAAAATTAGGAATATCCATCTCGTTTATTTCTTAAAATTTTTAAAAGAATCCTCTGAAGTAAGGGCTTGTATCATTTCTGCTAATTTTACGATTCTTTCTGGTGGTATAAGTCTTCTAAACCTTCTTCTTTCTTTTGCATTAATTTGTGTAGAGAAGCTATTCAAGATATTGAGATAGGTAATCCATTGAGTATCGAGAGTTGATTCAGGTATTTCTATGTATTTAACCCCTTCCTGTGCCAAAGCACTTGTGTTTGAGGATATTGTTTTTAATATCGAAATATCAACATCTTTAAACTCTTTTTTCACAGATTCATAATCGTTGTTTTTTATAAGATAAAATAGGTAATTATAAAAATTTATAAATATTTCTTTCTGTGGCTGTAATTCATCCAGTTTCTGATTTCTTGGATTTTTTCTGCCTATTTTTTCACTTTGTAGTAATTTAATTTTATCTAAAACTGAGGTGGGGCTTAAGTCGCTATTTAACAGAGATAGTAATTTTTCTTTTTCCTCTCCTTTTAATATATATTTTTCATTATCAAAGAAAGGCATAGCCTCTCTAAAAGAAATAAAACTTTTTAGATTTGGTAGATCTTTTTGAATATTTTCTTTGTTTTTAAATATATTCCGTATACGATAAGATCTTCCCAAAAACTCTCTTGTAATATAACTTTTCTGAGTGATATTTTCTTTGCCTTCAGCTTTTCCATATATTTGCCTGTATAAATTATGGGGTGCAACGCCAGACACTTCTATTGCTTTCTTTAGAAGATCTCCGATCTCCCACATAATTTGTAGAGCTTTTGTTCCACTAATATTTCTGCTTGTCTGTTTATATGAGTTATACAGAGGCGAAATACCATCGATAAGTTTTTGTATATTTAACTGTTCCATGATGATAAATTTTTACCAACTGCATCTTTTAATAGATCTTCAAAAAGATAAATGGATTCAACTAAGCTTGCAAACATTTTTTTATCATATGCAGGTTGCCCAGATTTCATGTAGTATTTATCCTTATAATGAACCGTTATTTCGCCAGCCAAATAAGTTATTAATCTTTGACTGATTTTGGGCTCACCTCCACGAAAATGCTCTACTCTATTTTCAAATTCAGGATGTTTTCTAAAAATTTCTATTGTATTCCCAAGCAAGCGTGATTTAATTTGTTTCCCTGTATCAGAATCAATGTTTGGTTCTAGGTCAGATATTTTAATATTAAAGCCACTTTTCTTTCTTTCTGACCCCTGCGGTTCTTTGTCGTCAAAAGGATTATCGACTTCTTTATTTAAGTTTTTATTGCCACCTAATTCATCGTTAGGATTATCTCCTCTTATTTCATTATCTTTAATCCCCGAATTAGGTTTATTGGGATCGGTAGACAATGGAGGGGAAATTGAATCACCGACACCAATAGCACCGTCTTGTAATTTAACATCATTGCCAGTAAAATATTCTGTTCTAAAATTCATTGCATCTATTCGTGCAATTTTAGATAATGCCTTACTTAAAATATCTTCCAATTGTTGGTAATGTTTTTCTTGTGTTTCTTCGTTGGTATCTTTTATTAAATCTAAGATTTGTTGTTCTTTTGATATTAAAATATCAAACAACACCTTTATTTCCTCTTTAGATTCAGGGCGGAAACCAAGTCTAGAAATATTTGGCTTTATATAGTCAATTAAATCCACATAACCAGTTATGTTCGGATGGTTCCATATATCATTCTTAAAATCAGACTTAAATTCTTTTATTGCATTTATTTCATTAATTCTTCTGCCTTTTATAATAAATACTGGTCTTTTATTTAGATCTTTTCCTTTTATTACCTTTAAAAAAATATGGATTGGTTTTTCTATCTTTTGTGACAATCCAGGAATTTCATATACTAACTCATCAAGCTCTTTTCCTTCATGAATTGAGTAATCAAATGGTTGGCATAAATATTCTTTACTTTTATTTTTTAATTTAATTTCAAGATTAATTCTATTAAGAAGCATTTCAAAGTGTTTTTCTATTTCATTTTTTATAAAATCAATATTTAAATCTTTCCAACTATTTTTAGTGAACCCACTTAATTTAATTATAGTTCCTGATTTATAAGGAAAAGATTTTACTTTTTCTATATTGGAAAATAAAAAATCTTCATGTTTATCAACATTAAAATGTTCTTTTAATATTGTAATTTTTTCAGCATAATCTTTCTTGGTTTTAGTCAGTATTTCTAATTTTTCACAACAAGCCAAGAAGGAACACATACCGAAACCAAACTCACCATTTGTTTCAGCTTGCCCTCTTTTTCTAGAATTACCGAAATCCATAACAATTTTTTCTAAATCGGTTATTCCTTCACAATTGTCAGTAATAGTTACAAAACCATCTTTATAATTATTCCCTAATATCTCTAATTTAATTTCAATCGGCCTTGAATATTTATTGTTTGAAAAATCAAAATATTGTTCAGCATTATCAATTGAGTTATCTATAAATTCAAGTAACACACGATTAGAATCAGTGTATAAACCAGAAATTGATTGAATTATCCTAGGAGCGATATTACCTTGTATGGGCATAAAATTATAATTTAAAATTAATCTTCTTATTTGGAAAATAAAATTTCGACTTTGAATCTTTCACCGCTTTATCTATAGCAGAAAATATTTTAGATATCTCTTCCTCGCTATAATCGTAAGCACTGCGGTTAGCACAATTGGAAAGTATCTTAATCCTTTTAAGCACCTCACTCGTGCGAGTTGATGCTAACCTCTTAAACCTCTCTCTTTTGTTTTGACTTATTTTTGTATCCATAATTTATATATAATAAGGATATCATATCCTTACCTAAATAGCAAGTTCATTATGTTGATAACTTAATTTTACATATATTCGCCCGCATTCCTCCCCAAACCCCTCCTGCGGGCAAAATTTGAAATCTCGCCAAAAAACCAAAGCCGAGGAAAATGGAAATCCTAATCCCCAAAATATTTGTTTCCATTTTCCGAGTCCGTTTTGAATTAGCACATTAGTCGATTCCGAGTCCGTTTTGAATTAGCACATTAGTCGAGCGTAGTGGAAATATTAAAATTAAGAAAAATGTCGAGCGTACACATTAGCTTTAATCATTTGGATTCAGCTCGAAATAGTTTCGAACTTTGTCCAACATACACCGCAAATTCTGGGTTAGAGCATTCCCGCCCAAAAATGCGTCGGCGCGAAGCGCCGATGATTGGGCTGAATTCCCGCCAAACCCAAACCCCGCCAGGATTTTCCATGCTCCGTGTGGCTCCTCGTTGCAAATACAAATATTAATATGGTAATATTGAAGTGTACTCAATCGAACAGCTTACGCCTTTTTTGTTGCAATTTTAAAATTGTAATTCCTAAAGGGCATCACTGTCAGTTTGGCGCAAGCTAGATTGAGTACACAGGGGTGCCCTTTAGGATTTTTATGAATAATCAAACCAAAAAGTTTTTCATATATACTCGCAAGTCCACCGACGACAAAGACAGACAAGTCCGTAGTATTTCAGATCAACTTTCTGAACTGAAAGAATTAGCGATAAAAGAAAGTTTGGAAATCATAGATGTCTTTGTCGAAAAACAGACCGCCAAAATACCAGGTCGTCCGGTATTTAATGAGATGATGAAACGAATGGAAAAAGGTGAAGCATCTGGCATTTTGGCGTGGCATCCAGATAGACTTGCTCGCAACTCGGTAGATGGAGGAAAAATCATCTATCTCGTTGATACCGGAACGATCAAAGACTTAAAATTTTCAACTTTTTGGTTTGACCCCACACCGCAGGGAAAGTTCATGCTTTCAATCGCATTCTCGCAATCCAAGTATTATGTAGATAATTTGTCGGAGAATATTAAGCGAGGGCATAGAAATAAATTAAAGGAAGGAATATGGCCTCGAAACGCTCCGATGGGATATTTAAATGATAGCGAGAAGAAAATTATCATTCCCGACCCCGAGCGCGCGCCATACATCAAGAAGGCGTTCGAGGCATATGCAAGTGGTAAATATACTCTCCGACAAATTAGAGATATGGTTACAGAACTTGGATTGCGCTCAATGAAAAGTGAAGAACTTTCCGTGTCCGTAATGCACGAAATACTTAGAAATCCCATTTTCTGCGGACTCATGCGTTATGGGGGTGAAATTCATGAAGGCAAGCATGAACCGATTATCACAAAGAAACTTTTTGACCAATGTCAGGAAGTGATGATGAGAAAATCAAAACCAAAAGAAACTGGTTTCAAAACATATTTATATCGTGGATTTTTCCGT
>JAPLXV010000013.1 GCA_026395895.1 Candidatus Nomurabacteria bacterium | reverse complement strand
ACTCTTTCTTTCTTTGTGTATTTTTCAAGTCCACCTTCTGCAATATCTTTATTATATTTTTCAAGTTCAGCAATTCTTTTTTTTATTTCTGTGAAATTACTTAAGGTGCCTCCAATCCAACGAGTATCAACATAAGGCATATTTAAACTTAAAGCTGTATTTTTTATAACATCTCTAGCTTCAGGCTTTGTACCGACAAAAAGAACGATTTTATTTTGAGCACCTAGATTTTTTATAAACTCTGTTGCGTGCTCTAACATTACACTTGTTTTTTCAAGGTCTATTATGTCTCCACTGTTTTTAGTAGCATATATACATGAAGAAACAGAAGGATGTCTTCTTGATTTTCCATAACCATAATGTACCCCCGCCTCAAACATCTTTTCTATGCTTACAGGCATGTTTGTATTTTTATTTTCTGTCTTCTGTGGCCCCAGGCTCGTAGTCTGTGGCTTCAAGCTCGTAGTTGGCATAAGGGTTATTCTAGCAGAAGACTGACCCTTTTGCAACTTTGTGCCAAAGAGACTTTTCAGTAAATTAGGCGAGTTCTACTTCCTTGTTGAATACTTTGGCAATTCGGTTTAGAGTGCCAAGCGAAAAACTGTGTGTGCCACTTTCAACACGAGCTATTACTGATTGAGGCATTTGTGCTTTTCCTGCAACAGCTTTTTGGGTTAAGTTATTTTCTAGTCGAAATTTTTTAATTTGGTTTGCGAGTCTTAAGCGGACTAATTCTTCATTATAAGCACTTCTAAATACCTCAGATTTGAAAGAGTTTTTGAAAACTTCTTTAGTAGTATAGAATTTTAATATTTTATTGTCTTTTATTTTTATTTTTTTCATTTTAATAATTAATTCTTTGATTGGAGTTTTTAGTGTTTTGACATAAATTGATTCAAAATCGCCAGATTCCATAGTCACAACTGTAGCATTAATTTTTCCTTGATCTTCATTCGGTAGTATTTTAATAAAATTTCTGACATTATCAAGAAATAAGGCGAAATATTTATTTTCCATGTACGTATTATACTATTTTTATATTTATTTTTACAACAATCTTACTTTGTCTATCTAAGGCTAGTATAGCAAAATTGCTATATAAATGTCAAGCTCTTTTTTGCCAAAAAGACTTTTTTCGGGTAAGATGGGGGAATGAGACAATCTAAACTTTTTACTAAAACCAAGAAAGAAGTCCCAACGGATGAAGTGTCAAAAAACGCGGAGCTTCTTATCCGCGGAGGCTTTATTCATAAAGAAATAGCCGGGGTATATTCATATTTACCACTAGGGCTACGCGTTTTTAAAAAGATTGAAAATATTATTCGCGAGGAAATGGATGCTATCGGTGGACAGGAAATTACTATGACTGCACTTCAAAACCCAGAACTTTGGAAAAAAACTGATCGTTGGGATGATCAGAAAGTAGATATTTGGTTTAAAACAAAATTAAAAAATGACACAGAACTTGGTTTGGGATTTACTCACGAAGAACCTTTAACTAGTATAATGAAAAATTATATAAATTCTTATCGAGATTTACCATGTTTCGTTTATCAATTTCAAACAAAATTTCGTAACGAAATTCGTGCCAAGAGTGGTATCATGCGCACTCGAGAATTTGTGATGAAAGATCTTTATTCATTTTGTAAAGACGAAACAGAACATAATAAATTTTACGAGAAAGCAAAAGAAGCATATAAAAATATTTTTCAAAGAGCAGGCATAGGACACTTAACTTATTTAACTTATGCAGGGGGTGGATCTTTCTCAAAATTTTCTCATGAGTTTCAAACTATTACTTCTACCGGAGAAGACACAATTTATATTAATGAAGAAAATAATATTGCTATCAATAAAGAAGTTTTTACAGATGAATTAAAAAAAGAATTAGGTCTAGGTGATAATTTTAAAGAAACTAAAGCAGTAGAAGTGGGGAATATATTTACCCTAGGAACTCGTTTTTCAGATGCGCTTGATTTAACCTATCAAACAGAGAAAGGGGATAAAAAGCCAGTATTTATGGGTTCTTATGGCATTGGGCCAGCACGGCTCATGGGTACGGTGGTAGAGGCGCTTGCTGATGATAAAGGCATAATTTGGCCTGAAAGTATTGCTCCATTTAAGGTGCATCTCTTATCTTTAGGTGAAGACGAAAATGTTAAGAAACAGGCAAATCTTGTTTATGATACTTTGGTGAAAAAAAATATTGAAGTACTTTTTGATGACCGAGATGAAATATCTCCTGGTGAAAAATTTGCTGATGCAGATCTTTTGGGTATGCCTTATCGAGTAGTTGTTTCTGCTCGCAGTATGAAAGAAAATGGAATAGAAGTGAAAAAGAGGAATGAAGAAAAGGGAAAAGTTATT
>JAPLXV010000033.1 GCA_026395895.1 Candidatus Nomurabacteria bacterium | reverse complement strand
TCAATTTAGTACCACCGCCCCAAGCAGTTCCGTAACCCAAACAATATGTGCCTTCAGTAGTTTCGACATTTCCCTTGGAAAAAATTCTGTTTGCTCCAGCAACTGTTGCCGGTCTAATCCAAGCATCCATTGTAAAATTGCCTGTGCCAAAATCAAGATCATTATTATCTTCTGCATAAATAAATGTTGAACCGCTAAAATAGCCTGAAGCCGTGCCAAATTTATATTGCGCGGTCGAGTTGATGGCAGTAGAAGTAAAAGTATTCGGCGTTGGAGCGCTATCAGTAATTATGGTCGAATTATTTGTGCCGTTATAATGAAGCATCACCTTGGTGTTTGAATCAATCCCGCCGGCGCCACCATTACTGGTCTGTAAATTATAATATGTCACATTAGCTATATTGGTTGCTGCACTTCCCGTGTAGCTAACCGTTGAGGTTGATGGCGTAAAAGTCCCAGAAATTACAAGAGGTGTACCGGATCCGGACAAGATTAAAGTTTGATTCGATCCGTCCAAGGTTCCATTGATAATATTTAAAACATTTTGAACCGTCGTTGATCCAGCTATGGTTTCCGTTCCGCCAACTTTATTAATATTTAAATTGTAATAAGTGCTGCCGGTAATATTGGCAGTCGTACCGGAATAAACAAAAGTTGACGTATTTTGCAAAAAAGTACCAGTAGCGACAAAAGGCGTACCATTTCCCGCTATCCGCCAGGTGCTATTTGAAGCATCAAGTGTTTGGTTTACAGCAATTATCAAAACCGAATCTGCCTGAATAATATTAGAACTGGTTTTGGTCGTTGTTGCGATGCCGCTTCCATCGCCAAAAGTCAGATTGTAGAAAGTCCAATTAGTTGTGCCGCCAAAATTACCCACGCCATCAACTAAAAATATTCCACCGGTTAGAGCGATTGACCCGTTGCCGGTAACATCACCACCATTTACCGTAATGTTGTTTGTCCCGATTAACGCTCCGGCCGTTATGGTCATATCGCCATTTAAAATTACGGCATCAGAAAATGACCAGCCACCGGAGGCGTTATTGAAAGTGACATTATCAAAATTAGAGCCATTGGTTAAGATTGTTTTGCCAGTTGATGATGCATCAAAAGTTACAGTTGAAGAACCGCTACAAGAAAATGTTCCACCGGTTGCATCCCATGAACCGTGATCGGTCATTGAATTATTCTCCAGATTCAGCGTTCCATAAATAGTTACGCCATCAGCAATAACATTTCCTGCAGGCACATAATTTCTTGCTGCTTTAACATACATCGAAACACCAGTGGCAAATGTTGCCGTGGTGCCAGACACCGAAAACTTTAGGTCAGCATCTCCGGAACTATCAGCCGTATCAAGCATTGTATTAGTTATTGAGGTACCAGTTAAGTAGTTTAATTTTACATAACCGACATTGAAAGCAACTCCTGTAATATCGGTGGTGGTTGTATTAACTTTGAAAACAATCGAGCCCTTTGAAGCATCACCTTTAATAAAAATCGCCAACATTTGACCATCGGAAATTGTTATCGGCAAAGAATAATCACCATTTATGTCAGTTGATCCGGTCGTAACAGCCCCGCCGTTGACCGAGACACCAAGCGGCTTACTCGGTACTTTGACAGAATTAGTTAAATCACTTGTATATAAACTGCCGGTAACATTTATATTATGAGCAGCCAAAAATGTCCAGTTTTGATTTCCGGTTGAATCTAAACATCCGGTTGTCGCGTCAATTGGACCAGCCGAAGTTCTGGCATCGGAATCCTCAGCATCAACATAGGTAACCACAGGAGTTCCATTTGCCACCGCAAAAATCCACGGAGTTCCGTTTGAAGTTGAGTGCATTAAAACCCTCGTGCCAACAGCACCACCACTAATGCTAATATTAGCAAAAGTAAATGTTGAGCCGGCGTGAAAATAAAGATAACTTGGTCCAGTTGTGTCAGTAAAAGTACCGGTTACTGTTACCGAATCGTTAAAAGTAACTCCAGCAGCAATACTATTAGTTACGATCAGATTAGTAAAATCATGACTGGCATCAGTGCCACCGGCTGTAAATGCTTGACCGGCACCGCCGTTCAAGGTCAAAGTGCCCGAGTTGTCGAGAAACGTACCTCCGGCCGCATTTGAAAAGTTTCCAGAATCGCTAAATGTTTTGCCAGCAGCCGGAGCAGTGAAAGTTCCGGCGGTTTGAGAATATCCAGCCAGAATTAAGTTATTGGATCTGTATTTGAGGAAAGAGAAGCTGTCGGAATGACAAAACCGGTCGTGGTTGGTGTAAATGTTGTTGTATAACGGGCATGTCCTTTGGAAATTCTGGTCTCATCCATCCAACCTTTTAATGTAGCTTGCTCCGGATGTCGGCCAACAAATAGATGGCGGTTGGCTGCGGCATTAATCGAAAATGCTGTCGGAGTTACATTGGCGCGAGATGTTCCGTCTATCCAAGTATCAAATTTACCATTATAGCGCGTTACCGCAACATGATGCCAAGTACCATCTCTAACAGTCACGCCGGCTGAACTCATGTTAACATTCCAAGATGCTCCGGCAGTTATTGCGATATCGATACCTCCGGCAGCATTGACGCAAAAATAAAATGAGTTATTGGCAAAAGATCCGCCATTGGCAACTGTTAAACTGAGAAGACCTTCATATCCGGTGCCACCATTGGTTTTAACCCAAGTTTCAATCGTAAAATCCCCTGAGCCAAAATCAAAATCAGTATCATTTGTTGGCGCAGTAATCATTGATGTCGCTACGCCGTCGAAGGCGGCGGCGGAAGAACCAAATTGATGTTGCGCAGTGGCAATTTGCGCACCACCGGCAGCAGTCAGCGTTGTATTTGAAAGCGAGCTATCGGTAAAAGTTGTTGAGCCATTAGCGCCCTCATCGTGCATCAATAACTTGCTAAAACCATCAGCCGTAGCAGTGGTTGATAAGTTATAAAATGACTGAGCATTTGTAGTAATCGTGCTACTGGCTCCATTTGCTCCAGTAATATTTACAGACCCGGCTCTGGCATTTAGTGTTCCACCAGCGTTGTTCCAAATACCGCCTAAGTTCAAAGTTCTGTTGTTGGAGGAAACATCAAAAGTCCCAGCCGTCAAAGTTAAATTGCCTAAAACAGTTAAATTATCTTGAAGGGTATAAGTGCTACCGGTTGCGTTAATAGTCAAACTCGGCAACATTGCCCCGCCGGAAGTTATCGTGGCCGAGGCGTCACTTTGTTTATTGAGCGTTACGAGCCCGATCGAGCTAATAGTTCCGGAATTGGTAAAGTTACCGGTAACTAATAAGCTGTTGGCCGAGGTTCCGGTGTAAGTTCCTGCATTTGTAAAAGTTCCACTGTCGGTGATCGTTGAGCCATTGCCGATCAAAGTTCCGCCAGCATTGATAGTCAGCACTCCGGTTGTCAGGGCATAACTATTGGCCGCTTTGGTATCCAGAACTGAAGTGGCATTGGAAGCTTTTGTTATCGTTGTTGTGCCAGTCACGCTTAAAGTTCCACCCAAAGTAAGGGTTAAAACATAAGCCGATGAAGCGGTCGGGTTAAACATAAATGCGCCGGTCGCGGTGATTGCTCCCGCTCCGGTATATGCCCGAGCCGCGGTAAGTGTTGGATCAATTGTTAAATTATAATAAGTCAAAGCCGAAACTGTCATTGCTACATTTCCAGCATATTCAACCGTTCCGGAACTGCCATCAAAAAGACCATGAGCTGTTACAGTAAAGGGATTGCCGGTATAGCTGACTGTCAGGGTATATGAACTACCGTTTAGAGTGTCGTTCGCACCAGAACCGGCATTTCCGATTGTAATTACATTTGTTACCGTTGTTGCGCCACCTAAAGTATAAACCACGGCCGAAGAATCCAAAGTCGTGCCAACACCCAGAGCATAATAGGTCATACTCCTGACCGTTGTTGCGCTGGTAGCGGTATAGTTGATAGTGGAGTTGGTGGTAGCGATTGAACCCTTGGCGGTTACATTCCAAGCCGTAGTGCTCGAAGCTGCTAAGGTCAAAACGAATGTCGAAGCCGAGAAAATATCAGTATTAGTCGAGCCGGCATTACCAATCGTCAAAGTATTGTTGACAGTCGTTGCGGATGCCAAAGTGTAGGTTATTGCCGCGGCCACATCTGAAGTTGTGCCAACGCCCAAATTATAATAAGTCGTACCCGCCACTGTTTCGGCGCCAGTAATACAAGTATAGTTAACGGTTGAGGTGTTGGCATTTAATGTCCCAGTAATAGTAAACACTGTCCCAGCTCCGACCAGAGTGATGGTATTAGAGTCGGCTGTAAGTACTCCTGTACC
>JAPLXV010000003.1 GCA_026395895.1 Candidatus Nomurabacteria bacterium | reverse complement strand
TATGCCTTATGTTGATACTCGTTGGATTGGAGGCACCTTAAGTAATTTCACAGAAATAAAAAAAAGAATTGCTGAACTTGAAAAATATAATAAAGATATTGCAGAAGGTGGACTTGAAAAATACACAAAGAAAGAAAGAGTGATGATGGCTAAAAAAATGGAAAAACTTACCAAATACTACGGTGGTTTAATTGGTTTGAAGAAAACTCCTGATGCGTTGTTCGTTGTTGATGCAAAAGCAGAACATATTGCTGCCACTGAAGCTAGAAAATCTGGCGTACTTGTCGTTGCTTTAGTAAATTCTGATTCAAATATTAAAGGGATTGATTACCCTATAGTTGGCAATGATTCCGGAATTCCTTCCATCAAACTTTTCACTGCTTCTATTGCTAATGCTTACAAGGGAGGCCAAATGTCTCTGCCCACTAAATAATATTATGTCTAAAGATGTAACTACTGAGTTGATAAAAGAACTTAGAGATGCAACAGGCATCTCTGTAATGCAATGTAAAAATGCTTTGGAAGAAGCTGAGGGCAATATGGAAAAAGCTTTAGCTATCTTAAAAAAAACAAGTTCTGATATTGCATTAAAAAAAGCAGGTCGTGATGCCAAAGATGGAAGAGTTTGTATAAAAACTGACGGTAAAAAATCTGTGTTAGTTGCCCTTCATTGTGAAACTGATTTTGTTTCTAAAAATGAAGATTTTGTAAATTTAATTTCAAAACTAACAGAAAAAGTTTTCAAGGATGGAGTAGAAAAAATGAAAGAAGAAGCAAAAGATTTAATTGATCCAATAATTCAAAAAACCGGAGAAAAAATAGAATTGGGAGAGGTATCTGAAGTAAAAGGAAATGTTTTGGGAAATTATGTACACAATAATAAAATTGGAGTAATTGTTTCCTTGGAAGGTGGCAATGAAGAATTAGCTAAAGACATTGCTATGCACATCACCGCTATGAAACCAGAATATCTTTCTAGAGATGAAATAACTACAGAAATAAAAAATACCATGCGAGAAATTTTTGAAAAAGAAATTGCTGAAGTAAATAAACCAGAAGAAATCAAGAAAAAAATGTTGGAAGGTAAAATAAACACCTATTTCAAAGAAAAAACCCTACTGGATCAGGTATTTATAAAAAACGGAGATGAAACAATTGGCCAACTTCTTGAAAAAAATAAAGCAAAAATAAAAGAAGTAAAACGTTATTCTATTTAAAATTATCATGTATCTACCCTTATTTTTTTTCTTAATATCTCTGGCCGGCATTATCATAATGATATGGCGCGAGTTGGTATTAGTTAGAAACGGCCAGGTTATTGCAACCAGACATTCGCATCCTTTTGTACCTGACTTGCAAAAAATAAAACATTTAACCTTTAAAAACGGCAAAAAATTTGGATACATCGCGGTTTTTACCACTTTAAGATTTTTTATCAGATCTTCAAATTTTCTAAAAACCCAAAGTGTAATTTTTATAGAAAAAATTAAAAACACACTAAAAAAATTAAGAAAAAATGTGCCGGAAGAAATAGTGGAGAAAAAAGAAGTTTCTAAATATTTAAAGACAATTTCAGAATATCGAGAAAAAATTAGGCAGATGAAACATAGAATAAAAGAAGAAGAAGGGATAGAATAATAATTGAGCCGGCACGAGGGATCGAACCCCGGACATTTCGCTTACAAAGCGAATGCTCTACCAACTGAGCTATGCCGGCTTGCTATCTTCTAGATTAGCATATATTATTTAAAAATCAAATATCTATATTTTAAAAAATAAATTAATTTTAGACCTTTTTATAAAAATATAAATAAAGGAAAAGGTAGAAAATGGAGAATGAAAAAATATATAAAAAACTCATGGCCTGAGAGGCTATTTAAAAAATATTAATTTCATGTTAATATATCTATATGGAAGATAATAACCCATTTAAAAAGCCACCAGTAAATATTAGAGACAAAGACTCTAGTCAAACGAACGAGGAATCCGAAGATACTAAAAGGTTTGAGAGTAATTTGAGACAAATCATTGAAGATTTTTCAACTCAATCAAAAATAATGATTGATGCTTTGTATGAACGACAACAGAATCGATTGACGCCGTTACAAAACAATGAGCAATTCCAGGGAATGGTTAGTCATATTAAAAACATAAAAAATTTTGAAGAAAAATTTAATATAGAATCTATTGAAAAAATAAATGAAAATATAAATAAACTTAGTCGATTGTTTAATGATATGAAATTTCAACCAGTCGGTAATCGAATGGCAGAAGATTCTCAGAATGTAGAAAAACTTATATCTGGAGCAAAGATTTTTTCTGCTTCTTGCCAAGAAAGTGGGAGAAAATTACCAATTGAAATGGAGAACAAAAAAATGGAAGAAAAAAGTAAGGAATTACGCCTAAGCCTAGATAGACTTTCACGAGAAGTTCAAAATTTGTGGATGTTTGCTGTTAAATTGAGAGAAAATATGTAAAATGTTAATATATAAAATATAGTCACCAAAGTTAAAAAGGCAAAATACATTATTAAATAATAAAAAATAAATATATGGAACAAATAAATATAAATCCAGAATCTTATTCCGGTGAAAAAAAAGACATTAAAGTTTCACATCTAATAGAAAAGGAAAACCCTGAAAAATATGCGGAAAATTTAGAAATTCTCAAAAGTTTTTCTTTTTATGATGATAATCAAGAATTTATTGACTCTTTTAAAAAAGATTTAATGAGCATTGACCTCACTGGTTTAAATAATTCTACTTTTGTAAATATTGAAGCCAAAATAGCTAACAAACAAAGACAGGGTTTCGATAATGTTGATTTAGTAGAAAATTTAATAAACCAGAATAATGAAAGAAAAATTTTACTATATGGTTTTTCTAATTTGGATGCAATCCGAAAAATAAAACCTAAAATTGATCTTTTGCTTGCTAAAGAAAATGTAAAATTTACACGATTACCTTTTGCTACCAAAGATGCAATTAATATATTGAATAGTGGTATGAATAAATATATTGTGGGAGACAAATTACAAGAAATTCAAGATAAGGAAATTAGTCATGAAGTATCAGTATTATTGCATGCAATTAGTAATGTCAGATCAGCGGAAGATATCTCGCAAGCAGATCCAAGCAGACTTGCTCGAACAATTATAGAAGCTAAAGAATATTTTCCCGCTTTGATTGATAAAACTGATAAAGAAATTGTTGAGTTTTTGTTTGCAATACGACAAAATGTTCCAGAAGTTATGAAGGGAAAAAATATTGAAGGAGTGTATTGTGATATTGAGGGTACTTTGTTTAACGGCGAAGAATTAAATACAAAAACTCTTGATATACTCAAAAAATTTGAAGCACAAGGAAAAAATATCACTCTTTGGACTGATGGAGATATTACAAAATTACAAATCTTACTTGATACTGCGGGGATAAAATACCCATTGAAAAACAAAATTGATCACGCTGGTGCTTCTGCTGAAATAGTACTTGATAATGATGATAATAACACTTTTTCTGCAAAAACAAAAATATACGCAAAAAAATTCATTAAAATATAAACTATATTTACTTTTTTATGAATTTTGATCAAATTTCACAACAACCAAATATAACTCTAAAAGAAATTAGAGATCCGATTCCCGACAATTTTGTTAACTTTTTTAACATAAAAAATGAAAAAATAAAAGAATTTTTGAGCAAATACTTTTGGAATTGTCCCAAAGCATTTATACAATTAGCAAGATTATTTAAACTTCTAGAAATTTTACCCAAAAAGACTACTTTAAAACTTTAGGTATTAGTAATGCCATTGATTCTCTCCAATATAATTATGCAGGTACTATTAACGAGTTAGAAAAGGAAGGATTTTCAAAAAAAGACACAGATTTGATTGATAACCTAATAAATTTTTATTATCCTTATATCTTTCCCATTTTGAAAAAAAACATACCATCTGAAAATTAAATCTACTTTTATGGGTTTGTTTATATTAAAGCGAAGGTCCTCAGTTCGAATCTGAGAGGCGGCTCAATTAGTTAAATTCTACTGTAAAACTATACATCCCCATGGCGCATAAGCCTTGCAATTTTGTGCCAGATTTTTGGGCAGGCACATCAATCAAGGTTTCACCAGACAGCGGAAGGTTGTTACGATAATTTAAACTGGGGATGACTAAAGCGGACGAACAGTCAAAACTGCCGTTCGTTTTCATTTTTATGACTGTTGGAATATCTGCTTTGGCAGTTGTTATTCTGGGAGCATATCCACCCTTAGCGTTGATTTCGATAATTTGTTTGCCATCTACAATACTCACATTATTGACATTGCCATCTGAATTTTTATTATTTCCAGACAAAAAAATTGCTCCCCATATTAAGAGTAGAACAATAATTATTGATATATAAATTGCATTGTTCGTTTTCATTGAATTAAAAATTAAAAATTGGAGGAATAATTCCAGCGCCGACCAAAGCATTGATTAGATTAAAGATTCCAAAAAATATCACAATAAGACCAGCTGTTTTGAAAAAAATTCCGGACTGCGCTTTTTTATGTATCCCCAATGAACTAAAACTTAAAAGTGATAATACTGGAAGTGTTCCAAGAGCAAATGAAAACATGATTAAAGATCCAGTCAAAAAACTTCCAGTAGTTAAAGTATATATTTGCATTGATTGAGTAAAACCGCAAGGCAAAAAGAAAGTGGCAACACCAACCAAAAGAGGAGTAAGGGTATGATTAATATTTTTTAGACCATGAACACGTTTACCAATAAAACTTGGAATAGTTGGTTGAAGTTTTTTTGCCCAAGGAAAAACATCTAAAAGATTAATACCGAGAATAAGTAGAACAATTGCCACAATAAAACTAAGAATAAAGGTGCCAATTGTCCCAAGTTGAAATGTCGAACCAAGTGCCCCGATTACTCCACCAAGAATAAAAAACGATGCGAGCCGGCCAATATGAAATAAAATTTGCGGTCGCATATTGCTTGCCCTGAGAGAAATCGAAGGGTCGTTTTCTTTAGCAAAATTTGCCGACATAGAAAGAACCAAACCACCAACTACCGCCATACATGTAGAAACAGAAGCAACAAGACCAATAATAAAAGCAGTTCCATAATTGACTTTTGACACATTTATTAAATTTACAATGCCAAGTTTTTGTAAAATAAAAAACACAAAAACAAAACCGACGGCAATCGGCAAAGCAATGCGAAAATCAGACCATTTAACCAAATGTTCTTCCTTTTGAAGCGAAAGCGTATAACCATGTGGTTTTAATACTGTAGATAAATATTCAGCCACAGCTTCTGGTGTATCTCCTCCGCCAGAGGCGGATCCGCCTCTGGCGGAAAAATCCCCTGTTACCTCAACACTAAAATCATTCAGTGATGCTTTAACACCAGAAATCCCAGACACTTCAGAAAGTTCGCTTTCGGTTAATACTACACACGCGTTACAGTGCATACCGTTTACATGAAATGTGTATGTTTTTTGCATAAATGTTTTTTAATAATTTATATTTTTTTTAATCTTAAAGAATTCAGAACAACGCTAATACTACTGGAAGCCATTGCCACTGCGGCAAAAATTGGATTAAGAAGAATTCCAAAAAATGGAAAAAGAAGGCCGGCAGCAACCGGGATAAAAGCAATGTTATAGAAAAATGCCCAAAAAAGATTTTGTTTTATTATTCTCATTGTTCTCTTTGAGATTTTTATCACCTCAAAAATAAGCATCAAGTCCCCTCTCATTAAAGTAATATTTGCTGATTCCATCGCGATATCTGTGCCTTCTCCCATAGCGATACCAATATTGGCTTGAGTCAGAGCTGGAGCATCATTTATACCATCACCAATCATTGCCACAATTTTCCCTTGTTCTTGGAGTTCACGGACTTTCTCTGATTTCTTATCAGGTAATACTTCACTCATTACATTATCTATACCTACTTGAGATGCTATAGCTCTAGCGGTACGATCATTGTCTCCTGTAAGCATCCAAACTTCTATGCCATTTTTTTTGAGTTCTTGTATTGCTTCTTTTGATTCTTTTTTTAATACATCTGCAACAGCAAGTGCGCCTTTTAATTTTTTATCAACCATAAGAATCATTACCGTCTTGCCTTCATTTTCAAGTTTACTAATATCTGTTTCAAAAGGATTTATATCAAGACCCATATCTAACACTAAAGCTCGATTCCCTAAATATGCTTCAACTCTCTGATTCTGGATTTGTAAAAAACCTCGCAATCCTTTACCAGAAATAGCTTTAAATTCTTCTAATTTATAAAGTTCAAGTTTTTCTTTTTTTACTTCATCTAATATTGCTTTATCAAGGGGATGTGAAGACTTTTGGTCAAGACTTGCAGCATATTGCAATATGGCTTGAGCTAAAGGATGTTCTGAACGCTGTTCTAAAGAAGCAGCTAAATTAAGAATCTCTGTTCTATGTTCTTTATTAAAAGCAATAATATCTGTCAACTGTGGTTTTCCTTCTGTAAGAGTACCTGTCTTATCTAAGACTACTGTATTTATTTTATTAGCCGTTTCTAAAGAGGTAGCATCTTTGATTAAGATTCCTCGAGAAGCGGCGCTACCTGAAGAAACCATAATAGCCATAGGAGTCGCTAGCCCAAGAGCGCAGGGACAAGCAATTATTAAAACTGCCACAAAATTTACAAGCGCAAAGGTAAAAGCGGGACTTGGTCCCCAAAAAAGCCAAACAACAAAGGTTAAAACAGCTATAATAAATACTGCCGGAACAAAATAAGAAGAAACTAAATCAGCCAAACGCTGTATAGGAGCTTTAGAACCCTGGGCTTCTTCTACCATCTTAATAATTTGTGAAAGCATAGTGTCCTTGCCAACCTTTGTTGCTTTAAAAGTAAAAGTGCCGAATTTATTTATAGTGCTACCAATAACTAAGCTATCAATTTTTTTATGAACTGGCATAGACTCACCAGTAATCATTGATTCATCAATTTCTGAATCCCCTTCAATTATTTTTCCATCAACTGGAATTCTTTCTCCCGGTCGAACAATTATCAAATCTCCTACTTGTACTTCTGATATAGATATTTCAAATTCTTTTCCATCTTTTAAAATCTTTGCAGTTTTTGGTTGCAATCCTATGAGTTTTTTAATAGCTTCTGAAGCTCTTCCTTTCATTAAAACCTCAAAATATTTTCCCAGAAGAATTAAGACAATAATAATTGCCGAAGTGTCAAAATATATTTTCGGTACGATTCCTCCTTTGGCAAAGAAATCCGGAAACAGCGTAACGGAGACGCTATAAAAGAAGGCTGCCAGTGTTCCAATGGCAATCAGGGTATTCATATCAGCCGTACGGTATTTTATAAGAAGTTTAAGACCGCTATAGAACTGCCAACCAACCCAAAATTGCACCGGTGTTGTCAATAAAAGAAGCACCCAATTATTATTTAAAATTTTAGGAACAAAAGAAAACCATTCAGGAAAACTGCCTAAAAATATAAAAACGGAAAGAATACCTCCGATAATGAGTTTGGTTTTTAATGTTTTTAATTGTTTTTCTCTTTCGATTTTTTCTTTATCTAAAATATCTTCCGCCTCGCCTTCTTCTTTCATTGGCTTATAACCTGAATCAATTATAACCTTAAAAATATCATCAACATTTACTAGAGATGAATCAAAAACAACTTTTGCACGGCTATTTGAAAAATCAACATCAGTATTTTTTACACCAGATAATTTTTTGATCGCTCCTTCTACTATCATAGCGCAATGAGGAGAATCCATACCCATTACCTTTATTGAGATTGTTTTAACATTCCCGCTAGAAATTATCTCATCTTTTTTAGGAGAATTAATTCTAGCACTATTTGAAATAACGAGATGATATCCTACTTCATCTACCACTTTCTCAAGACCCGATTCAGAAATAATATTTTCATCAAATTCAATCAAGGCCGACTCGGTCGCATAATTAACAGAAGCAGAATGTATCCCATTCGTCTTTGAAAGTACTTTTTCAATCGTAGCGACACAACTCGCACAATGCATTCCCTGAATTTTATATGTTTCTTTTTTCATCTTTTTTTTATTTATTTTAATTTATATATTATAACATGACCGAATGACTTATAATTTCAAGGTTGCAACTTTTGTGTTCTTTGCACCATACTTCGCATTTTTCCGCCCATTCACTTTCTTTGTAATACAAACCGCACTCGGGACATTGGAATAATTTTTCGTTGGTTTCATAATTATCGTTTTTAGGATCCATAAATTTATATTTATATTAATTTTTTCCAAGTAATATGTTCATACACACTCGACCACAAAAAACCGAAACTGAAAGCAAACAATAGTTCTTCAAGAGGAATTCCAATGATTAAAATCCCGGAAATGGCTTTAAGATTCCAAACTTGCTCAACATAACCAGGTGAAATTGCTATAAGTGTCAGGAAATAGAAAAAATAAAGAATAAAAAATATAAATGCGCTTACGATCATTTTTTTCTTCAAATCTGGCCTGCAATACCATGTGGCTAGTCCGCCGATGATCATAGCAATAATTGCTGAATGTAAAGGATTTAAATTTGTTGTAATTAAGAGTAAGATAAGAATTATTGGCGTGGAAATAAGTGCCCACATATGAAATTTATGCCTGGATGAATAATGATCTTTCATTGGCATAGAAATGTCCTGCCTGTGAAAAATTTTATTGTATAAAATAATTGCAATACCTCCGATACCAAAAGAAAAAATCAAGCTTTCTATGTCGAATCCTGTTTGCAGAGCAAGATTAAACAAAGATGGCGGAGACCAATATGACGGAACAAAAAGGGGCTCAGTGAAACCAAGAAGCGATGTCCATAGACTAACTATCAGCATCTCTTTTTGGGCCTTTTTAGAACCGAGAGAGACATAAATAACTAGCCAAATCACAACTAATATTAAGCTCCAAATTAACCAGATATATTGCATATTATTTATTTAATTTCCAAGTAAAACTTCTAACTATCTCCCCAATACCAGAAATTTTTAATTCGACAGATTTTGGCATTGGTGTTACTTGATTAAATATTAACACACCTTCTCTATGATGTCCTCCAACTTGTCCATCCCAAGCTATTGGTTTGTATTCTTTTCCAGCATCATCCACAAGAATCACAGATTTTATCATATCTTGATCTAATTCAACTGAATGGGTGTTCATAATGACATCAAATTTCCATTCTTTATAATCTGATGATAAATCTATGGGAGTAATAATTACTGTTACATTCTCTTTTTCATCGGTTTTTGTTTCCCAACTTTGTTTAGCATTAGTTGTTTGCTGATTCGCTTGATTGAAAATAGGAGTTATTTGTTTTGCAGAATTACTACGATAGAAAAAGAGAAATCCTCCCAAGAAAGCAAGTATTAATGTGAGTATTATTAGATTTTTATTATTCATAATCTTTTTTTATTTTAATAATTCTACTTGTCATGTACGCAATCCCGACCACATTAAAGAAAATTCCAACCCAAAACAACTTTACTTGATATTGCGCCGCGAATGTTGCAAGTCCCGTCACTCCTATGATAGGCACTAGATTCACTAAATAGTGCGCACAGCAAGAAATCATAGCTGCAGTAGAGGTAGTCCCAGATACTCCAACTACTTTTCCCATGCCTTTTCCGCTATGTACCAAATTTTTAATGTATTGATACAATGCAATTTGAATTCCGAAACCTATAGCCAAACTGACAACAAAATACCAGTAATCTGTAAATTGACTCAGGGTAAAATTCCACCCAGAAACCAATGTAAGCACCGCAAAATAAACTCCGAGCAGAATTGCGCTTGCCAATGTTCCATATAAAATTGGTTTTGTTTTATTTATCATAACTATTTCAAGATATAGATTTCAGGATCCTTATCAAACTGCTCTTTGCAATGTTCTGCACAGAAAAAATAACTTTCTCCTTGATAATCAGTCTTTAACAAATCACTTGATACTTTCATTCCACACACAGGATCTATTTTGGTATTATTTTTTGGCCTAACATGATAGCCAAGCCTGCTTAATTTTTTAATTAATGATTTAATTCTGTTTTCCATATAATTTAAGAATTAGCTGTTAATTTTTTCCATTGGGGAATAAATGCTGGAGTTTTTTCTGCATACTCATTCCACAATTCTCCAAATTCTTTTTGAGAATCTTTCTCCTCGCTTTTAGCAAGTCGTGTGTACATCCATACAAGAATCGGGAACATGACTAACGTAAGAAGTGTCGGCCATTGCAAGAAGAATCCAAACATAATCAGCATAAAACCAATATATTGCGGATGACGAATGTAAGCATAAGATCCAGTAATGGCTAAGGTGTGTTCACTTTGAGCTTTATAAAGAATCTTCCATGCCATAGAGAGAAGTGTGAAGCCATATATGATTAAAATATAGCTTGCAATATGGAATGGCCCGAAATGCGGATCACCGCTCCAGCCGAAGAAATCTTCAAAAAGATGCCCTGAATTGTGCGCAAAGAAATCAACATTAGGAAATTTAGAAGAAAGCCAACCAGAAAATAAATAAATCGTCAGAGGAAAACCATACATCTCTGTGAATAGAGCAACAATAAATGCCGAGAATCCGCCAAATGAACGCCAGTCTCGAGAAGTCTTTGGTTTAGTAAAACTAAAAGCAAAGATAATAAAAACCAGCGAATTTATAATGACCAATGGCCAGAGGCCGTAAGAGTTTTCCATTACTGATTCTCATTATCTATCTTAAAGAAACTGTGAAGTCCGCACCAACCAAGAAAACTTTCGACAAGCGCAATTAAGGCCACAATAAAAACAAGTGTATTTGCCCAAGGAGCATTAAATTGCGGAGCCATCGGGCTAAGCCACAATATTCCCAAGATAAACCTAAAAATTCTGTCTAGTTTTCCTAAATTTTGATTCATATAATTTTTTGTTAAAGCAAAATTAATAATATTTTTAACTTTTAATGACAACAGCCACCACTAGAATGATGTGACTGTGTTTCAGATTGTTTTCCGTATTCTTCTTTACAATTCTCAGAACAAAACTTTTTACCAGATTCCATAGGATAATCTTTTTCTTTTTCCAGTTCCATTTTACAAACTGGACACTTTTCTTTAAATATATTAAACATAAATTTATGTGTTTTAATTAATTGTTAATTTTTAGTGACAACCACCACTATGTTTAGATTTATCATTTTCATTTTTTGTTTGGATATCATCCATTTTATTTTCAGTATTATCATTATGTCCACCATGTCCTCCTTTAAACATCATCCAAAGATGAGGAACTACGCAGACACCGAGAATAACCAACCAGAGATAATTTGATGCAACTAATTTTCCTCCACCAAAAAGTACAACCACTATCAAAAGAATACATGGGAGCATCATCCACAGCATGCTATTATTACCTTTTCCATTATTATGATCGTGCATAATATATTACTTAATTATTATTTTTTATTAAACTTATGTTTTCTAAGAAATTAAATCTTTTTTCTTTTCCTCGAATTCTTTTTTATCTATTTCACCCTTGGCGTATCTCTCTTTCAGAATATCTAGAGCTTTTTTATCATCCACTCCGTTTGCTTTATTATTGCGAATAAACCAAACAATGAAATAAATAACTGCCGCCCAAAACAAAATCATCATGATTCCACCTCCAAACCAACCCATCATATTACCTACACCCCATCCATTATATATCCCGTACATAATAATTTATTTTATTTATTTGATAACGCGTACAAGTCGACCAGTTCTTTAATCGCCTTAGATTCCTGTTTGGTGTCATTGAGCATATGTTTTACATGACCACTAAGATGATTGGCGAGAAGCAATCTGTCCATGCTCTTTAAAGAAAGCTGTATTGATCGAGATTGTGTTATCAAATTAATACAATACTTTTCTTCTTCAATTGCCTTTATTAATCCGCCAAGCTGACCGTGTATAATTTTTGCTCGGTGGAGCGCTTTATTTTTTAATTTTTGATCTAACATAAGTTTCTATAAGTTAATGTATAAGCTCGACCTTACCTATACTCTATACCCCCACCCCCTATTTGTCAAATTCTTAAATTGGCGCCTGTTCTGGTCCTCTGTCGCTGTTAGTTTGCATAAATTCTATCATTGCCTGTTCATCAACAGTATTTAATTTTAAGAGATAGCCCCATGACGTTAGCGCAACTGGCACATCTAGATCCTTACGAGGCAACATTATTTTCTTTCCAAGAAAATGATTAAATACTTCTTTTATTCTATTTACTCGACTTTGTTCTAACCCTTCTTTATACCAAATTACTACTGCTCCATGTTCCATGCTATGAAGAACAAGCTCGTCAGGTATAGGTTCATCCTTAATTCCAGGTCCTGCTACATCAGCCCAATGAGGGCCTGAAGTTGGAGGATTTGAATTGTATGCCGAATGTGTAGCTCCACGAGCCACATGTTCACCTCCCATATCAGGAATCTTTTCACCCATCATGGGCTTGCTCAGCTTCTCCTGATTTTGAACTTCTTCTTTATTAGATAACCAAACACCACCGATTATGATAATCAGCGTTAACAAGCCAATGCCTATAAACACCTTGTTTTCCGTTTTCATAATATTGATGTTAATTAATAATAATTTAAGCTCCGCAACCTGCTCCGCCCTTCTGTTCTTGTGGTTTTACTTGCGACATTACTTTTTGAATGCCAGCAGCAGAGGAATATTCAGCTCCCAGAATTTTATTTGGATCAACAGTATTCCAATCAACACCTTGAGAGGTCACGAAGGTTTTAATCGCCGCGTATTGATCAGGGAACCAGAAGGTATTTACTTGTAACGCAACTTTATACATATCTGCTTCAGACACTCCTTGTGAAGCCATGAGTTCCAATAATCCGAGCATAGCCATGCCGTGATTGCAATCCGGAAAATATGTTGAGTTTCCACAACAAGGTCGGTAAATATTTTTAGCGATTTTTTCCACTAATGCTTGTTGTTCTGCCGTCAAGGTTATGAATTTGTGCATGCTGTAGTGAGACATCGCTTTACCATTTGCCAATGTCCATCCACCAGTCGAGGCAAAATTTCCAGCCCCTCCATACTTAGGGTCCATCATCGGACCATTTTCAAGCACAGGATTTTTATTTCCCAATCCTAAAGCCCAAAGCATATTTAAGATTACTCCAGAATTTTCGGAGTTAATTACAAGATTCCCATTATCAACACTCTCAAGCAACTTTTTATCTGCTTCACTTAAGCCACCTCTTTGGCTGTATAGATTTTCAAACTGTACTTTATCAATCACACCCGCTTCTGTCATTTGTACTCCCAAGTTTCCCCATTTCACAGGCAACTCTATGCCGTTTTGTGAAATTTCCCTTTGTTGTTCGGCGCTTAATTTTGCAGGATGTGAATTTCCTAACTCTCCCTGATTCTTTAATAGTGTTGTGTAAACGACAGCTCCGATAATTAAAGCTATTACAATGATAATACTTGTTATTGGAGGCAGATTGTTTTCCTTTTTTATTTCTTCTTTTACTTCATTTTTGTTTTCCATATTTTTGATTTATTATTGTAATTCACCGATTCTTTTAAAAAGCATATCGTTCGCTATCGCCATGTTTGGATCATCAAACACATATTTAACTACACCTTCTTTATTTATTATCACGTAAGTATGTCCTGGCAATGATCCTCGATGCATTGAGGAAGCTGTAGTCAACATACCCATCTGCCTTGAAGTATTGGCATTTGTATCAAACATTGTGTTTGCTTTCGCAAGCTGTGGCATTTTAGCTATAGCTGTCTGCCAATCTCTCGGAGAGTCAACTACGACTGATATAGCTTGAATTTGATCGCTATTAAACCTTGGATCGCTGCCGAATGACGCCATTTGATTCCAACAAGCCGGATAGCACATCAAGCCCTCGTTAAAGAACAGAACTGTGTTTTTTCCTTTGAAGTCTGAGGTTGTATATATTTTTCCATCTTTGTCTGACAGCTGAATATCTGGTATTGGTTTTTCCACAAGAGCGTTTAATCCCTCACTATTAGCAACTGCTCCACCGCCATGCATATTGTCTACATTTGCATTTGTGTTATTAACAACATTTTGCTTTGCTTGTGAATTATCAGGAGAACTCTTAAACAAGAAATATCCTAGACCCAAAACCACAACCGAAACTATAATAATTGACACTATCGGTGATTTTTCATTGTTATTATTTTTGCTCATATTTTTGTTTTTTATATTGTTTAATAAATAAGTAAGATATACCTACGACTATTCCGATAAGTAGAAATGCCCAGATGTATTCGGGAATCAAAGACGTAAAGCCATTTATTGCTCCCAAGAATTTGGCATTCCACAGATTCATTTCTAATTGATAATCCGAATGGACAAATAACTTATTACTGAAGGCCAGGAAGGTTATATAACCACCCATCAAAAGAAAGATTAATCCAGAGATTAACTCTGAAATAGTAATCTGCCAACTGAAACCTCCAATTTTCATTGGGATAGTTTTCTTTATTCCAGTGAATTTTTCGGTTAGATTAAATTTGTCGAGAAACGCCGCAATTATAAACAACGGCAAGGTCATACCTATGACATAAGCTAGGGTATAGAGTAACCCCCAAGCAATTGTTCCACTTGCTACAGATAGTGTCAGCACTCCAGCCAATACTGGCGCGCAACAAGTAGTAGCTATCGCAGAGAAGATACCAAGAACATAGATTGATGAAACGTGCTTTTTCATTCCGTCACGAACAGATGTCGGAGTAGAAAACTTTTTGCCAAAAAGCATTGTTATTCCAAGCACAAGTAAGAAGATTCCCCCAACGGTAAATATTATGTTGTGATATTTGCTAAATGCTTGAGCTAAGAAAGATGCCCCTAATCCGATTGGCAAGAAAACTGTCGCCACTCCCAAGAAAAATACAAAGGTCATAAAGAATATTTTGTATTTTTCTCTGAATATATTCCCCAAGTAAGATGGGAGAAGTACTGTGATGCAACATGGAGCAAAGAGCGCAGCGACTCCTGCCACGAACGCTGCTATTAATGATGTTCCTACAAGTGTTTCCATATAATTTTTTGCATAGATTTATTAATTAGAGTTAGTAAAAATACCCTTAAAAAGGATATTAAAAAGCACGAAAAAGCTTGCGCTTAATGCGTGCCGATATTAGAAAGCAGGGCTATTCTCAAATAAAGAAAGCCAGGAGATAATTTTTTGTTTACTATATGAGAGATTAGTTTCTAGATCATGTAAGCGTTTTCGTAACAGCTCTAGCTTTGGAAATAATAAATTTTTATATAACTGAAACACTGAAACCGAAATAAGAAGTATAAACGCAAGCAATAAAAGCCAGTTAGAAATTGATGGGGTTACTGATGTTAAAAGGGTTTGCAAAGAAGAGATGTGATGCAAGGTCATAGCAGCGATACTAGTTGGACATGCTGTTCCATCTATAGGAGAAGTAATACAATTATTGTCAGAGCTATCCATCCCATGAGCAAAAAGAGTGAAGCCAAAAATAGCTATCCCGACAAAACTAACAAGTAAAACCAGTGAAAGTAAATATTTCATATACAATGATTAGTATATACCCCCTAGGGGTATAAGTCAAGTAGCTTTCTGCCCTTTATGATTTTTTGGGAATTTCTTTAGGTGTTGTCTCTAAAAGCTTAAAAGAGTTTTTGACCATAGTCTCAAGCTCATCTACCCCATGAAAACCAGTTAGTACATTATCATCTACAACTAGAGCTGGTAGTTTTGTGTCCTGTATTTTATATATTTGAAGCATCGATTTTACAGCTGAAAGATCAATACTGTAATCAAAAGAATAAACACGAAGTTCTGGGTATTTATCTCTGAGAGCGGAAAGGGCTAGCCCCTGTTTTTCACATTCACTACAATTTTGGGCTGTGGTATAAAAATAAAGGATAAAAGCTGCCTTTGTTTTACAACGTGTAGAAATATTTTTTGATAAAAGATAATCTTTTATCTCTAGAAGAGAATAATATTTTTTCAGATATAAAACTGTATCAGTCATTCCTAAATTTTGTTGTCCCCATTCTAGCTTATTTCCAAGCTCGGCAAGTTCACCAGAAAGAACAGATGAATCAGAAATATTTTTGCAAGAAAGTTCTGAAAGTAAAGAAAACTGAGTTTCAGAAGAAAGAATATCAATAGAGATAGAATCCTGAATCGTTTTTAGTTGATCAACTTTTTTATTACTAAAATAATTACTAACATAACTGGCAGTCATAAAAAGCGCCACTGTAAACAAAAACACAATTAAATATTTTTTCCAATCTATCGGATGATTTTGTTCCATACTTTATAACCTGATTACTTTATAACTTTCTACTACCCTACCTCCAAGCCGGCTTTCTTGATAAAAGAGTATTATACATTGCTTTCAAAAGCCAAAATGGACCAATGATACTAAAAACAAAAAGAAAATAAATCATATTAAAAGAAAACCTCCATTTTCCTTCAACCATTTTTTTACCTAAAATTATTGACAAAATAATAAAAGCAAATAACAAAATAACAATAAAAGAAAGAGACTGAGTATTGATGAAAAATGGATCAAGATAATTTACTTTGCTAGAAAAACTAAAACCAACAGCTTGAAATTCCAAAATTTTTGAAAATATAAAATTACCAAAACTATAGGCCATTTTCCCGAAAAGAAAACTAACAGCAAAAACAGAAATAATACTGGAAGGTATTGTAAAAATAGAAAAATTACCATACTTCTTTCTAAAAAGAATACTTCTATAATCAATAGTGTTGTTTATAAATCCATAAATCCAGCGTAATCTTTGTCTAAAAAGATTTCTAATTGAAGAAGGAGTATTGGTATAAACATAGGCATCATTACATTGCTCTATTTTGTAAAGATTTTTTTGCATTCTGTAAGCGATTTCCATATCTTCTGTATTATGGGCATGACGATATGGGCCTAAATCATCAAAAACTTTTTTACGAAAAATGGTCAACGGACCAGGGGTGACATGAATGGCTCCTAAAAAACCAAGCATCTTTTTTACAAAAACACCTAAATCATATTCCGCTTTCTGGGCGCCTTGAATAATATTTTTAGAATTATTAACGATAAGAGAAGGCGCTACTGCCATAATGCTGGAATCTTTTTCAAAATAACTCATAAGACGAACAAGAGACTCAGGGTCCGCAGTAGAATCAGCATCAAGACAACCCAAAAAATCAGTCTGAACATGTTCTAGTCCTAAATTGAGAGCGGTATATTTTCCGCCATTTTCTTTATGAAAAATTTTTATATTTGGATATTTAGAAAATTTTGAAATTGCATTCAAAGTGCCATCAGTAGATCCATCATCTACTAAAAAGATCTGAACCTTGTCTTTCGGATAATTTAAATCAAGTAATGAACGCACTGTTTTATAAATTGTTTTTTCTTCATTCCAAGAAGGAACAATAATTGTTACTCTGGGATATTTTGTAAGTTTTGTAGTTCCGTTTCTGGTAATTATTCTTTTTCTGTTTTCAAGAAAAGTAATTAGAAAAAACACCTGCACGTAGACAGATAAAAAGGTCAATATATAAAAGACTACATTTGAAATTGAAGTCATATCCTATATCAGTAATATAACATTTTGAGAAGAAAAAGCAATCTTACTTTACATACTTCCTCCTACCTTGTTTGTGTCTGGATCTGCACAAGAAGCACAAACACCACTCATACATTTACCACATTTACAACCAAAAATCATCATCACAGCTGAAATACCTACAAGCACATAAATTATTCCCTCAAGTACTGGCACAGAACCAAAAATCATATTGAGAACATTCCAGCCCCCTACTGTACCTAGAAGCATACCTAAGCCTATTAGACCCCAATTTACTCCTCCTACAATTACTAAAATCTTAGCAATCATAGACATAGTGCAACCCCCTTTACAACAATTTTTACACATAAATATTTTGTTAAATTAATTTATAAATGACCTTTAATAATACTATGATTATACCATATTTTAAAAAGCAAGTTATCTAATCAAAATAGTTTTTAAGACGAGCGATTTTTTCATGCTGGCGGAGTTTTTCGTGCACTTTAGCTTCAATCTGGCGGATACGTTCACGAGTGACACCAAACTCTTCTCCTACTCTCTCAAGAGTATGTTGAATACCATCTACTAACCCATAACGCATTTCTAGAATTTTACATTCCTTTGGATTGAGTTCATTTAAAACTTCACGAATCTGGTCAGACAAAATGCGCCTGGAAGATTCTTGATCTGGACGCAAAATTTTATCATCTGGAATAAAGTTTTCTAGAGTTGATTTATCATCATCATCCCCTACTGGTTGTTCTAGAGAAATAGTTTCTTGACTGATATTTTCAATCACATGAATTTTTTCAACCGGAATACCCATTTCTGTAGCTATTTCTTCGGCTAAAGGTTCTCGGCCTAAATCCTGACTAAGTCTACGATAAGTTTGTTTGTATTTTGAAATAGTTTCTACCATATGCACTGGTATGCGAATGGTGCGACTCTGATCAGCTAAAGCACGAGTAATAGATTGGCGAATCCACCAAGTCGCATAAGTAGAAAATTTATATCCCTTAGTCCAATCAAATTTTTCAACCGCCTTAAACAATCCTAAATTCCCCTCCTGAATTAAATCCAAGAGACTTAAATTAGCACTTCTACCTACATATTTTTTAGCAATGGAAACTACCAAACGCAAATTGGCTCTAGCTAATAAATTTTTTGCCTCTGGATCTCCTAGCTCTATTCGTTTAGCGAGATCTTTTTCGTCCACTGCATGAATAAGTGAATATTGCCCTATTTCCTTCAAATACATTTGAATAGAATCATGAATGGTAGATTTGTTTAAATCTTTGTCAGTAATATCATTATCAAGATTGAGTAAATTTCCACCTTCTAATACATCTATCCCAGCTACTGCGAATTTTTCATAAAGTTCATCCAAAAAGAAAATATTGTTTTCAATATCAGGAAATGTTTTTAATATTTCGTCATAAGTCACAAATCCCCTTTTTCGTCCTTTTTCTATAAGGATATTTGAGAGTTTAGCAAATCCTTCGGCTTTTTTCTCTGCTGTCGTTAGTTTTTTAACCTTAGTTTTCAAGGTTTTTTTAGCTTTTTTGACTTTTTTTCTTTTTGGAGCTAATTTTTTTATAATTTTTTTCTTAGCTTTTCTTATTTTCTTTTTTTTGTTTTTTTTTTTCATGTGTTTTTTATTTAACGACCGCTTCTATTTTTAATTTTTTCTTTTCTTTTATGTATCTCGTCTATCTTTTTTAAAATTTCTACTTCTTCTTTTCTATCTTTAAAATCTTTTAATTCTACCATTTTTTCATTCAAATCTTCATTCAAATATTCTTCTTCTATATTCAATAGCATTTCCTTTACATCTTTTTGTAAATTTTCGTTATCCAAATAAAATTCTTCCGCTTCATAAATTAAGTCTTCTTTTATATTTTTATAAATTTCTTTCACTTTATCTAATTTTTGAAAGATTAATTCTGGATCTATTGTTTTCTTTTGAATACTTTCTTGCCAAAAAGCTATACCTAAAAGTCTACGTTCAATCGGGTCTTTTCTCATTCTTTTCTCCACATTTTCTGTAGCAATTTTTGTTTCTTCCGTTTCAGACTTTAATTCGGATTGAACTTTCTTTAAATCTTCTAGAAGTGCATTTTCAGCTATCCCCGATTTATTACTAATAAGCTTAATAAAATGTGATTTCTCGATTGAACTTTCAACAGCATCAACATAAGGCAATACTTTTTCTCTTATTTCTCTCCCAGCTTTGCGCATATCATCTTTATGACTAGCCAAAACTTTATCCAATAAAAACTCTATGATATGTTTTGAATTACGAATAGCCGTACGCCAGGCGTCCGTTCCGCTTTTAGAAATTAAATCGGCTGGGTCAATACCCTCTGGCATAGAAACTACTTTTACATCCATCCCAAAAGAAAGAGCAATTTTACCTGCGCGTGAAGAGGCATTAAATCCTGCGCGATCTGCATCAAAAGCCAAAACAATATTCCCAGAAAGACGACGTAATAGCCCTAAATTTGATACAACATTTTCTTTGGAAACTGTAGAATCTGAAAGAGCTGTCCCAGAAGTGGCTACAGTATTTCTAAACCCTGCTTGGTGAGACAAAACTAGATCCATTTGTCCTTCAACTAGAATAGAAAAATTATTTTTGCGGATTGATTCTTTAGCTTTGTCTAATCCATATAAAACGGCTGATTTGCTGAAAATTGGGGTATCTGGACTGTTTAAATATTTGGCCTGATTAACCGCCTGCCCTGAGCTTGTCGAAGGGTCATCCTCAAAAATTCTGCCGGAAAAAGCGATGATGCGACCACTCGAATCTGAAATCGGAAACATAATTCGCCCACGAAATCTATCATAACCCCTCCCAACCCTCCCCAAAGGAGAGGGTAATTCTCCTCCTCCTCCTTCGGGGGAGGCCGGGTGGGGGTATTTAATTAATCCAGCTTTTTCTATTTCTATATCTGTAAAATTTTTATCTCTAAGATAAGTGTAAAGCAAACGCCAATCATTTTTTACAAATCCAATTCTAAAATCTTTAATAGTTTTATCTTCTAACCCTCTTGCCTTCAGATATTCTAGCGCTTTTTTGTTCTCTTCTAAATTTTTTTCAAAAAATTTGGTTGATTCTTCCATCGCTCTGTATAATTTTTCCTTTTCTCCTTCTTTTTCTCTACTGTATTGCGCAAGCGAAACTCCTGCACGTTCGGCCAAGATTTTTAATGCACCCTTAAAATCAAGCCCTTCAAATTCTTCTATAAAAGTGAAAATATCACCCTTAGCTCCACAACCAAAACAATAATAACTGCCACGGTCTGGAGAGACAAAAAAGGAAGGTGTCTTTTCATTGTGAAAAGGACACTTGGCTTTAAAGTTTGCGCCCGCTTTTTCTAGTTTTATGTAGGAAGAGACTATCTCTTCAATCGAAAGCCTCTCCTTAATTTGTTCGACTGGTGAATTCATATAAATAGATTTATTATTAATAGTTGATGGGATTTGAACCAAAAATAAGATTGGAAAGACAAAAAATAACTCCGAGGGTTATCAATAATAATATTAAACCAATACATTCTTTTAATATCTCAATTTTTTTTGAGTCTTCTATCTTATTGGAATACAAAATATAAATTCCATAAACAAAAACTAAGATAGGCCAAGTACCAAGAATTATAATTCCAAGAAGAATAATGATTATCCATCCTAAAATAGTTTTTTCTCTTAATTTCTTAAATAATTTCTGTATATTTTTAAAGCTTGACATTTGTTTACGATTTGCTATTATACTAGTATATCACCAACAGAAGAGACCACCCCTTAAGGTTTTGTCCTTATGGGGTCTTTTCTTTTTTATACTCTAATTTTCTCTGTAAATCGTTCAAAAAACGTAAATATGAACGACAAATTTTAAATTTAAGCAAAGCTGAAAATTTTAAACGATTAGGAACAATAATTGCCTGTAGCTTTTTTTGTTCAATTAAATACTTTACTAAACAATAAAAATCACCATCACCCGTAACAATAACAGCTTTCTCGTAATTAAGATATTCAACCATGGTTTGTAAAACTAATTCTGCATCACAATTTCCTTTTGTTGTCCCGTCTTTATATTTTAGTGTAGGTTTGAAGATACAAATAAAACCAGCTTCTTGAAGAGATTTATAAAGGTCATTATTCCCCTCTACATAACCAATAAAAAGAAAAGCTTTTGAGACATTATATTTATCTTTTAGATATACACGAAAATGCCTAAAATTTAAGTTCCAACCCAAACTACGAATGCTTAAATTAAGATTCTGACTGTCTATAAAAGCATAGTTATTTTTCTGCTTGTTTGACATATTTTCTGTGTTTAATATACTTTAGTTACAATGGCTTCGGCCTCCGAGAAACTCCCACAAGGGAGTTTTGTTTTTATTCCTCCTCCTCGGGAGAAATTACCTTACTTTTAAATCCAGTCCCAGCTGGAATTAATCGCCCGATGATAACATTTTCTTTTAAACCTCTGAGAGAATCAACTCCGCCTTTAACTGCATTTTCGATGAGAACACGGTTGGTATTTTGGAATGATGCCGCAGACAACCAACTCTTAGTACGAAGAGAAACTTCCGTAATACCAAGTACGATTGTTTCTGCTTTGGCTTCCTGTAATTTTGCTTTAACTACTCTATTATTTTCTTCAATAAAAGCTGTATTTTCTACAATGTCACCAACAGAAAAATTGGTTTCGCCGGCATCTTTTATTTTTCTACGTGAAAACATTTGACGAATTATTATTTCCGTATGTTTTCTGGAAATGGAAGCGCTTTGCAATTCATAAACTTTATTTATTTCTCGAATTATATATTCTTCCACAAATTCCTTGCTTCCGAATTTAAATATTTCAGCAATATCAGCTGACCCATCAGTTAACAACTCACCTTTCTTTACCTTTTGACCTACTTTTACTATTGGCGTTCGACGAAATGGTATAGTGTATTCCATTTCATTTGATTTAGTTCCAGCTTTTGAACTTACTTTACCATCCGGTATATCAGAAAGTACTTTAAGTATTTTTTCTTTTCCATCTTTATCTTTTATTTCAAAGACTTCTCCATCGGTTTCAGAAACTATAGCTGGATTTTTAGGAATGCGTCTTTCAAAAATTTCTTCAACACGAGGCAAGCCTGTGGTTATGTCCGTTCCTGCAACCCCTCCAGAATGGAATGTTCGAAGGGTGAGCTGAGTACCCGGTTCTCCTATGGCTTGAGCAGCAACAATACCGACTGCTTCACCCAAATCAACAAGATGATTTCGTCCAAGGTCTAATCCATAACACATCTGACAGAGACCATGAGTAGTGCGACAAGTGAGAGGAGAACGAACAAAGACTTCTTCAAAACCTGCTCCCTCAATGTTATAAGCTTCTTCTTTAGTGACTAAAAATCCTTTTTTGTAAACTACTTTTCCATTTTTATCTTTAAGATCACCAGCCAAAACACGTCCACGAATATTTTTTGAAAGTGGAATTTCAATTCCAGAAATGTTTTCCCTTGTTACTATTTTACCCTCTTTGGTACCACAATCTTCTTCAGTGATAACCACATCCTGCGCCACGTCAACTAATCTACGAGTCAAATATCCAGCTTTAGCGGTATTTAGAGCAGTATCTGAAGCACCTTTACGAGCACCGTGAGTGGTAACGAAATATTCTATTGGAGAAAGCCCTTCAAGATAACTTGGAATAATTGGAAACTCTAATGTTCTTCCTTGGTTATTTTGAATAAGTCCTTTCATTCCAGTCATCTGAACCAGCTGTCCCATTGAACCTCTAGCTCCGGAAGTAAGCAAATCAAAAGCCGAACCATTTTTGTCCAAAGATTGTGGCAATATTTTTTCTAATTCTTTTTTAGCGTATGTCCAGATTTCAATAACTTTCTGATATCTTTCTTCTTCTGAAAGAAGACCTTCACTCCACTCAGAAATTATTTTTTCTTCCTGTTTTCTTCCCTCTTCAATTATTTTTGCCTTTTCTTTTGGTACCTTTATATTTTCCAGCCCCCAAGTCGTACCAGAAATAGTTGAGTAATGAAAACCAAAATTCTTGATTTTGTCCAAAATAGGAGGAGTTTCATCCACTCCATAATGCACAATCAATTCATCCACCAAAGACGATAATCTTTTCACACCCATTTCATCGCTGACATAAGAAAAATCTTCAGGTAAGATACTGTTGAAAAGAAGTTTCCCTACAGACGTTTCAAAAATTTCTCCGCCAAATTTACTGTATTTATGACTGTTTGTGGATAAAACTTTTATTTTAGCTCTTAGAGAAACAACACCATATCCGTAAGCAGTTATAGCCGTGTTCGGGCTTGAGAAATATTTACCTTCTCCTTTTTCACCATCAACAGATTTGGTCATCCAATAAGCTCCAAGCACAATGTCTCGGCTTGGATGCACTATTGGCTCTCCGTTTTGGGGTTTAAGTAAGTTTTTGTTTGCAGCCATTAATTCTCTGGCTTCCCACTGAGCTTCTTCTAAAAGAGGAACATAAACTGCCATTTGGTCTCCGTCGAAGTCTGCATTGAAAGCGGCACAAACGAGTGGATGTACTTGAATAGCATTTCCTTCAATCAAAATTGGATTGAAAGCTTGAATGCCTAATCGATGAAGCGTAGGCGCGCGGTTTAAAAGAACATATTTTCCTTGAATTACTTCTTCGAGCATTGCCCAAACTTCTGGTGTGCGTTCTTCTATTAATTTGTTTGCTCCACGAATATTAAAGGCTAATTCAGCTTGTAGAATTTTTGAAATAACAAATGGCCTGAAAAGTTCCAATGCCATATGTTTTGGTAGACCACATTGATTTAATTTTAGTTCCGGACCAACCACAATCACTGAGCGACCTGAATAGTCTACACGCTTACCGAGCAAATTCTGGCGGAATAAACCTTGTTTTGATTTTAAGTTATCTGATAGAGATTTTAACGGACGCTTTTGAGATTGACTCATAGCCGCACTGTCGTTTTGCTTGGCGATTGAGTTATCAATTAACGCATCTACGGCTTCTTGAATGATTCTTTTTTCATTTCTTAAAATCACATCTGGCGCATTAATTTCCTTTAATTTCTTCAAGCGGTTATTTCTGTTTATAACTCGTCTGTATAAATCATTTAAATCTGAAGTAGCATGGCGTCCTCCATCTAAGGCAACCATTGGACGTAAAACTGGAGGAATAACTGGAATAACAGTCAAAAACATCCACTCAGGTCTGATGCCAGCGTAGGTCATTGCCCGAATAAGTGAAAGTCTTTTTTGTAATTTTTCTTTTTCAATTACGCTTGTTTTTTCAAGCATTTTTTCGGTATGAATTTTTAATTTATTCAAGTCAAGGTTTTTGAAAATAGAATAAATCGCTTCAGCTCCAATGTTTGCTTCAAAACAAATACCATATTTCAACGAATAATGATGAAAAGAAATTTCATTTAAAACTTTCCCTTCATAAATTTCTAAAATTTCTTTTTTGGTATTAGAAAATAAATTTTTTAATTTTTCACGAGTGTCATCATCAGCTGCATTTTTTAACTTAGTTTTATATTCTTTTTCTAAATTACTAGTTATTTTTTCTTTTTCATCTTCATGAACTTTAGTAATGATATATCCAGCAAAATATATTACTTTTTCAAGATCCGAAACAGAAATATTTAAAAGAATACTCATGCGAGAAGGGACTCCACGCAAAAACCAAATATGAGCAACAGGTGTTGCCAATTCAATGTGTCCCATTCTTTCTCGTCTAACAATAGAACGAGTTACTTCCACTCCACATTTTTCACAGATAATATCTTTATAACGAATTCGGCGATATTTTCCACAATAACATTCATAATCTTTTTCCGGTCCAAATATTTTTTCGTCAAAAAGACCCCCGCGCTCAGATCGGCCGGTACGATAATTGATAGTCTCCGGTTTGGTTACTTCTCCGTAAGACCAGTCTTTTATTTGCTCAGGTGATGCGAGCTTGAGCGAAATATAATCAAAATCAGTTTTATTTAAAGTTTTCATTGTATTTTTTCAAGTTAACATCAAGCGCAAGCCCTCGTAAATAATTTAGCAACACATTGAATGATGCTGGAGAATTTGGCGGTTTAATGACTTCGTTTTTGATAATAGAATCAAAAGTCTGGGAACGACCTAAAATGTCATCAGACTTGATAGTAAGCATTTCTCGTAAAGTATAAGCTGCGCCATATCCTTCCAAGGCCCATACTTCCATTTCTCCGAATCTTTGTCCTCCACCTTGAGCTTTACCGCCTAATGGCTGTTGAGTAATAAGAGAGTAAGGTCCAATAGAACGCATATGAATTTTATCTTCTACCATATGATGAAGCTTCAACATATACATATAACCAACAGCAATATCTTGATCAAAAGCTTCTCCTGTGCGTCCGTCAAAAAGTTTTAATTTACCATTTTCAGGAAATCCAGCTTTCTTTAATTCCTCTTTTATTTCTTCATGACTGGCTCCTAAAAATGGAGGAACGATGGCTTGATATCCTAGAGTATTGGCTGCCATACCAAGATGCATTTCTAAAACTTGTCCTAGATTCATACGAGAAGGAACACCTAAAGGTGAAAGAACAATATCAACTGGTGTACCATCTGCTGTATAAGGCATATCTTCTTCTGAAAGAATTCTTGAAATAACTCCTTTGTTTCCGTGTCGTCCAGAAAGTTTATCCCCGACTGAAATATTTCTAATTTGAGCAACTTCAATCACAATCTTTTTAATAATTCCTGCTTCAAGTGTATGACCTAAATCGCGAGAGAAAATTTTAACACCAATAATACGTCCACGTTTGCCGTGTTCCATGCGAAGTGATGTATCTTTCACATCACGTGCTTTTTCGGCAAAAATTGAACGAAGTAATCTTTCTTCTGGAGTAAGTTCTGTTTCACCTTTGGGAGTAATTTTACCTATTAAAATATCATTCTCTCTCACTTCAGCTCCAATACGAACGATACCATCCTCATCCAAATCTTTTAGTTTTAATTCTCCAACGTTTGGAATATCTCGAGTAGTAATTTCAGGTCCAAGTTTCGTATCACGAACTGTGCAAACGAACTCTTCAACATAAACACTGGTAAATTTACTCTTTTTTATAAGACGTTCAGAAATAACTATAGCATCTTCATAGTTTGATCCAGACCAAGACAAGAAAGCCACAAAGATATTTTGTCCAACTGAAATTTGTCCATCTACTGTGCTGGTTGTATCAGCTAAAACGTCTCCTTTTTTTATTTTTTGGCCAACATCTACCGAAGGACGTTGATGAAAGGCAGAAAAGTTATTATTCCTCAAAAAATTAACGAGCGTATAAGTTTTTTCTGATTTTCCTTTGACTACTATTTTCTTTGCATCTAAATAAGAAACAACCCCATCTTCTAAAGCAATAACCATTCTACCAGAGTAGCGAGAAGCCATCGCTTCAATTCCGGTGGCCACCAATGGTGCTTCAGGAAGAACACAAGGCACTGCTTGTTTTTGCATGTTACTTCCCATGAGCGAACGGTTAGCGTCATTATGTTCCAAAAATGGAATCATAGAAGTTGCTAGAGAAAAACCCTGATTAGCAGCCACATCAATAAAATCAACTTGATCGCGATTTATCATTCCTGGATTAGTTTTTATTCTGGCTGCTACTTTTTCTTCTGTTATTTTTCCATGCTCATCATAAAGAATTCCAGCATGGGCAATATTGTATTTTTCTTCTTCCAGTGCATTTAAATATTGAACTTCTCCGGTGATTTTTCCATTTTTAACTTTTATATATGGAGTTTCAATAATTCCAAAATCATTTATTTTTGCATAAGTAGAAAGATGTAAAATAAGTCCAATGTTTGGACCTTCTGGAGTATGAATAGGACAAACACGTCCATAGTGAGAAGGGTGCACGTCTCGAACTTCTAGACCTGCGCGTTCACGAGTAAGTCCCCCAGGACCAAGGGCAGAAAGCAAACGAATGTGTTCTATCTCTGCCAGCACATTTTCCTGCGACATAAATTGCGAAAGTTGGTTGGTAGTAAAAAATTCTTTAATGCGAGCTTGGAGTGGACGTTGATTGATAATATGGATGGGCATGGCAGTATCAACATCAATAATAGACATTCTGTCTTGAATGTTTCTCTTTATTTGCATCATACCAGTACGCACTTTTTGCTGAAGCATTTCTCCAACAAATCGAACACGTCTTTGGCCCAAGTGATCAATATCGTCGGATTTAGCTCCAGGAGTATTGTTTAAAACAATAATATTTGCAATGACAGTCATTAAATCTTCTTTAGAAATAGTTCGGCGAGCAAGTTCGTCTTCTTCCAGAGATTTTTCAAAACGTTTATTAAATCGGTATCGTCCAACTGGAGAAAGATCATATCTTTCAGGGGTAAATAAAGAATTAATAAATTCTTTAGCATTCTCGGGAGTAGCCATGTCTCCGTCTCTTAAGCGTTTATATATTTCAATATATGCATCATTTAATGTTTTGGCTACATCTTTTGCCAAACAAGCTTCAATGGCTTCTTTGCATATGTTTTCCAAGCCAGAGGCTTGTCCGCCTTTGGCGGAAAATGCTTTGAGCATCATCTCATTCGTTTCATATCCCATTACTCGAAGCAAAGCGGTAGCAGGAAATTTTCTTTTTTTGTCTATTCTTATATAAATTGCCCCATCAGATTCTGATTCTATTTCAATCCAAACTCCACGAGCTGGAATAATTTTTGCCCCAAAATATCTTTTGCCTTTATTTTCAGATTCAGTAAAAAAGACTCCAAAACTTCTTGCAAGCTGTGGCACAATCACACGCTCTACTCCATTGATAATAAAAGTTCCGTGTGCAGTCATAAGTGGAATTTCAGACATAAAAATTTCTTGCTCTTTTTCGGTTCCTAAAATTTTATTTTTTAATTTTACTCGCGTCTTCAAAAGCCCTTGATATGAGAGTTTATTTATTTTCGCATCATTCTCATCGCAATTAGGCTCACCCAAAGAAAAAGAGGTGAACTCAAGTTCAAACTTTTTTCCAGAGTAATCGATGATTGGAGAAAATTCCTTAAAAACTTCCTTCAAACCCTCTTCCACAAGCCACTTGTAAGATTTAGTTTGAGCTTCTATTAAATTAGGAAATTCTATTAATGGATCCTTGTATCTGGCAAAATACTTCTTTGGACGTTTTTCTGTTTGCATGATTGATTTTAAAGGAGTGAAACGACTATTAAAATCATCACCCTGTTAAATCCCTGCTTTGCAGGGAATTTTCTGACCTAAGTCAGAAAATTATTTAACTGGGGTTAAGAAAAATATAGTCACTACGTTCCTTATTTTTCTAAACAAAACAAAAAAGAAATGCTTTTCTCTAGCTTCTTTTAAATTTATTTAGGTATTTATGATTAAGCTCTATTAATACAAACTAGGAGATACATCCGAAACTCAATCAATCTCTTATACCCTAGTATACTCACATTCCCTTTTTTGTCAAATCAAAATTCAATATTTTTGTAATTATCTTTCCTCCCCGTCATATATTCCCTTTTGGGCCGAAACATAAACATGGTAGATAATTTTGTCACTTTTCCCTATCTCTTTTCCAAGAGCATCAACTTTAGTTAAATTCTTTCTTTCAAATTTATCTATATGAATATTCTTAAAAAAAGAAATACCATTCCAAGAAGCATAACTTGTACGAACATGCTTGAATTCGTGTGTATTATCTTTAGAATCTTTAGCTACTAAATTATCAGTATCTCCTCCATAAAGATGTTGTCCATACCGCATGGAAAGCCATTTCATAGCTTCTATAACAGCTTCTTCTTTCGTTGATCCTCCTCCCACTACAGTAATTTTATTTCCTATTTCTTTAATTTCCCCTGAATCAAATTTGGAAAATTTCATCTCCGAATAAATATCACGATCATATAGATCAAAATCAAATTCGTCTCCCTTTTTTGTACTTGATTCAGAATCCATTCTTTCAATATGTCGATCATTTAACACTATTGCTGCATCTCCGACCATTCCAGTGTCTGATGGTACAGATCCTTCCGAAAAAACACCGTTATAATCTGTCCCTTCTAATTGATCATCTTGTTTGAAAGTGCTTGAAAAAGTCACCTCCTTGCCATTCGGTAGTGATTTTTTTAATGGCTCCAAGCGATGTGCTATTTCAGTGAATGTCATGCTATTAAGATTGGTTATTTCCTCCGTAGAGAATAAGTCCTTCGTTGAAATATTTTTAGTAGGAATTTCTTGTGCAAAAAGTTGCCCACCTTCTAGTATCACTAATGCTGTAAGCAAACGAATTGTTGCTCTTGAGGTTTTTGCTATTTTTTCTAATGCAGGATATTTCTCACGTAAAAAAGAATATAATTTAGATATTTTTTCCTCCCATGAAATACCATCACGCATTTCGGGCGAAATTTCCTTTTTTTCTTTTTTAATAGTAGGAATATTTAATGATTCTTTTCCAAACATAGGCTATTAGGGTTATTGGGGTTAAATTTATATAATATAATTATAGCACAATAAGTAAAAAGAATGACATTTCTTTAGATACTATGTTCCAGCTAGGTCTTGCCTAACACAACCAAGGAATTATTTTTTTGTTTTCAATTTTCTACTCATATAAATCTTAAAACCTTGTCTAGCTAAAAATTATTCTCCATTGAAAAAAGCATTAATATCTAAAAAACAAATTATAAAACAAGCTAAGCTTTGGTTAATAATTACTTCTCCTCTATCCCAATCAAAATCTTTTCTTTTTATCATTGTCTCCATTAAGAAAAATTGGAAATAAATTTCATTGGGGATTAGTCCTTTTGTGTATATTTCCACATCTGTTATTTTTTCAAAATCTTCACGATCTTCCAGGTGAATAAAATCAACTAGGTGTCTCAAGGTAATATCAAAGAAAAGCTCAGTTAATTTTTTATAATCCTTTTTTATATATAACTTTTTTGATTGTATACCCAGCTTTTTTAATCCTTCTTTATCTTTTTGATTATTTTCATATTTATAGGCATCTTTCCACATCAGAAAGAAATCTTTTACACTATCTTTTTCTTCAATGAATTCTTCAAACCACTCTTCTAAATCGGGTCCAGAGAGTAATATTTTTATAGCCTTAAAATGGGCTAGTGAATCTTTCTCAGATAAAAATTGTTTATATGCTTTATCAAATTTTTCTATATTCCTATTTTTCATAAAAGTGGATAACCTCGCTTGCATAGATATCCAATAAATGGTAATATCTAAATACAAATTGCCGTTAGGCACTCGAGGACCCCGAAAGGGGTCCGTTTTCGTTTGTTTTTATTAGACTAATAACCTTGTTTTCTATTTCTTTAAAATTATTTTCATTAATACGAGCAACACGACGAATTAAACGCTTTCCACTCAACAACCTTAATTGAGATAATATAACCATAGAAATTTTTTCTTCAATTTCATCATTTTCATTTTTTATATGTAAAGTAAGTTTATAGTGAAAAGAATCATTTTTTTCTTTTGAAGTAAGTGGTAATCCCCAAAACATCCCTTTGTTAAATTTTCTGAAAACTAAAACGGGCCGTTCATATTTCTCATTTTTTCCATCTTGCTCAAAACCAACATTTTCTCCAAGCGAGCACCACCAAATTTCTCTATCACGAAAAAGAATTTCTTTCCCAGAATTTTCAATATCAGATTTTATAGCATGCCATTTAAAATAATCTTTCACTTATTTATTTTATCATTCTTCTCGCGCTTTTTCCAATCCTCTATCTTTTTGTGGTCCCCAGATAATAACACTTTAGGGACTTTATAATTTTTGTTTTTATGTTTCAAAACTTCTGGCCTTGTATAAACTTCGCTTGAAGAGATTCTTTCTTCTTCCCTTGAATCAAAATTACCAAGGACACCTTCTATTTGGCGAGAAACGCAATCCACTAAAATCATAGCTGGTATTTCTCCGCCGGTCAAAACATAATCCCCTATTGAAAGTTTCTTTGTTTTGAGAATTTTATCTACTCTCGCATCTATGCCTTCATATCTTCCGCAAATTAAAATAATATCTGTATATTTTTTGGAAATCGTCTTGGCATAATTAGTGGTAAATTTTTCAGCGCTAGGAATAAAATTGATAATTAATATTTTTTTATTCCCCTCTTGAGGGGTGACTCGTTTGCGAGACAGGGTGGATATCTTTTTTACTACGGTTTCTATAGCTTTAAGAATTGGCTCGGCTCTCATCACCATCCCCGGCCCTCCGCCGTAAGGCTTGTCATCTACTGGTTTGTAATTACTTTTATTACCCCTAATAAAATCTCTAGGATTATAAAACTTCACTGAAATAAACTTATTTTTTATCGCCCGCCCAATAATAGACTCTTTGAGGTATGAGTCAAAAATATCTGGGAAAATTGTAATGATATGGAATCTCACAGCTTATAGTTTATAGCTTATAGAAAAAAAATACAAGCATACAAAAAACCGCCTGAAGGCGGTTTTTTATTAGCTAAAAGCTAAAACCTATCAGCTATCCTAAATTCCCTTGAGGTCTTCCATAGCCTGATCAACAGTCTTAGTAGCCATTCCTCCAGTTGCAGGTCTTGGCTCAGGTCTCATTCCACCTTCCGGCTCGTTGATTTTCAAATTCACACGGGCATTATTCTTCATACCTATAATTCTTAACAAGGTACGAATAGCTTTGGCGGTATTTCCCATTCTTCCAATAATCTTACCCATGTCGGCAGGATTTACTGTAAGAGAAATAAGGACACCCATCTCATCAACAGTACGATCGATTTTTACATCGTTCGGATTGTCAACTAAAGCTTTTACTACATATTCCAGAAATATCTTGTCTGCGTCTTGCATATGTGTTCAGAAATATTTTATTAATAATTTTTTCCGCCAGTAGGCGGATCAGCCCACTGGCTGAAATGTTTGGCAGTGTTACGACCTTAAATGATTAACTGCACTGCTGTAATAATTATATACGATTATTTTTTAGCTTTCAACTCCTTTCTTTTAACTGTCGGTTTTTTCTTCGGCAATACGTTTCTCTTCTTCCCTTCTATCACTTTTTGATGCACCATAAAATTATGCATGGTATCGGAAAGTTGTGCCCCTTTTGAAACCCAGTATTGTATTCTTTCAGTCTTAAAACTAGTCTCGCCCGCCTTTGGATTATAAGTACCAACTATTTCTAAAAATTTTCCGCTTTTAGTGCTGTTTTTAGAATCAGTCAAAACCGCCCGAAATGATGGGTCATTTTTCCTTCCAATTCTTTGTAATCTTATTTTTAACATCTTTAGAGTCTAACATAATTCCCCAAAAAGGCAAATACAAAAATTTATGTTATATTAAAAGAGTGAAAGGAAAAACAAAAAAAATTCAAAAGACAGTACAGGGTATTATATCTATAACAAGCAAGGGTATTGGATATGTAAGAATATTGAATGAGGTCCCGACGCCCAATGGGGTCGGGATCCCGACTTCTGATAGAAATCAGAACGTCGGGAAGGACCCTGAGATTGATTTTAGGCACTTAAATACAGCTCTGCACGGTGATATGGTTGAAATTACTTTGCATCCAAAAGGAAAAGGGCGTTTGACAGCCGAAGTATTAAAAATAATCTCTCGTGCAAAGATGGGCTTTTCGGGAGTCTTAGAGAAAGAAGACGGCATATATTTTCTAAAACCCGATGATACAAAAATGTATACCGATATTCTAATACCCGAAAAAATGCTAAATGGCGCAAAGGCAGGACAAAAAGTCTATACAGAAATAATTTTTTGGAAAGATGGACTAAAAGCACCAGAAGGAAAAATAATAAAAGTTTTAGGAAAACCCGGAGACAATAATGCGGAAATGCATGCTATCGCTATAGAAAAAGGGTTTGATAGTGAACTGCCTCAAAAAGTTGAGGAGGAAGCGGAAAAAATAAAAAGTTTAGGTATTAAAAATGAAGATTATAATGGGCGACGCGATTTTAGAAAAACTCTCACTTTTACTATTGACCCAGATGATGCAAAAGATTTTGATGATGCCATTTCATTCCGTATTCTCCCCCCTCTCCTTAACCCCTCCAGACCTCCCCTTGTCAGGGGAGGCAAATGGTTTCCCCTTGATAAGGGGGAGCAAGGGGGTTTCAAGGAGAGGGGGTTAGGGGGTGAGGTATATGAAATCGGAATTCATATAGCCGACGTTTCTCATTATGTAAAAATTGGAAGCGAAATTGATAAGGAAGCAAAAAAAAGAGGCACTTCTGTTTATTTAGTAGATAGAACTATCCCAATGCTTCCGGAAGTACTTTCTAACGACCTCTGTTCTCTAGTTCCCAATAAAGACAGACTGACCATGAGCGCAGTTTTTGTCCTAGACAAAAACGCGCAAGTAAAAAAAGAATGGTACGGACGTACGGTGATACATTCTCAAAAAAGATTTACTTACGAAGAAGCGGAAAAATCTATAAAAGAAAATTCAGCGCCACTGCACAAAGAACTTTTTATTTTAAATAATTTGGCTAAAAAATTGAACAAAGAAAGATTTGCAAATGGAGCTATCTCGCTCGAACAAGAAGAAGTAAAATTTGTTTTAGATAAAAATGGAACACCGTTAAAAGTAATAAAAAAAGTACGAGGTGATTCAAACAAATTAATTGAAGAATTTATGCTTTTAGCAAATAAAAAAGTGGCTGAAACTATCTCCAAAGGCACCAAGAAAGATGGAGGAGTATTTGTCTATCGTATCCATGATAATCCTAGTAAAGAAAAAATGACTGATTTGGCATTCTTTTTAAGGAGTTTGGGATATAAAATATCTTTAATTGATGGGGTTATTCCAAATTATGAATTAAATAATCTTCTAAAGAGTCTTGAGGGAAAAAATGAAGAAAATACAGTCAATCGCGCAATTATACGCTCTATGGCCAAAGCAATTTATTCCACAAAAAATGTCGGCCACTATGGTTTGGCTTTTGAATACTATGCTCATTTTACTTCCCCCATCAGACGCTACCCAGATGTAGTAGTCCACAGACTTTTGACAGATTACCTAAAAGGATTAAAAGTGGGCAAAGAGAAATTAAGTATCTATGAAGAAATTTCCAGAAAAGCATCAGAAAGAGAAAAATTTGCTTCAGATGCTGAACGAGCCTCTATAAAATACAAACAAGTTGAATATATGTCTTCTCGTATTTCAAAAACATTTGAAGGTATTATTAGTGGTATAACAGAATGGGGTATTTATGTAGAAGAAGTAGAAACAAAATGCGAGGGTCTGGTACGAGTACGAGATATGGAAGATAATTTTTATATTTTTAATGAAAAAAAATTGGAACTAGTCGGACAAGGGAAAAAGTCCCGACGCCCTTTGGGGCCGGGATCCCGACCGAAAGCGTCGGGGAAAAAATACAGACTAGGCGACCGAGTAAAGATAAAAGTAAAAAGTGTTGATTTAGAAAGAAAAACGATAGATTATGCGCTAACAACATAATGAATATGAAATCTACCCTAGGTCCAAAAATTAAACTCGGATTTTGGACAATCTCTGCTACTATGGTTGGTATTTTTTTTGTCTCTCTCTTTTTTAAAGATGCTGAATATAAAAAAATAATAGAACCAAATGAAAATACCGCAACAGCCATGGAATCTCTGACAGCACCAGAATTAACATCTGGATTTTCTTATTTCGTAAAAGATTTAAATTTGAAACCAAAAGTATCAGCCAAGGCTTTTTTAGTTGGTGATTTAGATACGGGAGAAATTATTTTGACAAAAAATCAAGATGAACAATATTCACTTGCTTCTGTTTCTAAACTTATGACTGCGCTTGTGGCCACAGAATCAAAAAGCTCAGATGATATTGCTAAAGTTTCTAAAAAAGCCTCAGCCACCTCTGGAAAGAATGGTAATTTGAAAATAGGAGAAAAAATAAAAATTACAGACCTCATTTATCCCCTACTTTTAGAATCAAGCAATGATGCTGCCGAAGTAATAGCTGAATTTTTTGGCCGAGATATTTTTCTAAAAAAAATGAACCAGGAGGCTCTCAAATTAGAATTATCTAAGACTAGTTTTGACGACCCAAGCGGACTTTCTCCTAAAAATCAATCAACTGTTTTTGATATGTTTAAATTAGCAGGATATTTAAATCAAAAAGACCCAAATTTACTACAAATCACAACCAAACGAAGCTATTCCAATAAAACACACAATTGGTTCAGTAATAATCAATTCCTGCTTGAAAATGGCTATTTGGGAGGTAAAAGTGGTTATACAGATGTCGCTTTACAAACAGTTATTTCCACTTTTTCAGTTCCCCTTTCAGAAGCTGGAACACGCCATATTGCTATCACTCTTTTACAAAGTAAAGATCGTTTTAAGGACGTAGAAAATATTTTAAAATATTTAAATAAAAATATATATTATGGCGGAGAAGCTGACGCTAATACTGCTTGGGTCAAAGAAAGAACTGATTTACCTGTAGTATATGATCAAGATTTCGTCACTCTTTTGTTCGGTGGAGATATAATGCTTGATCGTGGAGTTAAAAATTCTGTAAACAAAAATTTCAAAGGAGATTACTCAGCCCTTTTTGAAAAATTAGGAATCTTAAAAAGATCTGATATAACTTTTGCAAATTTGGAAGGTCCAGCCTCTGATGCAGGAAAAGATATGCATAATTTATATTCATTTAGAATGGACCCTTCCACTATTCCTGCATTAAAAGGCGCAGGATTTTCTGTGGTTTCGGTTGCTAATAATCATATGGGAGATTGGGGACAAAATGCTTATGTTGATACTTTAACTAGATTAAAAGAAAATGAAATTTCATATATTGGTGGAGGAATGAATGCAAACGAAGCAGAAATGCCTGTTATTATAGAAAAATATGGAATGAAAATAGGATATTTGGGATTTTCAGATGTAGGGCCAGATTGGATGGAGGCAGGAGCAGACAAAGCTGGTTTATTATTTGCAAGCAATCCGCGTTTTGATGAAATAGTGCAAAATGCATCTAAGCAAGTTGATTATTTAGTCGTGTCATTTCATTTTGGAGACGAATATAAAATAAAACATAATTCCAGACAAGAATATTTAGCGCACAAGGCAATAGATGACGGGGCTAAAATTATAATTGGCACTCATCCACACGTGGTAGAAGATACAGAAGTTTATAGCCCAAAAGATTGCACTCAAAATTCGTGCGTGGGTTTTATCGCTTATTCGCTAGGCAACTTTATTTTTGACCAGGGTTTTTCCGTAAATACAATGCAGGGTATGCTTTTGGAAATTAAATTAAATAGAGATGGAAGTATGTCCATAAAAAAAGACACCGTTAAACTAAACAAATTCTTCCAGCCAAATCAATTAATAATCGGCAAGGAAGAAAAAATCAAATTCAAATAAATTTACTTTGCAATTGCGGCGGCTTCGTCCAGTTTGACAGAGAGAAGTTTGGAGGCACCATCGGAACCTATAGTGACGCCATATAAAATGCCAGCGCGAGACATTGTTTCCCTATTATGAGTAACGACTATAAGCTGAGAGTGATGAGAGAGTTTTTCTAGCATATCCCCATATTTGCGAGAATTTGCTTCGTCTAGCGCAGCATCTGTTTCATCAAGTACCAAAAATGGCGGTGGATTTACTTGGGACATAGCAAAAAGAAGAGCAATAGAGGTAAGAGACCTTTCTCCTCCAGAAAGTGCATTCAGTTCTTTCACTTTTTTATGTGGAAGCGAAACATTAATTTCAATGCCTTGTTCAGGAACGATTTCTTTCCCGACGTCCTGATCTTCATCAGGAGTCGGGACCCCGACCTCTTCGAGCGTCGGGGCTTCTTTCTTCTTTTTACTTTCAACAACAATTGCAAGATAGCCAGTTCCTCCGCCAAACATCAAAGAAAAGAATTTATCAAACTCTACATTTATTTTCTTAATACCCTCTTTAAATTCTATATCTATTTTTTCTTTCAAATCTGCCATCAATTTTCGAAGAGACTCTATACTTACAGCTAAATCTTCCATCTCTTTGGCTAAAAAATTATCTCTTTGAAAAACTTCCTCATATTCTTTCATTACTTCTGATCCTCCACCCACACCAACGTCTTCTAACTTCATTTTTATACGTTCAATTTTTCGTCTTGATTCTTCTTGCGCATTTCTATCAATTATTTCATTCACCTCAAAATTTTTATAAGACAAAATTTCACTTCCAATTAAAGCTTCACCTTCTTTTATTTCATTTTCGAAAGATTCTATCTCTCTTTTAAGATTTTGTTCTTTGACAGAAATTAGATCTAAAGAAGAGGATAACTCTTGGTGCCTAACTCTAAAATTAAATTTCTCCTTTTCTTTTATATGCAGAGCTTCATTCTCTTGATTAATTTCTTTTTTCAATATTTCTATTTTTTCAAAAATATTTCCCTCCTCATTTTTTAAATTCTCCATTTCAGCTAGAATACCAGCTTGAGAATTTTTTAATTCTTCCAATTCTTTTTCATCATTTTGTCTCTTTTCTATCTGACCTTCTTCTTTTTCCTTAATTTCACTGCCACATAAAGGACATTTACCAGAAATTTTAACTTTATTTCCTTTTGATTCAAGAATTCCTTCAATTCTTCCCAATTTGCGTTCTATTTCATTTTTGACTGCATGAATTTCACTTATCTTTTTTTCAAATACTTTTAATTCTTTTTCTTTTTCACTTTCTCCTCTCTTTTCAGTTTCATCTGTATCAGAGATTTTCTCTTTTACGTTTTTCAACTCTAAAGAAATTTTATTTTTTTCTGAAAGTAAATTTGATTGTTCTTTTTCTAAATAAACACTTTCTTTCTTTAAGTATTCTTTATAAAGAGATAACAATGTTACCTGCATTTCTTTTGCTTTTTCAAATTTATCTACTTGTTTTTTTAGAAAATTTAAATGCGGAGCATTTTCTCGACGCAAAAGTGAAACCTCTTTCATATTGTCGGTAGTTCTTTCTAATTTGCGTTGCGCTTCTTTTATTTTATATTGGTAAATTTTAAGTCCAAGAGCATCTTCTACCATTTCCCTTCTATCCCTAGGAGAAGCATTTAGAATTCTGTCCGCCTCACCTTGCGAAATAATATGGTGCCCAGAAGAACCAATATTAACTGAGGATAAAAGATTATTAATATCTTTTAATCTTACTTCTGAACCATTCAAAATATATTTATTTAAGCCATCAGAAAAAACTTCACGAGAAATTGAAATAACATCATAATTTAAATTTATATTTTCTCCTGTTTCATTAGAAAGTTTAAAAATTTTATCAGAGTTATTAAAATATATAGTAGCAGTTGCTCGGGAACTTTTGGGTAAGTTTTTTGACCCTTTAAAAATCAAATCAGCTCCCAATGACCCACGCATTGATTTCATTGACTGTTCGCCTAAAACAAAACGCAAAGCTTCCACTACATTTGATTTACCAGATCCATTGGGACCGACAATAGCCACAATCGAATTTTGAAACTCCAAAACAGTTTTTTTAGAAAATGATTTAAAGCCATTTATTTCAAGGTTTTTTAGTCGCATATTATTCCATCCAATTTTTCACTTTTAATGCCATTTCGGCAGCCTTCTGTTCCGCTTCTTGTTTTGATTTTCCTTTTCCTTCAGCAATTAAATCAGAGCCAAATAAAATACCTACCGTAAAATGTTTATCATGGTCAGGACCCGATTCGTGTAAAACTTTATAAGCAGGAGTAACTCCAACAAATTCTTGGGCTTTTTCTTGTACCAAACTTTTAGCATCACGCCAAAGTTTTTTAGCCACAATTTCTTCTGTGTGCGGTAAAAGAGTGGCAGTGACAAATTTATTTACAGCATTATAGCCTTGATCCAAATAAACCGCTCCAATATACGCTTCATACGTATTAGCTAAAATATATTGTCTGGCTTTACCGTTGTCTTTAGCTTCGCCCTTAGATAAAAGTAAGTAATCATTCATCCCAATTTTTGAAGCAACTTCAGAAATAATAATGGCATTTACTAAAGCTGAACGAATAGCAGTTAATTCTCCTTCTGTATAATTCGGATATTTTTTATAAAGAAAATCAGTCACAACAAGCTCCAGTACTGCATCTCCTAAAAATTCCAAACGCTCGTTGTGTGAAAGATTAGAACCCGGATTCTCATTTATATAGGAACGATGGATAAAAGCCTGTTTTAATAAATTTTTATCTTTAAAAATCACTTTTGTATTTTTTTCAAAACCTGAAAATTGAATCATAATATAAAAAATTATTTTTTACTGATAATTTCGATCGCTTTTGTAATAAGTGGAATAATGTCATTGTAAATACGAAGCTCAGGAATTTCTGAAAGCTGGAACCATTTAGCGTCATCTAGCCCGCCAGAAGTTCCGAGTTTAAGTTTTTGATATTTACTTTCTGCCAAAAAATATGTCACTTTTTTTAATGTTTTTCCTTTTTCCGGATGACTAGCTACATATTCATTTTCTCCAATTTTTTCTTTGATAAAAATATCAAGGCCCGTTTCTTCTTTTATCTCTCTTATTGTCCCCTCTTCTATATTTTCACTATCTTCAATACTACCTTTAGACAAAGTCCAGTAACCAAAAACGTCGTGCACTAAGGCAAATAAAATATCATTGCCCCCGCCAGAGAAACGGGCAGGCCTTTTGGCATAAATCAAGGCACCCCCCAGTTTTTCAACTGGCAATTTTGTTATATCTACTGGTTCTTCAATTTTTTTCTTTTTACTTACTTGTTCTTTGCCAGGTTCGCCAATTTCTTTATAAACTGCACCCAATACACCGTTTACAAATTTACCAGAATTTTCCCCGCCAAAAGTTTTGGCCAATTCTATGGCTTCATTAATAGCTACTTTCGGAGGTACTTGGCTTCTATCACCAAAAAGAAGTTCAGTTAAACCAATTCGTAAAATATTTCTGTCCACCACGGAAATTTTATCAATAGGCCAGTCCGGCGCAGCTTTTTTTATTATTTCATCAATTACTTTAGATTTTTCTAAAACTTGTTCCACCAAAGAAAAAACAAAAATATCGTCCTCTAACCCAGGAGCAAATTCTTTTAAATTTCTATTAAGTGCTTCTTTTATCTTTTTATCATTCCAAACACCACTCTCTTCTGCAGACATAAAATCCCACTCAAAAAGCGTTTGGAGAACTATTGATCTTGAAAGGTGCCTATTTGCCATTTTTTTAATAGCTTTCTAACTTTTTAGCTATTAGCTTCTTAGCAAATCATTTCTTGCCTAAAAAGCCAAAAACTATAAGCTAATTAGCTTGTTTCTGTTTAGCCTTTTCTTTCTTTTGCTTCTTTTCCATTTTCTTCACCAAATCCAAAACTTTCATTCCACGATAATATCCACAAGATGAACAAACCGTGTGACGTTTCTTTGGATTTTTACAATTTTCACATTTAGTAAAACCCGTACTCGTCAATGCATGATGAGAACGTCGGTTTGCTGTATGCGATTTTGTATGTCTCATTCGTACTACCATAATATTTCTATACTAACATAATAGGCATAAAAAGCAAAACAATTTTTGCGAAATGTTAAAATATGATATTATAAAGGTATATGGCAGAGGTTGATAAATTACACAATTTAAGACACTCATTGGCTCACCTTTTGGCTGCGGCTGTTTTAGAGATGTACCCAGATACTAAAAATACTATTGGTCCGTCAATAGAGGACGGCTTCTACTACGATTTTGAATTCAAAAATCCTATTTCTGATAAAGATTTACCTAAAATAGAGAAGAAAATGAAAGAGATTTTGAAGTCTTGGAAAGTATTTGAAAGTGCAGAAAAAAGTGAAAAAGAAGCAAAAGAACACTTCAAAAAAAATGAATACAAAATAGAACTGATAGATGAGATCGTTGGGAAGAAAGAAAAAATAACATTTTATACTTGTGGCAAGTTTACAGACCTTTGCCGAGGCGGGCATTTAGAAAACCCAGCTAAAGAAATAAAACCGGACTCGTTTAAATTAGACCGCGTAGCTGGAGCATATTGGCGTGGAGATGAAAAAAATAAAATGCTCACTCGTATTTATGGATTGGCATTTGAGACAAAAGAAGAATTGGAAAAATATATCAAAATGCGCGAAGAAGCAGAAAAGAGAGATCATAAAAAATTAGGAAAAGAACTGGGATTATTTACTGTTTCAAATTTAGTCGGAAAAGGTCTACCGATGTATTTGCCTAAGGGTAATATTATAAAAACTGAACTAGAAAATTTTATAAGAAAAGAAAAAGAAGATCTGGGTTATTCTTTTGTCACAATTCCGCATATCGCAAAAAAAGAACTTTATATAAAAAGCGGACACATGGGTAAATACGATGCAATGATGCCAATCATGACGGATGAAAATGGTGAAGAATTTGTCATGAAAGCCATGAATTGTCCTCATCATTTTGAAATATATAACGCTGAACAACATAGTTATCGTGATTTACCGTTACGTATAGCAGAAAACACAACTGTATATCGTAATGAAAAAAGTGGAGAATTAGCTGGCCTTTTGCGTGTTAAGAATTTGACTCAAGATGACACGCACCATTTCATAAGACCCGACCAAATCGAATCAGAAATTGAAATGATTTTTGGTCTAATGAAAAAAGTTTATGGCACATTCGGTTTTGACAATTATAAAATAGAAATATCTATACGAGACCCATTGAAAAAAGAAAAATATTTCGGTAATGATGACGTATGGGAAAAAGCGGAAAAAATCTTGGTTAATTCCGCTGAAAAAATGAAACTGAAATATAGTATTGAAGAGGGAGAAGCTGCTTTTTACGGACCAAAAATCGATATAAAGATAAAAGATTCGATAGGAAGAGAATGGCAACTAGCAACTATACAACTTGATTTTAATCAACCGGAAAATTTTGAAATGGATTATGCTGGAGAAGATGGCAAAAAACATCGCGTGGTTGTGCTTCATGTGGCCATCTTCGGATCTTTTGAAAGATTCATGGGTATCTTGATCGAACATTATGCCGGCGCCTTCCCTCTTTGGCTCTCCCCTGTGCAAGTGAAAGTTATTCCGATTTCTGAAGATAAACATTTAGATTATGCCAGTGAAGTTTTTAAAATTCTTAAAGAACATAATATCCGCGTAGAATTAGATGAATCAAATGAATCTTTGAGTAAAAAAATCCGTAATGCCAAAATTCAAAAGATTCCTTATTTGATAATTATCGGAGACAAAGAAAAAGATTCAAAAAAACTCACCATAGAAGGACGAAATAACGAAAAACTAGAAAATATTTCTTCCGAAGAATTTGTCTCAAAACTCAAAAAGGAAATTGAAGAAAAAAAATAAATTAAATATCAATCTCTGCTAATTTAGCATTAGATTGGATAAAGGATTTTCGAGGAGGAACTTCGGAACCCATCAGAATTTCAAAAATTTTGTTGGCCTCTTCGGCATCATCTATATTTACTTTTTTTAATACTCGATGAGCTGGGTCCATGGTTGTTTCCCAAAGTTCTTCTGGGTTCATTTCTCCGAGACCTTTATAACGCTGAATGTGAATTTTTGTAGATTGTTTAGACTCTAGACCCCCTCCTTTCTCCTCCCCCTTACTAAGGGGGAGGTCGGGTAGGGGTTCTTCATCATTAACCGCTTGTATCTCACTTACATCTGTTTCTTTACCGATAATTTTTATTTTCTCTTCATCGGAATATGCATAACTAACTTCCTTTCCTCTTTTTATTTTATAAAGTGGTGGTTGAGCAATATAAATATAGCCCGCGTCCACAACTTGTCTAAAATATCTATAAAAAAGAGTCAGCAAAAGGGTGCGAATGTGCGCACCGTCCACATCAGCATCTGTGGCAATAATTATTTTGTGATAACGCATTTTAGAAAGATCAAAAGTGTCTCCAATAGAAGTACCCATCGCAATAACCAGAGCTCTTACTTCTTTAGAAGCAAGCATTTTATCTATGCGAGCACGTTCAACATTTAAAATTTTTCCACGAAGCGGAAGAATGGCTTGAGTGCGTCTATCTCTACCTTGTTTAGCCGAACCTCCTGCCGAATCTCCTTCTACTAAAAATAATTCTGAATCTTCTGCACTTTTGCTTTGGCAATCTGCTAATTTTCCAGGCAGGGTCATACCTTCAAGCGCACCTTTACGAAGAACTGAATCTTTAGCCGCTTTGGCTGCTTTACGAGCTTTTAAGGCCAAAATAGACTTATTTATTATAGCTTTTGCTTCATCTGGGTTTTCCTCTAGAAAAGCAGCAAAAGCCTCCCCAAAAATTGTCCCAACAGCTCCTTGGGCCTCCATAGAGCCTAATTTTGCCTTGGTTTGACCTTCAAATTGTATCTCTCTTAACTTCACCGAAATGACAGCTGTAAGACCTTCCAGTACATCATCGCCGGTAAATCCACCTTCTGAATCTTTCATCATTTCATTCTTTTTACAATAAGTATTCAAGGTGCGAGTAAGAGCAGTTTTAAAACCAGTCACATGTGTCCCACCTTCAGCGGTATGTATATTATTTGCGAAAGGAATTATTCTATCAACAATGTCATCAACATATTGTAAAGCTATTTCAACCATCACACCGTCCAATTCTTTTTCAACATAAAAAATATGATCGTGAAGTGGTTTTTGAAACTTGTTGTAATATTTTATAAGAGAAATCAATCCTCCTTCAAAATAAAAAGAAGTGGAGGGAAGTTCTATGCCAAGATCTCTAAAATAAAATACGTCAGAGTCATCAAGTCCTTTTTTATTATCCCAACCTCGCGCATCTATTATTGAAACTTTTAATTTTTTAACTAAATAAGCTTGCTGACGAATATGATTTATAATTGTACTTAAATCAAACTTTATATCTTTAAAAATTTCTTGATCTGGTTCAAAAGTAATGATGGTTCCATGTAATTTTGAAGACCCAATTTTTTTTACTGAAGCTTTTTTCTTACCTTGAGAATATTCTTGTATATATTTACCACCATCTTTATGCACTTCCGCTTTACAATAAATTGAGAGCGCATTTACTACTGACGCTCCCACTCCATGCAAGCCTCCAGAAACTTTATAGCCTTCTCCACCGAATTTTCCTCCAGCATGCAGAGTAGTCATAACAGTTTCCAAAGCAGATACTTTAGTTTTTTTGTGAATATCAACAGGCACACCTCGCCCATTGTCTGCCACTCGAATACGATTGTTCGGCAAAAGGACAACTTCTATATCATCACAAAAACCACCCATCGCTTCATCGCGCGAGTTATCAAAAATTTCCCAAACGAGATGGTGTAAACCTTCTGGACCGGTGGTTCCGATATACATTCCTGGACGACGTCTGACTGGATCAAGTCCTTCTAAAACAGAGATATCAGAGGCATCATAATGGTGCCCATTTTTTACTTCTTTTTCTTTAGCCATTATAAGGCAATTATATCATAAACTACCTTACTTGCCAATCATTTTTCTCCTTGATTTTATTGGTTATTTTAGTCATAATTTCGTTTATTTCAGCATCTGTAAGGGTCCTATCGTAGGACTGAAAAACTAGCCTGAAAGCATAGGATATTTTGCCATCTTTTTTGAACTGATCAAAGAGTTCTGGACCTCGAATTACAAGCTCTCCCATACTATTTTTTATGACTTTTTCCACATCTACACTTTTTATTTCTTCCGGAACCCAAACTGCAATGTCACGAACAATAAATGGAAATAGAGACCAGAGTTTGAATTTATTCCCCTCTTGAGGGGTGCCGAAGGCGGGGTGGAAAACACCTCCACCTCCCTCCAACTTTAAGTCGGAGTACTCCTCAAGAGGAGAATTCATACAAAACGTTTCCAAAGAAACTTCTGTAATATTTTTCTTATCTGCATAACAAACATTCATCTGTTCTTTATCTTCCAAAAAAACAGTTCCTATTTCAAAAATTTTTATTTCATCCATCTCGAGCAACGGCATATTTAGTTGATTTAATTTTAGACTTTCTTTTAATCCATCACTCAAATTTGTTCTTAAGAATTTCTTATCTGAAGCAGAAGCAAGCACTTCCACTTCTCCTTTATTACAAAAAGTATAAGTCATCACTTCACTATATCCCTCGTTTAAAAGTTTATTTCTTGCCCAAGAAATTTTGGCATATACCTCGTTTACTTGTGGTTTAAAATTTATTTTGGGAATTTTTGGTTTTATTTTATCGTATCCTAAAATTCTTATTATTTCTTCAGACATATCTTCTTTTGTTTTTAGATCAAGCCTCATATCGGGAACAATAATCTCAAAATTGTTACCAGTGTTTTTATATAGAACACCAAAACGTTTTAATATGTCTTGAACTGTAGTAATAGAAATATCTAAACCTAATCTTTTAGATATCTTTTTTATATCAAAAGATAATTTTATCTTCTCTTGTTTTTTTGTATAAACATCCACTACCTCTTCTAAGATAGCACCTCTACACATCTCTAAAACTAAAGCGCTCATATCATTTATCGCATCACTTGCTACTTCAGGAGATAAATCATTTTCAAATCTCTTTACTGCGTCAGTAAATATATTTACTTCTTTGGAAGTTTTTCTCACGCTTATCGGATCAAAATTGGCAACTTCAATAATTATATTTTTTGTATTTTCATCTACTTCTGCTATTTTTCCACCCTTCACCCCAGCAAGAGCCAAAATATTTTTTTCGTCGGCAATAACCATATTTGAAGGACTTAATTTAACTTCCTTATTATCTAGTGTAGTCATTTTTTCTCCTTCTTTTGCTTGGCGAATTATTATACTACCCTCTACTTTATCTAAATCAAAAACATGAATAGGATTTCCTCTGTCGAACATAACAATATTAGAAGCGTCAACTAAATTATTTATTGAGCGTTGGTCCATCGATAAAAGATAATTCCTCATCCAGTCTGGGGAAGGTAAAACCTCTACCTTTTTTATTATTCTACCCATATATCTACGGCAATTTTCACTTTCTACTTTTATAGAAAGCTTTGTAGTTCCACCTACTTCAATTTTATACTCTATGTCTTTATATTCTATATCCAGAAGCCCTGCTAAGTCCCTAGCTACTCCCCTATAAGATAGCAAGTCATGTGCTCTATCCGGCAAAATATTTAAATCAAAAATGGTATCGTCTTCTGTTTTTTTTGTTCCTTCTACTTCACAAAGATGAAATGTAAAAATATCTACCAATTTATTTGGCTCTGGTAAATCTGGAACATAATTTTTTAACCATTTATAAGAAATCAGCATATATTTTAAAATTGATTGAATCTTAAGTCGCCCTGATAAGCTGGACGGATATCAGGCATACCATATTTAATAACCATCAATCTTTCTAGACCTGGACCAAAAGCAAAACCTTGATATTTATCCGAATCAATACCACAATTCTTAAGAACATTTGGATGCACCATTCCAGCTCCTCCTATCTCAAGCCATTTACCATTAAATTTCAAATCGAATTCTATGGATGGTTCAGTAAAAGGAAAAAAACTCGGACGAAAACGAAGATCAACATCGTCGCCTAACATTTTTTTATAAAAATGAGAAAGAACTCCTTTTAGGTGAGCCATATTAATATCTTCCCCAATCATCAATCCTTCAATTTGATAAAATTGCATTTCATGTGTCGCATCTGTCGCTTCATTTCTAAAACATTTTCCAGGAGCAATGATGGCAAAGGGGGGCTTCCCGCCTGATTTCACTAAATTTTCCATATATCTAATCTGCACATTGGAAGTATGTGTTCTTAAAACTTTATCTTTTTCTCCTTTAATATAAAAAGTATCTTGCATATCGCGAGCTGGATGATCTTTTGGAATATTCAAAGCATCGAAATTATGCCAAATATTTTCCAATTCTGGCCCAGTAGCAATTTCAAAACCCAAATCAGTGAAAATTTTGACTGACTTATTTATGATTATAGAAAGCGGGTGTTCTTTGCCTTTTTTTATTTCCTTTTCCATATAGAAAATATATCACAAAATTGGTTTAAATTCTATTAAGAGTTATAATTCCACTATGAAAAAGATTGATTGGATTCTAATCATTTTAACTATTATTTTTGTGCTTTTGGGTCTTTATTTAGGTTGGTTAGACAACGGACCAAGATTTTAAACTAAATCACTTAAATGCTTCCAGATTGCGTACATCGCATAGGTATCAAGTTTGCAGTATGTTTTTAATTGTTCAATTTTTTCTAGTCTCTCCTCTTTAGAATACTCACCTTTTACTATTTTATTCCATGAGTCTGAAGCACTAGCTCCTTCTTGTATATCAAGCGCTTTGTAAGATAATTCTGGAGCAAGAACAGGTAAAATATATTTTATAGACGTTTTCCCCTTAAATTTAGGATGAATATAGTGCTGTTCAGAAAAAACATCCATCAAATCGATAACTCTGGAATTCAAATTTTCCAAAAATTCTTTATGTTCTGGATTTCTTTTTGCAAGATTTTTATTTCTTCCCATCTCAAAACTTTTATTCCAAGTTATAACTGAACCTTTGCTTGGTAATTTTTCTTTCAAGGCTAAAATAAATTCTTCATCCGGATTTTTATCTTCTGTAAAAATAAATTCAGCATGTCTGGGTTCCTTGTCTTTTTCTTCAAGAATATGCAAGGAAAATTGAAAAGTTATTTGATTAAAAGGACTAAAACCAGCAAACCTCGGAATTCCAGCTGCAAAAGTTTCATAGTCCAAAAAAGATATTGGCATAGAAATATTTTTTAAAAAAGCATTTATTTCATCTTTTTTTATAAAAACTTTATCCAGTTGAGTAGCCGTAACTTGATTTCTTTGTTTTTCACTTAATGGAAAATCTTCTGGAACGTCTTCAATAAGAAAAATACTACTATCAATCAATTCCTCTAGTTTCTTTTTTGACATCCCTATGCGAGAAATATCATGCACGCTGTAATCTGGAATATGAGGATTTGAATACGAAAAAGTGGTGCAATGAGCGCTTCTTCCCCGAGTAACGCATTTGCATGGGCCAAATGGCTCTTTTTCAGAAGCAAGAAATTCTTGAGCGATTTTCATTTCTTCTTTAACCATATTGGATACTTTCATAACTTTTTCAGTAAAATCCTCTTTCAAAAAAAGTTGCTCCAAATCAAGTTCTGCTCCTCTTACATATTCACTATTAAATCTTACAAGAGATAATCTTCCTAAAGGAACATTCAACTCTTTAAGCACCAAATATTGAAAAGCAATGTCGTAAGTGTAAAGTTCGTCTTTTTTCTTTTTGTCATCTCCGCTGTTGGAAGCTTTTACTTCATATAAATCATATGTTTTGGAATCCGCATTCCATACTAAAATATCACAAATAACTTTATATAAAGCAGTCTCAAATACCGGCTGATAAATCACAGACGTTTGGGATTTTATTAATTTTTTTGTTTCTTCTGAGGCATCAAGTCCTGACACTAAAACACCACCCGGAAATAGTTCTCGAGCTAGAACATCAACTTCATTGCCTGTTTCTATTATCCCCTGATCAAAAGCAGATAAAGGTTCGGCAAAATAAATATCTGGCTTGTGTATTTTAAGCCAAGCATTTTTGGCGCAATCTTTCCATATGAGATAATCGGTTTTGGTTAATTTCATGAACTTTTTTATTCCGTTGTTTTTCCATCAAATTCTGGACTGTCGGCTTCCGCTTCTGCTTTAGTAAATCTTACTACCCCATCTTGATGATGAGCTGGAGAATAAATTGTGTAGAGTTTCAAATCTTCTGAGCTGGATGTATTGATGACATTGTGCTGAGCACCAGAAGGAACAATAATAACCGACCCATCGATCAGGTCATAGGAATTACCATCAATAATACATTTGCCATGTCCGCTTTCTATGCGGAAAAATTGATCGTTGTCAGTATGAACTTCCATGCCAATTTCTTCATTGGGTTTTAAACTCATTAAAACCAACTGGCTATGTTTGCCCGTATATAAAACTTTGCGAAAATTTGTATTCTCCAAAGTTTCTTTCTCTATGTTTACATTAAATCCTTTCATGATTGATTTTTAACGAATGTAATGAGTATAAAAATCATCACCCTGTTAAATGCCCTTCGGGCAATTTTTACCTTGCAAAAATTATTTAACAGGGTTAAGAAAAATATATTTCACTTCGTTACATTATTTTTCTAATAATTTTACGACTATTTTAAAAACTTATATTTTTGCACAAAAGAAGTACCCTCCCACCATTTACCAAAACCCCAATATTGTCCGGAGTTTGTCATCATCAAAACAAAAATAACTAGAATATAAATGATGTGCTCATCTATCAGTGGGTTATTAGCCGGAGATAATCCAAGAGCTCCATACATAAGAACCAACATAATTATTCCGGAAAAACCACCTAGCTTCATAAAAATACCGAACATCAAAGAAACGCCAATAAATAATAAACCGAGCATAAATAACCAATCTATCAACGGAAGACCAGCCAGACTGTGAAAGAAATCGGCAAAAGGGCCATGCACGCCGAATTGCAAAAATCCGGCAGTCGGAGAAACTCCGGCGAGCCAAGATTTTTCAGCTATTGTGGCAAAACCCAAACCAAATAATTTATCAATAAAAGCCCACAAGAAAACCCAACCTATTATTAATCTTAATAATCCTAAAATATAACCCAAGTTTTTATTTTGTTCCATATACCTACAATTTTAGCATAAAAAAACCATTTGCGGTATTCATTGTACAAAATTCGAACCTTTTTTGAAAGCAATCCCGATGAAGAAATCTGAAACAATGAGGACGAAGTTTTGCGGAAACAATTTTCTGGGGAAAGGATTCCGCAAAACTTCGGCTGATTCCTTTTTTCCGAATTCGGATGTCGCAAGCGGAGGAGGAGGGGTCTGGGGAGGAATCCTCCGCTTGCTCCTCTTTTTGTTTTGGCGAAATTCGGGCGGGCTTATAAATTAAAATGCCTCCTTGAAACATAGAACGAATCCGTTATGCATAATAGGCGTTCTATCTTTCAAGGATGATTTAGTTCCAGGTGGAGTAATGTAATAAATTCCACGAAAAGGATATTTTACAATTTCTTCTTTTATTTTTTTATCATCAACTAAATCATCCCACCCACTTGGAAGGTCGCCTTGTATAACAAGAATTATTTCATTTAGTGAATCCGCTTTACCTTGTTTTTCATACTTTTCGTATTTTCTTTTAACGGCTTCTAAAATAATTTCTGTACTAAACTTCAAATCCTTAATTACTATTTTAGGACTGAAATCTTTTTCTTTTGCCCATGTAAGTTGTAATTTCAAAACTGGAAACTTTTCGCTTTTAGATTTTGCATAAACATCGGTTAAGTCATTTGGACCTTCCTCAACTTCATAGTCAAAAGATTTTTCTTTGTTTAAGTGAAAAATAAAAAAATAAGCCCAAATCAACTCATGGTTTGCTTTAGTAGACTTACTTTCTATACTTTTAAGAATTTCTGAAAATTCCACTTTATTTTTCGCTAGGAAGCGACCAATCAAAAAAGTTTTTGATTGGGTGTCCCAAACGCTTTTCAACTTCCTTTAAAAAATTCTCATCATTTTCGTCACCACCATCTTTCACGATTTTTCCAAGAACTTTATCAAAAACTTCTGTTTCTTCACTATTTGAGTCAAACAATTTTGATTCCTTGATTGTTTTGTGTTGTGTTGGACAATGTGATAACCAATATTCCCTAAGTTTTTCGCCGTTTCCACCCGTTGATTCAAGCAAATCAATAAGCACCTTGCTTTGTTCGTATGCAAGTAACTCATCTTTAGTATAAGAACGCATTCCTCCTTTTGCCCAGCCACTTATTTTTTGCTCTAGGGACGGTAGTTTTTTCTTAATAAAATCTTTTAGATCTTCTAACACTAAATACCCACCCAAATTATCTTTTTCAGTGTGAGTATCTATTCCTTTTAATAAAAATGGGCTTACTTCTTCGGCTAATCCAACCGATTTTAATTTCTCAAATAATTCTTTTGGTTTTATATTATTTTTGTCCATAGTGTATTTAAGTTATTTTAATAATTAGTCTTCTTTCTGCACATACTCTTTTTTAAGAATGTAGTCCCAACTGTCTTTCCAGAATTTCTTGCGATGCTCCATATTGCTATTGTACATTTCCTTCATTTCTTTATCGTCCAAATAAATATCGGGGTTATAAATAATGTCAAAGTTATCGTAAGGAATATGGCACATTTGATCCCAATATGTTTTTTCCACTTTCTCAATTTCTCCTCCGTTAATAATAGCAATATTGGATTCAATCATTTTTCGATAATCTTTCATTGCATTATTTCGTCCCAATAATGACATTGATTGTTTTTGAATAATGCCTATAAGTTTTTCACTTGGCTTGAAAGTGTCCTTATCTTTACCAGATTTCTGGTGAGCTTCTACTTCTTTTTTTTCTTGATTGAACAACTCATCAAAATACTGCACAACATATTCTTGCCATTTGTCTGCGGTTTCTTTTTTGCGAGCTATTTCTTCTTCAGAAAATAAAGGATTCAAACTTGTTCTTTTGTCATTTAAAGGCGGGGTTGCTTCTTTTTTGTGTTCCGGTTTTTCTTTTTTGTTTTTAGCCCAAAAGAAATATACGACGACACCGATAACAATTATCCAAAGTGGTATATACATAATTTTTTAAGTTATTTTAATAATTCCTCAATGGAAACGCCTAACGACTTGGCGATTTTTTGAATTGTTTGAACGCTTGGTTTGGTAACGACGCCACCCTCAATTTTTGTCAGGGTAGAGTATTTGATGTCCGCTTTCTTCGACAAGTCGTCTTGCGTCAATCCTTGTTTTGTTCGTATTCGTTTTATGTTTTCTGATATAGTTGCCATAGTATCCAAACTTTGATAGTATTATCTTATGAGTGATTACTTTCTTTGCTCACAAAACAATGATAGCAAAAATTATGGATTTTATCAATCTGTATTTTTTATGGAAGCCCGCCCGAATTTTGCCAAAACAAAAAGAGGAGCAAGCGGAGGATTCCTCCCCAGACCCCTCCTCCTCCGCTTGCGACATCCGAATTCAGAAAAAAGGAATCAGCCGAAGTTTTGCGGAATCCTTTCCCCAGAAAATTGTTTCCGCAAAACTTCGTCCGCATTGTTTCAGATTTCTTCATCAGGATTGCTTTCAAAAAAGGTTCGAATTTTGTACAATGAATACCGCAATTTTTCGAAAAGGGCTTCGGAACCAAAAAAATGATCGGCACGAAGTGCCGTCTGTTCTGAATTCCCCCCAAAAAATCCTGATTCTGAAAGGATTCGCCACGCTCCGCGTGGCTCCTCGCTAGCCAATACAACAATATGAATAACCAAACTAGAAAATTTTTTATATACACTAGAAAATCTACCGACACAGAAGATCGGCAAGTTAGAAGCATTTCAGACCAACTGGCCGAACTCAAAGAGTTAGCGGTTAAAGAACAAATTGAGGTTGTAGATATTTTCGTGGAGAAACAAACCGCTAAAGCTCCGGGTCGGCCAGTATTTAATGAAATGCTTCTCCGTATCGAAGCAAATGAGGCAAGTGGAATTTTAGCGTGGCATCCAGACCGCCTTGCTCGTAATTCTGTTGATGGTGGAAAGATAATATATTTGCTCGATACGGGAAAAATTGCCGAGCTTAATTTTCCAACTTTCTGGTGTGATACAACTCCACAAGGTAAGTTCATGCTTTCCATTGCTTTTTCGCAATCCAAGTACTATGTGGACAATTTGAGTGAGAATATCAAGCGTGGGCACAGAAACAAAGTGAAAGACGGTATATGGCCTCAAATGTCGCCTCTGGGTTATGTAAATGTGAAAGGTGCTGGAATAGTACCAGATGAAAATATTGCTCCGTTAATCAAGAAAACATTTGAGGCCTACGCAACTGGAAATTTCACTTTGCGACAGCTCCACGATAAGTTTAACGCTCTTGGATTGAGTAGAAAGAATGGAAAGGTGCTTTCCGTTTCCAACTACCAACAAATTTTGAGAAATCCGATATTCACTGGCTTGATGAGATATGGTGGTGAAATATACGAAGGAAAGCACAAGCCGATTATCACAAAGAAACTTTTTGATTCTGTTCAAGAAGTGATGAGCCGAAAATCTAAACCGCATAGCAAAGGATTGAAACCATTTTTGTATAGAGGATTTTTCCGTTGTGGAGAATGTGGATGTTTTATAACTACCGAAACACAAAAAGGTCATAATTATCTTCGCTGTACCAAACGGAAAAATCCTTGTTTGCAAAAATATGTTCGTAAGGAAATCATCACTTCTCAAATTAAGGAAGAAATCAAAAAAGTTTCTTCGCCACTCGATTGGGCAAATTGGATGATTGTCGAAAATGAGAAAGACCGACAATCAGAAAATCAATCGAGTGAGATTTTTTCTCAAAAAACAAAAGATGAAATTTCTCTTTTGGATTCAAAAGTTGAGAAGCTGATGAACGCTTATCTTGAAAATGCACTTTCACTCGACGAATATCGCGAATCTAAAAACAAGTTGGTTAGCTCAAAACAGCTTCTCAAAGAGAAATTACTAGCTTTTGAGAAAAAATCTCATAATCGGTTCGAACTTACCGACAAATTCCTAAAAGCCAATATATACAATATGGAATTGGCAAACGAGAAAACAAATGAAGAAAATCTTCATTTGTTTAAAAAAGTCGGTTCGAACTTTTTAATTAAAGATCGAACCGTACTTTTTGAGCCACGCGGAGCGTGGAAAACCCTTTTGGATTCTGAATTCGGCGGGGGAAATACATTAGTGTCGGCGCTTCGCGCCGACCCCATTTTGCATTCGGAAACCCTTTTTGAAAAATTGCGGAGGCGGAGAGATTTGAACTCTCGAAACCCTTTCAGGTCTGCCACCTTTCCAAGATGGTGCACTAGACCGCTATGCGACGCCTCCATGTTCTTAATCTACATTAAATTTTTGCTCCTGACAATGAGGGACTTGTTTTTAGTGCAAAAAATTGTTCGGACGCAAGCCACTTGTTTATAAGCGGACTTAAAGTAAGTGCAAAACCAATATTCCCTGCTAGGTGCAGGGCAGTAAAAGGAATTTGCATAACTAAAGCATTAAGCATAGTTTGCCCAAACATTGGAGCAAATAAAACTCCAGTTATTAAATCAAAAATTATGGTGGCAAAAAATGCGAAAACTGCAAAGTTAAAAGCTGAAGATTTAAACCTTTTAAAATAAAAAAAAGAAGCTATTCCAACAAGCCCATAGGTTATGGATACCGTCCAAGTCCAAGCCCCAAAATGAGTAAAAAGATCATAGATAATAATAGATAGGAAGCCAAATAAAAAACCCGTCAAGGCTCCAAATTTGCGTCCTAGGGGCATAATAGAAGCCATTATCGGCTCCACATTAGGTGCTCTTAAAGGGAGCAATCTAAATAATAGACAGCCAATAAAAACAGTAAAAATTTTGAATTTATTAAGCATGGATTTCTATTGTATCATATCTAAAAATTCTTTCTCGTGGATTATTTTTATACCTAATTTTTCAGCATTTTTCAACTTTGAACCAGACTCTTCTCCAGCTACAACAAAAGAAGTATTTTTTGAAACAGAACCTGATACTTTTCCACCCAAAGAAATAATTTTTTCTTTAGCCAGCTCGCGAGACATTTGAGAAAGTGTACCTGTTAAAACAACAATCATTCCTGATAGCTTATAGCTTATAGCTTTTAGTTTATAGCTTTCTATTAGCACACCATTTCTCAATAATTTTTCTATAAAAAGTAAATTGCTTTTATCTTTAAAATAGCTATAAACGCTTTTAGAAACGGCCGGCCCGATATTTTCTATTTCATTTATTTCTTCAAGTGTTGCTTTCTTTAATTTTGAGATTGTGCCAAAATTCATAGCCAAATCTCGAGCCGTTTCTTCCCCTACATGCAAAATTCCCAAGGCCCAAAGAAATTTAGAAAATGAAATTTTCTTTTTTAATTTTATTTCCTTAATAATATTTTCTGCACTTTTTTCACCAAAACGCTCCAAGGGTGCAATATCTTCCTTGGTGAGGGTAAAAATATCAGCTGCATCTGTAATTAATCCTTCATCTTTGAATCGTCTCAAAATTTTTGGGCCCAATTCATAAATTTCAAAAGCAGAAACAAAATGTTCCAGAAATCTTTCATTTTTAGCTGGACATCTAGGATTAATACAAAAGTAAGCGACGGATAGACCACCCCTCCCGTCCCCTCCTTCTAAAGGCGGGGAGGATTTCACCCCCTCCTTATGGAGGAGGGGGTTGGGGGTGGTGATTTTTTTTTCGACCCTACCCCCGCAAGCTGGACATTTCAAAACCATTTTAAATTTTTTTTCTTTGCCGGTACGCATACGAGTCAAAACTTCCACTACTTTAGGAATAACATCTCCCGCTTTTTCAATTACTACTGTATCGCCTATTCTTAAATCTAATCTTCCTATTTGATCCATATTGTGAAGAGTCGCCTTGGATACAACAGAACCCGCTACAGAAGTCGGCTCAAAAATTGCCAACGGGGTAAGTACTCCAGTTCGCCCAACATTTATTTTTATATTTTTTACGATGGTTGTTGCTTTTTCAGCTGGATATTTAAAGGCAGCCATATAGCGAGGGGCCTTACCGATAACACCTAAGGTTTTTTGTAACTCTAAATCATCCACAGATATTACAACGCCATCCGTGCCAAAAGGAAAATCTGGCCTAATTTTTTCAAAATTTTTAATGAAAGAGATAACTTCTTTTATATTTTTACAAATAACCTCATCATTACCTATTTGAAACCCGAGTTTTTTAAGATATGCATGTTTTTCTGAATGCGTAAAAAATTTTTGTTTAGTGGATATTTCTGCTATATCATATGCATAAAAATCCAACTCCCGTTCAGCTGCTAACTTAGGATCTAGTTGTCGCAAACTTCCTGCTGCTGCATTTCTAGTATTGGCAAAAATTGATTTTTCTTCTTT
>JAPLXV010000034.1 GCA_026395895.1 Candidatus Nomurabacteria bacterium | reverse complement strand
TCAATGCACTGCTAAAAACTTTGGAGGAGCCACCGAAACACGCAATTTTCATCTTGGCAACAACAGAAGCTCATAAAATTCCGGCTACTATCCTATCCCGTGTTCAGAGATTTGATTTTCGTCGGATCGGCAAAGCCGATATTATCAAGAATCTGAAAATGATCGCTGAAAAAGAGAAACTGAATGTGACAGACGACGCGCTAGAAGCAATTGCGGTTGCAGCTGATGGCAGCCATCGGGACTCAATTTCAATTTTAGAGCAAGTCGCCTCGAATTTGGTGGAAATATCAATAGAGAATGTTCGAAACTCACTGGGTCTGGCCAGAAGCGAAGAAATCATTGATTTAATCTCTTTGATTGCTGAAAACAAGCGCCAAGAAGCAATTAAAATCGTCGGTGAATTTATTGAAGTTGGTGTTGAGGCCAATCAAATCATTAGGGAAATTATTGAAATCCTGCGTCAGACTTTACTGATTAAAATTTCATCTGGCGAAGTTAGTTTTGACCAAACGAAGGAAAGAATTGATGATCTTACCAATTTATCCAAGAAATTTTCTGCCCTAGAGCTGAATAAAATACTATCAATTTTCATCGAAGCTGGTCAGCTATTAAAAGATTCGCCAATTCGCACTCTGCCGATTGAGACGGGAATAATAGAGGCAGCAGAGTTGTTACAAGTGACAAGTAACAAGATACAAGATGCAAACAAATCCGAAATTCGAAATCCGAATGTCGAAGAAAATCCTAAGCCCAAAATCCAAATGTCAAGTGAAGTTCAAAATTCAAAACCTGAAATAAAGCCGAAAGAGATCATTGAAAAAAAGATTTCAAAACCGAAAATTGAGGCTGAGTCTGCAGGTGAAATTAAAATACTAGACGAACAGTTATGGAAAAATATTCTAGAAAAAACCAAAGAGCATAATCACAGCTTAAATGCACTATTGAGAGATGCTAAACCGGAGGGAATTGCCGGTGATCAGATTTTTATTAGTGTGCGTTTTAAGTTTCATCATGATAAGATTATTGAAATTAAAAATCGGGAAATATTGGAGAAAATTGCTTCAGAAGTTTTGGGTTACAAATGTATCATCAAATGCCAGATACAGGAAAGGAAGCCAGCCAGTAAGATAATCAGCCAGCCAGCAAATCAGCAAGAGGATTTGGAAAGGGCTGCGAAAGAAATGTTCGAGGTGGAAAATTAAGCGGAAATTCGTACACGGATTTATCACACGGATTTTCACGGACAAAACTTTCCAATCCGTGCTGTTCCGTGTAGTTGATCCGTGATAGAATCTCAATATAAATATTATGCCAAAATCAAAAAAACAAAATCATATCGTTGGGGCCAAGTTGCCACCGCAAAATCCGGAGGCGGAGAATGCTGTCGTTGGTGCACTTTTAATAGACAAAGATGCTATTTTATCAGTCGTTGAAATATTATCCGCTGATGATTTTTACGATGATCGCAATGCAACTATCTATCGGGCAATTCTGGCATTATTCGAAAAACGAACGCCAATTGACATGGTGACGTTGACTGATCAACTGGAAAAAGAAAAAGAGCTAACTAACGTTGGTGGCTCGACCCACATTGTCTCAATCGTCAATTCAACGCCGTCGGCGGCCAATGTGACTCACTGGGCAAATATTGTCCGTAATAAGGCAATATTGCGTCGCTTGATTACTTCTGCGGTGACAATATCCGATCTCGGATTTGATGAAGAGGATGATGTTTCAGCCGTGTTAGATAAAGCTGAGCAATCACTTTTTGCCGTGTCGCAGAAATTTTTCCGGCAGAAATTTATTCCGATTAAAGATGTTTTGACTGAAGCCTTCGATCGAATTGATAAAATTCACAAAGAAAAAGGCGCGTTGCGCGGAATTTCCACTGGTTTTCGTGATTTAGACGCCAAGCTTGCGGGTTTGCAGAAATCCGACCTGCTAATCATTGCTGCCAGGCCATCCATGGGCAAAACTTCACTGGCGTTAAATATCGCCGAGCAAATTTCTGTCGAAGATAAGATTCCGATAGCCTTCTTTTCACTGGAAATGTCAAAGGAACAGCTGGTTGATCGCTTGATCTCATCGCAAGCTGGTGTTGATTCCTGGAAACTGCGAACCGGAAATTTATCAGACGAAGATTTTCCCAAGATCGGCTACGCCATGGGAACATTATCAGAAGCGCCGTTTTTCATTGATGATTCGCCGGGCTTAACTGTTACAGAAATTCGGGCCAAAGCCCGAAGATTACAAATGGAACAGAATCTCGGCGTAATTTTTGTTGATTATTTGCAGTTAATTGAAGGCCGGTCAAAATCCGGCGATCCGAATCGCGTCCAAGAAATCTCCGAGATCTCAAGGTCGCTAAAAAATCTGGCCCGCGAACTGGACATTCCGGTGGTGGCACTATCGCAACTTTCCCGTGCCGTTGAACACAGGCCGGACAAACGGCCGCAACTTTCCGACCTTCGTGAATCTGGATCCATTGAACAAGATGCGGACGTTGTAATGTTCATCTACCGCGATGATTATTATGATGAAAATTCTGACAAAAAGGGCGTGACGGAAATTCTCATCCGCAAACATCGAAACGGCCCGATTGGCAATGTTGATCTCTATTTCAATGCTGAACCAATGCGCTTTCG
>JAPLXV010000028.1:1052-1753 GCA_026395895.1 Candidatus Nomurabacteria bacterium | reverse complement strand
TGTTCCCCATTGTCAACTCAACAAAAACCTCTGCAAGATGTCTCGCTTGGGGAGGATGCTGATAAATCTCGGGCTCTTCGCAGCCGAGGATCAACGTTGGCGCATCGGGCGCTTCAGAACCTGCAAGTTCTTGTAGAAGTGCAAGCAAATAGGATCGCTGCAACCCATGCCCCATCCTCGCCAGATTCCCAAAGAAGTCACCTTCGCCGGTCTTGATTCCAGCGACTGGTTGTTGAAGCACTACGGACTTATTCGGGTCCGAGAGCCACTCCATTCCGAGACGGACGTTTGGGTGTGCCCAGGCTTCCAATCTGCGTTGCAGGGCTTGGGAAATTTCCGAAAGACTGGCCCGATTCCGATCCAAAAGTGCACTATATTTCGCCCGAGTATCTGCCTTAAGCGCTTCGAGTTCTGCATCGAAATTCGTGCGGGTGCGAACTGCCCGGGCTATCAACTTTCCAAGTGCTGTGTTCTTGGATTCTTGCCCTTCCTCACCAGCATCTTTTACAGCTGGCACGTAGACCCACTGAACAAAAGGTGCAAGCTTTCCAGTGCTGTTTACTCCATAGAAGTTGTCCTCACTGGGAATCAGGACGCACTGCTCAGGACGAGCTGCCTCATACGTACGAAGAGCAGCAGCCTTGTCATCCTTGGAGCGCGCATTCGGAAGATCAGGAAACTGTTGGCGCATTTCATCAAAG
>JAPLXV010000028.1:0-980 GCA_026395895.1 Candidatus Nomurabacteria bacterium | reverse complement strand
ACGATTGCCAAAATGCCTGATCTGCCCAACCCCCGCGTTTGCGTCGAAAATAGCCTCAGCTGTAACGACCAACTCGTTTTGGCGGACGTAATCGGAAAGCTCTTTTTGCGCCACTTGGTTAAGATCATCAAATGTAACCGTAATCCGAACTGGATTTGTGGTGTCCTTACAAAAATAATCTTCGTCTGTGAGCTTATTAATATCCGTTGCAAATGAGGCCTGCTCCCGAAAAAAAACATTGAGCGCTGCCAACACCGAGGATTTGCCAGCTCCATTGGGACCGACAAAACAAGAATACTTGTTTAAACTGATCGTCTCATCACGAAAACTCCGGAAATTTTCAAGCCGAATTGACTTTATCTTCATCCTTAACCCTCCACGATATTCGAGTGGGCAATTCGAGCTGTTCGTGGTTCATGTGAGTTTCCAGCGCAGGACGAAAAGCACTTCCTGTTCGACCCGCTGCTCCAGTCGTCGGCTGATTTCATCCAGCAGATCATCTTTCTGTTTGTCGATCTTCCGGCTGGCCTGGTCATAGGCTCGCCAGGCTTCCTCCCGTTTCGCTTCCAGGGTTCGGGCGGTACGCTGCCGTTCCAACTTCTCCGGAAGGGTCGGGGCTAAACGGGCAGACTTCGTAGCTTCCCTGAGAGCCTCGTCCAGCTCCGCCAACTCTGCTTTGAGAGAGTCGCGGCGATCTTCGGCCCAGCGGTCCAACTTGTCCATCTCGGTATCGAACCAGCGGCCGTTGCGGGCGGCCATCTCCTCCAGCAGATCCTGGCGGTGGCGCGCCTGGGCTTCGTCCAGGGTTGCAGCAATGGGTACGGGCATCTGACCGCGGGCGCCTTGGCTGCCCGGCAGGTCAAAGAGCCGGCGGCATTGCCCCTCGTCCAAAGCCGCGCCGTCGTCAGCCAAACCGCTCAAGATAAGTAGGTCCTCCGTCTCCAGGGCACTCATGGTGAGGCGAGCGCAAACCAGCCAAC
>JAPLXV010000018.1 GCA_026395895.1 Candidatus Nomurabacteria bacterium | reverse complement strand
GTCCTAGGCATATGAGGAACAATTTTATTACACCAAATACTGAAAGCCTCTTTAGTGCGAAGAATAACACTCGCATTTACGAGAGAGAGAGAGAGAGAGAGAGGAATTTCCGCTTTTCATAATTACGATAATATCATATCCGTAGAAAACCTACTAATTTCTTGGCGAGAATTTCTAGAAGGCAAGAGAAAAAGGAAAGATGTGATTTTGTTCTCAATGAATTTGATAGATAATATTTATTCTTTGCATAATGATTTAAAAATCAAAACCTACAAACATAGTAATTACGAAGCCTTTAAAATAGATGATCCAAAGCCCAGAAATATTCACAAAGCATCAGTTCGAGACAGGTTATTGCATCATGCGGTATATAGAATACTTTATCCATATTTTGATAAGAAATTTATTTTTGATTCATATTCTTGCAGAGTAGACAAAGGAACACACAAGGCGATAAATAGATTTAGGTTTTTCTTTCGTAAAGTTTCAAAAAACAACACAAAAACTTGTTGGGTTTTGAAATGCGATATTAAAAAATTCTTTGCAAACATAGACCACAAAATTCTGAAAGAAATACTGTCAAAGAGTCTCTTTGACACAGATATTTTATGGCTTTTGGGAGAAATAATAGATAGTTTTCACACTAACTCCATAGGCAAGGTCTCTGTAAATCCAATCTACGCTATGGCTGAGATGAAAAAACACCCATACTCAAACTCTGCTATCGCTGAATATGAGTATCGTGGGCTACCACTTGGCAATTTAACCTCTCAGCTTCTAGTAAATATCTATATGAATGAATTTGACCAATTTGTGAAACATAAACTGAAAGTGAAATATTATATCAGATATGCAGATGATTTTGTTGTTTTGCAAAATGACAAAATAGAACTAGAAAAGGTTTTAGAGCAGATGAAAAATTTTTTAGAGACTAAACTTAAATTAAACTTGCATCCCAATAAAGTTTTTATTAAAACTATCGTTTCCAGTGTAGATTTCTTGGGCTGGGTACATTTTCCGAAACATAGAGTATTACGCACAGCGACCAAGAAAAGAATGTTTAGAAATATTAATAAAAATTCTAAACCTAATACAGTACAGTCGTATTTAGGAATGCTAAGTCACGGGAATACTTATAAGCTTAGTAAAATTATTGAAGAAAATATTCAAAGTTCGATTTGAACATTTTTTGAGTATTTAGTTCAGATATGATATTATATTAAAATGTTTTTAAGTTATTTAGCTACAACGGGGCATGGATTTTTTTTACCGGTTATTGTGGTATCAGCATTGATAGATAGCATCAATCCCTGTGCTATATCAGTTTTATTTTTGACTATTTCTTTTTTATAAAAAAAAAAAAAAAATAGGAGATTTGTTTTATTGTCAGGGGGTGTCTATATTTTAGCCATTGCTATTGTTTATACATTGATAGGATTAGGAGCTTTGCAAGCGCTAACATTTTTTAATGTTCCAAATATCATGGCAAAAATTGGAGCGTCCATTTTATTACTCTATAGTGTTATCGGCTTAATAAATGAATTTTTTCCAAGTTTTCCAATTAAATTAAAAATGCCTGAAAGCACACATGCCACTCTGGCAAAAGTTATTGAAAAAGGTTCTATTCCAGCCTTTCTTTTACTGGGTGCTTTAGTAGCTATGTTTGAATTTCCATGTACTGGTGGCCCTTATCTTTTTGTCTTAACCTTGCTTCACGATTACGCTAGTTTCTGGAAAGGTTTTTGGTATTTAATTTTGTATAATTTTGTTTTTGTTTTGCCTCTTATTTTGATACTTGCATTTGCTACGAACAAGGTTATGATAGAGAAGATAGATAGATTACGTAAGCTGGAAACGAAAAAGGCCCGAGTTATATTATTATTAGTTCTTATTGCATTTGGTATTTTGATATTTACATTATAAGTGAAAATCAATGAGCAAAGCGAATATGATTTTCCTTACCCTGTTAAATAAATTTTGCTTAGCAAAATTTGTCATGTGAAAGACATGGAAATAATTATAGAGTATAATATAAGTTATGAAAAAATTATTAAAAAATAATGAAAAACAGATATCTCACATGATATTTAACAGGGTGTCTGTTTTAATAGTCGTTTCACTCCTTTAAAACTAGCCATGACTGATCCAAAATTAATGAGTTTTGAAGAATTGCAAAAGAAAATAACTTCCTTGAAAGAGAATAGGGGAGTTGATTTATCGACAGAAGAAGATTTGAGTATTGCTGTTATGAATTTGATAAGTTTAGAAGAACATTTCTTTTTTTCTGGAGCAAAAACAGGCAAGGATGAATATTACAATATGTTAAGTGAAGTGCGAGAAATGAGAAAAGTACTTCTTGCTCGGATGATAGATAAAACCGAAGCTGAAAGTTGGTGTATCTCTAAACATTTACTTGGAACTACGATGAGATTGATGGAAGTTGGTACTAAATTACAAGGAGATGGCAAAACAGAAGAGGCAAAACAAATGTTTAGTTTTGCTTATAAAGCTTTTAATTTATTTTTTGGACTTAGATTAAAAATTATTAGCACATCAGATGTTAAAGGTACCCTAGAGAAAGAAAAACCAATGACCTTTGATGACATTATGGCTAAATTAGTTGATTGTTGCAAAGAATAATCCCAGTACTAGAGCAAAGCTCAGTACAGGACGAGATTTATGTCTAATAAAAATATTTTCATTTTAATAATTAGTCTTTTAATTTTAGGAACATTAACAACAATAATATTACGATCTGGAGGTCCAACTGTTCCTTCTACTAAATATGATACTTTTGCGCAATGTTTAGCATCAAAAAATTTAACTATGTATGGTGCCGTGTGGTGTTCTCATTGTCAGGCGCAGAAAGCACTTTTTGGTGATTCTTTTAAATATGTGCCTTATGTTGAATGTACAGAAAACCCAAATGAATGCATAGCAAAAACTATAGAAAGTTATCCCACTTGGATAGATGGAAAAGGAACAAAATACGTAGGAGAACAAAGCCTAAAAAAGTTATCTGAAATAAGTGGTTGTCAGTTACCACTAGACTGATATTAAAACTTATTTTTTTATAGTATAATATGACCATATGAAACAAGCACGATTAGATCAATTAGCCGACAGTATCTTTGCCATAGTTATGACTATTTTGGTTTTTGAGATACGAATACCAGATCTCGGGGTGGTAAGTGATCAAACTCTCCTTAAGTCATTACTAGATCTCTCTCCGATTTTTCTGAGCTATCTTTTGAGTTTTTCACTTCTTTTTACTTACTGGAGATCGCACCATTTTATTGAATCAGTTTTAGCAAAAAATATTGATACCAAATTTTCAAATTTAAATGCCATTTTTTTCTTTTTTGTCGGACTTGTTCCATTTTCTTCACACTTTCTTGGCACTTACAGTTATTCTGAAACGGCCATTATCTTTTTTGCCTTGAATATTATCTTTATTGGTCTCACTATATTTAGAATGCGTCAGTATGTTATCAATTCTAAAACTATTGAAAACACATCCTTCACAAAGACAGAAAATGAACATGCCAATATGCGTATTTTGTTTCCAGTAGGAGCTGCTGCTATTGCCATTTTCGTGTCATTCTTTAGTACTAGTCTTGCTATCTTACTCTTTACTCTCGCTATCCTATTTAATTTACTAGAAAAAAGCACTAAACACACTTTCAAAATTATTGACCTTTTCCGTAAGGGATACTAAAAGAATAATAATAGTATGGATTCTAAAGAAGAAATAAAAGCTTGGCATAAAGTTAAAATTAGTGATAGGTTTTTGAATGCATTTAGAGGTATGCATGTTTTTTATAAAACTTCAAAACATTTTTATATACTTGTCTTGAGTACACTGGTGGTGGTAGTTTTGGGATTTTATTTAAAAGTTTCCAATCTTGAATGGATTGCTTTGGTTTTTTCCATTGGCTTTGTGATAATTACGGAAGTATTTAATACGGCCATAGAAATAGATATAGACTTAACTTCTCCGGGTTATCATCCTTTTGCTCGTGATACCAAAGATGTGGCTGCCGCTGCAGTAGTATTGTCTATATTTACCGCAATGATTGTCGGATTTATCGTTTTTCTACCAAAAATTTTTTAATATGTTAATATATAACTCATATGACTAATAAAAATATATTTCTTTTAGTAATTGGAATTTTAATCTTAGGGACGATAGCAACAGTATTGTTTAGATCTCCGAGTATACCAGCAGGTCCAGGCAAGTACGATACTTTTGCTCAATGCTTGAAAGACAAAGGGGCCATTTTTTATGGAGCTTTTTGGTGTCCACATTGTCAGGCTCAAAAAGAATTGTTCGGTTCTTCGGCTAAATACTTACCCTATGTTGAATGTTCTACACCCGATGGTCAAAATCAGACCAAAGAATGTATAGATAAAAAAATTGAAGGTTATCCGACTTGGGAACTGGCAGACGGAACACGTATTCCAGATGAAAATGGAGCGGGAGTTACACTAGAAACGCTGTCTTTGAAAACTTCTTGTCCATTGCCTCAATAGTTAAATCAATGAACACAGAGACTGTACACTATTTAAATATTTTTCTTGGGTTAGGCGCGATTGTGCTTCAAATTTTTTCTGTTATCGCCTTAGGTGTTCTTTTTTTTGGTCCTAAAAAAAATATTTTTTTAGATTTTGTTGAAGAACACTTTTTAATTGTTGGTTTTTTAGTTGCCTTATTTTCTTCTTTATTTTCTTTAGTATATTCTGAAATAATAGGTTTTCTTCCTTGTCAGCTTTGTTGGTATCAGAGAATATTTTTATTCCCACAAGTATTCATTTTTGGCATGGCCCTTTGGGAGAAGAATAAAAAAATAATAAAATACGCAATGCCACTTTTGTCTGTAGGTTTTATTATTTCTGTTTATCAAAACTTTATCTATTATTTTGGTGAGAGTAGTAGTCTTCCTTGCGATGCTTCAGGTGTTTCCTGTTATAAACAGTTAGTGTCAGAATTTGGTGGTTATATTTCTATCCCGATGCTTGCCTTAACTGCTTTCTTGGCTATCGGTACTCTCTTGCTTGTCGCGCATTTTTATAAAAAAGAGAATTTATAAAATTTTAATTAAATTGATGTGATACAATATAAATATGGATCCAGAATTAAACAAAAAAATAGAAGAACAAGGATTAAAAATAGATGCTATATACAAATCAGTAGAAAAAACCAGAAAGTATTTTCTGATGATAATTTGGATTACAATTATTGCTGTTGTACTTCCACTTATCGCTATGATATTTATTTTGCCATCGTTTTTAAGTAATTATACAAATGCATTAGGTGGTTTATAAAATGACGAATGAGTGGAATCTTAAAAGAAATATATTCTCATAGAGATAAAAATAGGGCAAAAGCTAGTGTCTGGTATTTTAAGACTGGTAAAGGTCAATATGGAGAAGGGGATATTTTTTGGGGTTTGACGGTGCCGATATCGAGAAGAATTGCTATTAAATACAAAGATGTTTCGCTTAAAGAAATCGATGCTCTGATAAAAAATAAAATTCACGAAGTCAGACTTATAGCCTTGTTTATTTTAATGTATAAATATAAAAATGGATCCCAAGACGGAAAAGAGAAAGTCGTGAAATTTTATTTGAAAAATACTAAATATATAAACAATTGGGATTTAGTAGATTTGCCTTGTTGCCATATCTTGGGTGATTATCTTTACAATCTTCCCCTAAGCTGGGCTTACGGGAATTCCCCTAAGCCTAGCTTAGGGGAAAGGGATAAGATTTTAATGAAATTAGCTAATTCAAAAAATTTATGGGAACAAAGAATAGCTATTGTTTCTACTCTTGTTTTCGTAAAAAACGGAGATATGAAGCCCACTCTGAAATTAGCGAAGATGTTTTTAGGTCACAGTCATGATTTAATTCACAAAGCGACAGGTTGGGTATTAAGAGAAGTAGGGAAGCGGAATTCAGCCTTGCTTTATGAATTCCTAGAAAAAAATGTTTCCAAAATGCCACGTACCACTCTTCGCTATGCCATTGAAAGATTTCCAGAAAATTTGCGCAAAGAATATTTAAGAAAATAATAATATGTTGAAATTTACCCAAAAAGAAAAAAAATTAATGCAAAAATTGGATACACCAGCCAAGGTGCAGGATTTTTTGAATAATTTGAAGTTTAATTTTGAGGAGGGAGGGGAAACATTGAAATCACCAGTGATGGTTTTGAGGACAAAAAATGCCCATTGTATGGAGGGGGCTATTTTGGGAGCATATATACTTTCTTTGCATGGTTTTCTTCCTCTTTTGCTTCATTTAGAAGCGACAAAAGGGGATTACGACCATGTTATAACTCCTTTTAAAATAAAAGGGCTCTGGGGCGCATTATCTAAGACAAATCATGCAGTTTTGCGATACCGTGAGCCGATTTATAAAAATATACACGAGTTAGTGATGTCATATTTTCATGAATATTTTTTAGATAATGGTAAAAAAACTTTACGTAGATATTCTGATCCACTTAATTTAAACGTATTTGGTAAAAATTGGATGCTAGAGGAAAAGGATCTTTGGAAAATAGATAAAAAATTAGATAAAATAAAACATTATAATATTTTGTCTAAAACAGATATAAAGAATCTTAGAAGAGCGGATAGGGTGGAGATTGAAGCGGGACGAATCACAGTAGATTCAGTTTGATCTAGGGTCTTTGTCGTTTTTGAAATTATTTTATTTTGAGGAATGGTTTTTTTTATGGTTTTAGGCTTTAATACTTTTGAATTTTCAAGGACAGTCCTTGGGGAATTTTTTAAGGACTGTCCTTTTGATTCGTCCGGTTTTTCAAATTTTTGCATAATCTGATTCCAAGTTTTACCAGACAATGCTGTTACAGCATAAGCAGTTTCCCAAAGTTTGCTTTTTTTGTCATCATTTTTTGTTCCGCCATCAATATCTTGATTCTCCGCTAAATAATTGAGCGAAGTATTGTCATTTTTTATCCAATCTTCTGGTTTTTCGGACGAAGCTAAAATACCCTCTATTGCCCAAGTGGTAGAAGAAATATTGCCAAAACCCCCATCATCTTTTTGATTTTGTTTTAAAAATTCTCTTGCTTTGACTAAACTTTCTCCTACCCCAGGGGTAGGAGAAAAAGCGGAGAGGGATTCCATAGCGGCTCCTGTCATATCTACTGATTCATCCCAAGACCCATCTTCTTTTTGTTTGGATAGTATCAAAGTAATGGCATTTTTAATTATATCTTCATCTTTTGTATATCCGGCATTTTGTAAAACAATTAAAGCAAAGATGTCATCGTTATCTTTATTTATATCGCCAAACTGTTTTCCATCAAAATTATCAGTTATTTTTTTAATATAATTTTCACCACTAATATCATATGGATTTATCCCTAATGCCATTAGAGCCATAGCGTGCCTTTCGTAGTCGGTCAATTGATAATTACTAATTTTTATTTCGGATAAATATTTTTTAAGTTTATCTTTTTGACTTTGAAAATCTGTTGTCCGTGTTAAAGCAATAGTGGTCCAGTCGGTGTATAAATCTTCACCGAAAGACCCATCTTCTTTTTGTTGTGAGATTATAAAATCAAAAGCTTTTCTAATATCAAATTCCTTTTTTATTACTGGAGCGGGAATAGGAAAAGGAGTAGGTATTGCTGAAGAAGAAATTATTGCAGCTAAAGCTCCTCCACCTCCTCCGCGTGATGTTGGAGGATTTGTCACAGTTAGGGCTTCAGTCGGGAAGTATCCATCTTCTTTTATTCCAACATTATATGAACCAGCTGAAACTGCGGAAAAAACAACTTGCCCATTTCCATCTACTCCATTAGTTTTTATTTCAATAGGCGACCATGAGTCATTGGGATTATTTTGGGTGAGGCCTACTGTCACCCCTGTTCGAGTGACCCATTGATTGTCGTTGTAATCATATTTTTGAGAAGTGACACTTAACGTGTTATTGGTGTTTATATTATTTGAGCTGAGGATAATTTTATTTTGTGGTCCGAAGTATAGATAGACAGTATCTCTGTCAGATAAAATGTATTGATTAACACTCGCAGAAGGATAAGAATTATTTACTGTATATTGCCAATTATCACAGGCTTCTCCGGATGGGCTTGTGATGCATTTTACATAATCACCAAAAGAATAATGTTGTAAGTTTGAGATATTCCAGGTGGAATCTGCTTGATCGGCGGCATTTAACACAGTCAATACCGTATCGCCTGGCACTATTGGGAAAGTAGAAGTAGGTAAAATGAATGTGTCTCCATTACGGATAGTAAGACTTACGTTGGCGGCAAAAGTTTGAGAACTAGTGAAAAAAATTGTAAGAACCAATAAAATTTTAATAATTTTTTTCATATTTCCAAGAGATTATATCTCCTTCATTAATTTTATAATTTGACACGCCAATGTTAGCTTTTTTACCATTTATATAATAAATCCAATTTTTTTCTCCGTTTTTAATTCCATTTATTTCTTCTATAAATTCTCCCATTCCTATATAATTTTTTTCTGTGAAATTTATTTTTCCTTCACTGCGAAGCTTACTCATAAAGTCATAAACACTTATTTCTCCTGGAATATTGTCTTTAAAAACTTTATCTGGCAGAGAAGGTATTTTTTTTATTATTATTTGTGAATTAAAAAAATATATGCCAAATAATGCTATAAAAATTATAATTATTATTAATATTTTTGTTTTTTCTTTTTTAAGCATAAAAAAAATTCTGCAAAGCAGAATTTTGGAGTCTTCAAAAAGAAGACGTATCCTGCTCGGGACTAACAAAATGATTGGTAATCGGACTTGTCCGACATAAAGTCGGCTTACCGTAGCGGCACTGTACTGGAATCTAACCAGTTTCCCCAATCACTCTTTCTTGTTTTTTTAACGAACCCTTTCATTTTATTCTTTTCTAATCGTCTGTCAATTTTTACTGTGGATAACAAAAAATGATACAATTACAAGATGAAAGCAAAGAGAACAAAAATAATGGTTTTTGGGACCTTTGATGGATTACACAAAGGACATCTTAACTTTTTTCAGCAGGCGAGAAACTTCACAAAGAATTCATTTTTAATTGTTTCAATAGCAAGAGACAAAAATGTAATTAAAATAAAAGGGAGATGGCCGTTTTTAAATGAAAAAAGAAGGATGATTTTGGTAAGAAAAAGTAAATTAGCCAATAAAGTAGTTCTTTCTGGGGTTAAAAATCATATTCCTCATATTATAAAAGAAAATCCTGATATTATCGCTCTTGGTTATGATCAAAAAGTTTATGTTAAAAATCTTAAAAAAGACTTAAAAAATAAAGGTATTTTGGTAAAGATCATACGTCTAAAACCTTTTAAAGAAGAAATATATAAAAACCACTTGCTTAATAAAAAAAGATGAATATAATTCTATATTATTAGTCTCGACGTTTGCTTTGCAAAGTCGGGATCCCGATCCAAAAGGCATCGGGATAATTTTCCAAAAAGTATATGCAAGACATAGATATTGTAAAAATCATAAAAAAGATATTTTCTAATAAAAACTTTATTAATACGTTTTTGATTAGTTTAATTTCCATAATTATTATCTTAGCTATTGGTTTAGGATTTGTTTGGAATTACCGTGCAAATATTTTTGATTATTTTGCTAAAGAGTATTTACAAGAAGTGCAAAATCCAAATACTGCTTTGGGGAATGATGGAAAATCAACTGCGGAGAAAATTATAGAAAAACAATCAATTTTTTCACAAGAATCTTTTGTTGTTGATGCAGTTAAAAAGACCAATCCAGCTGTTGTTTCTATTATTATTAGTCAAAATGTTCCTAAATATGAACTCTATACTGATCCAAACCAACAGCAGCAAGATCCATTTGGTGGTTTATTCCCCGGTTTTTCCTTTAATATTCCACAGTATCGTCAAAATGGTACAGAGAAAAAAGATATTGGTGGAGGTTCTGGTTTTCTTGTCACCAGCGATGGTTTGATTGTCACAAATAAACACGTTGTTAATCAAAAAAATGCCGAATATACAGTTTTTACAAATGATGGTAAAAAACATACAGCTACAGTGGTGGCTCGTGATCCAGTGCTTGATATAGCTCTTATAAAAATTGCTCCGCCAGTCGGTGGAAGTTTTCCTTTCCTTTCTTTAGGTAACTCTGATTCATTACAAGTCGGACAGAGCGTCATTGCTATTGGTAATGCTCTGGCTGAATACAGAAATACTGTTTCAGTGGGTGTAGTTTCTGGTTTGGCTCGTTCAGTCGTAGCCGGAGATTCTTCTGGCAATACGGAATTATTAGATCATGTTATTCAAACAGATGCAGCTATTAATCCTGGAAACTCCGGAGGTCCGTTGTTGGATCTTTCTGGAAAGGTGATTGGAGTAAATGTGGCTATTGCCCAAGGCTCGCAGAATATTGGTTTTGCTCTTCCTATAAATAGTGTTAAAAGCGCTATTGAATCAGTTAAAAGTACCGGCAAAATAGTCAGGCCCTATTTAGGTATTCGCTATGTTGCTATTAATGCTGAAATGAAAGATAAAAATAATTTATCGGTGGATTATGGTGTACTCGTAAAACAAGGGGCTACTCCGAGTGATTTGGCAGTGATTCCCGGAAGTCCAGCAGATAAAGCGGGAATAGTGGAAAACGACATAATTCTTGAAGTGAATGGTATAAAATTGGATGATAAAACTACTCTAGCTTCTCTCATTAGAGAAAAAAATATTGGTGATGTTGTCACCCTAAAAATTCTACACAAAGGTGTTGAAAAAAATGTGCAAGTAACTCTCGAAGCCACGAAAGATAACTAAAGCAGAATAGACAATAAGACGGACGGAAGCCTTGCTTCCGTCCGTTTAGGCTTGATATAATATAAATTATGTCAATTAGAGAAATAGATTTTGTTAAAGGAGAATATTATCATTTATACAATCGTGGCAATAGTAAACAAAAAATATTTTTAGACGACAGAGACCGAGAAAGATTTTTAAAACTCTTATATCTTTGTAATTCAAAAGAAAGGATTGATTTTAAAAATGACATTGTAAAAAGAAAGATAGATGCTTGGGATTTTGAGAAAGGGAAGTCTATCGTAAATATAGGAGCTTGGGTTTTGATGCCAAATCATTTTCATCTTTATATAACACCAAAGACGGAAGCCTTGCTTCCGTCTGGTAATGCCATCACCGATTACATGCATAGGGTTTTAACTGCTTATTCAAAATATTTTAATGCTAGATATAAAAGAACTGGATCTTTGTTTGAAGGTAAATTTAAATCTATTCATGTTACTAAAGATACTCAAGCAAAATATTTATTTTCATATATTCATTTAAACCCATTAAAGTTAATTAATCCTAACTCAAAACTGGACGGAAGCAAGGCTTCCGTCCAGTCTACCTCAAAATTTATGGAATTTTTAAAGTCTTATAAATGGAGTAGCTATTTTGATTATTTAGATATTATTCGTCCAGAGAATAAGATTCTTAATAGGATTGATTTTCTAGATTATTTTGAAAGTAAAAAATCTTTTCAAAAAGAGATTTTTGAGTGGATAAAAATTAAAGCAGAAGAGGAAGGCTAGACGGAAGCAAGGCTTCCGGCTTTTCCAGCTACGCGGACGCCAGGCGTCTGGCTTTTATTTCACGTCTTGAAGTCGGAGGGTAATAAAAAATCCCATAAGCAATACTGCGCCTAAAACGAAAAAGAGATATTCAAAAGAAGGAACTAAGAAAAGAATAGGAACAGCTAGAAGCGGAGCAATGACATAAGAAACCGGTAAAGTATTTCTAAAAAAACTAATTTCGTCAGGGCACTCTTTTTTGTTTATAACTTTAAAAAAATAACTCTCGCTCATTACTTCAATAGTAGCAGCTCCAACTCGAGTCATAAAAAGCACCAAGGCCCAAAGCCAAAGTATTGGTGCATCAATAAATGGAATTACTAAAACAGACAATATGATGATAATAAAACCAATAATTAACATCTTTTTCTCCCCAATTTTATCAGAGAGTTTTCCCAAAGGGAAATCCAAAATAATAAAAGGAAGAAGCATTATTGAAAAAATGATGCCAATTTTATCCCAAGCAAAACCCATATATTCGTGTAAATATATCGGCATATAAATAACCATCCAAGCATAAAAGAACTTCACTACCAGATTAATAAGATAAGCTTTAGAAATATGTCGGTTGTCCAAGAAAGTTTTGATTGTTGTTAGTACAGATATTTTTTTATATTTCGGATCTTTGAAGTCGCGTAAAAATAATATAAAAATAAATATTAACAAAATTATAAAACCTGCGCTAAAAAGATAAATACCACTAAAAGAACTTTTGTCTATGATTGAACCTGAAATCATCTGAGACACTACCCAAGCAATATTTATGATGGTTAAATAAAATCCTCGAAGAGAGCCAATAGAAGAATTTTTTGAAAAATCTTCAATAAATATATCGAGAGAAGCAATAATAAAATTGATAGAAACGAAATAAAGAATAAAAGCTGGAATTATGACAAAAATATTATGAACAAAAGCAAGTGCCATAAGCGACAAAAAAATAATTAGACTGAATACCAGAGTTGTCTGCCTGTTGCCTAAATGGAATACAAGTTTAGACATTTTTAATAGGCTCCAGACAGTAATGATTGAAGCAAAAACATATAAAATACCAACATAATTTGTATTGATATAGGTTTCCAAGAAACTTGAATTTATATAAGAGGTAAGAGCTACTGGAATAGAAAACAAAAAGCCAGCTAAATATATTATTTTTCTGTTATGCTTCATCTCCATACTTTTAAATACTTAATACTACAGGAATGACTAAAGGTCTCTTAGCAGTTTTTTGGTAAAGGAATTTTGAAACCGTCTCACCTAAATTGGCCTTTATGTTATCTAAATCAACAATATTATTTCTTGTGGAAACATCTTCTACTGACTTTTTGATAATAATTCGTACTTGACGCAAAAGTTCTTGATTTTCTTTTAGATAAACAAAGCCTCGTGATATCAAATCTGGAGATTTTTTTAATTTTCCAGTTTTTTGGTCTACTAAGGCTATGATGACAAACATTCCGTCCTGAGCGAGCATTTGTCTGTCTCTGATGACGACATCTTGTACATCACTAATAGCCAGACCATCTACCATCATAGGGGCTGAAGGAGCTTTCTCTTTTCGTAAAGTCATTTTTTGCCCATCAGCAGAAATTTCAATAATAGAACCATTGTCTGGGACAATTATATTTTCTTCTGGCATACCGATTTCTAGAGCGAGTTCTTTGTGGAGTTCCAACATAAAATGATTTCCATGGATTGGAATGAAGAATTTTGGATGGGTTTTTTTATGAAGCCATCTTATATCTTCTTTATTGCCATGTCCTGTGGCATGAACGAAATCTTCTCCAGGAGTACGAAAACTTATAATTTTAACACCCTGTCTTGATAAATTATCTTTTATTTTTTGGACGGCCCTTTCATTTCCTGGAACAATAGAGGCAGAAAGAATTATGGTGTCTCCTTTTTTAATGGCAAATTTTTTATGAGATTTATTCGCAGCCCGACTTAAGGCAGCAAACTCTTCACCTTGAGCTCCAGTCATCAGGATTACCATTTTGTTTGGAGGATAATTATTCACTTCTTCTATTGGTACGATTGTTCCTTTTTTAGGCTTAAAAAAATTAGCTTCTATGGCTACATCTATATTAGTTTTCATAGAACGTCCATCGATTGATATTTTTTTACCTAAGGATTCTGCAACTTTAATAACATAAGTTAAACGAGTAATAGATGAAGAAAAGGCTGCAATAATAATTCTTCCGCTTACTTTTTTTATTAAATTTTCCAAGCCCTGATGCACTTTTGATTCTGATAAAGAAAATCCTTCATTTTCAATATTAGTAGAATCTGTCATTAACAAAAGAACTTTAGCTTTATCAAAAATGGAATACTCTTTTTCTTCTTCGGGGGTAACAATTCCGTCTACTTGATCTAGTTTATAATCTCCCGGAGTTACAATCCAACCGTTTTTTGTTTCTATAATAATACCCATTGAATCAGGGATAGTATGAGTGACACCAAAGAATCTGATTTTTATTTTTCCACACATTACCATTCCATCTTTTTCAACTATGTTTTCTTTCATCGGTGGTAGTTGTGGAAATTCTGCCTGACGTTTTCTCATTAAAAGCACAGAGATATTACGAGAATAGACTGGTGGATTGCCTATGCGTGAAAGAACAAGCGGTACGCCCCCAATATGGTCTAAATGTCCGTGAGTTATAAATAAACCACGGATTTTTTCTTTATGTTCTTCAAGATAAGTTGTATTTGGAATGACATAATCAACTCCAGGCGTTTCTTCATTAGAAAAATGCATTCCCGCATCTATGATAATAATATCGTTGTCAATTTCTATAGCTGTCATGTTTTTTCCTATTTCTTCTACTCCACCCAGTGGAATAATACGAATTACACCTTCAGCTGGGGAAGGAATTTTGTTTTCATTACTTTTATGACTATTATTACTATTATTAAACGGACGATTACTATTTCTAGATTGTCCGTAATTCTTTTTAGAATATTGATAAGTAGAACTTTTTATAGTTTTTTTAGTAGACGTCGGACGTCTAGAATTTTGACGTCCGACGTCTGGAGACGCATGTTTAGATTCCAGACGTGGGATGTCTGGTTTTTTTTCGTCAATACTGATAGCGCTAAAAGGCAGTCTATTTTTTCTCATATAGTTTTATTCGGAAAATATTTTCCAAACGTTATCTGTTTTAGTATACCATAGATAAGAATTTAGAAACCTATCTCCTGAGGTAATAATGTGATCTAAAGAAAATCCTTGAATATTTTTTGATACGATATATATAAAGTCAGGACTATATAAGAATACTGCTGGCATATCTTTCTTTATTTCGTTTTCAAATTGAATATATTTTTTTACTCTTGCTTTTTCATCAATTGTGATAGAAGCATCTGTTAATATTTTATCTACATTAACGTTGGTGTACATGGCCACATTTAACCCCGGGTCTTTTCTTTGGGAAGAGTGCCAGAAGGCAAGTAAATCAGATTCATGATTTATAATTTGTCCAAAAAGCAAGGCGTCATATTTACGTGGACGAATAACTCCTTGGTTTAAATTACCGATTTCAAAAGTTTTTATAGTAATTTTCATACCAATATTTTCTAAATCTTGTTTTATCAATTCAGCAGATTTCACAAGTTCTGGAGCATTACTGGTAGAAATGGAAAACTCTAGATATGATATAGTTTTTTTCTTATTCTTTCCAGTTATTGTTTTTTGCAAGAATCCATCTGTCCCTTTTTTCCAACCATCTTTATTTAAGATATCTTGTGCATTTTTTATATTTTCTTCATATGAAACACCATCTCCTTTGTTTAATTTTTGATAATTAATCATATTAGGAGGTATTGGACTATCGATAACCACTCCATATCCTAGAAGAATATCACGCACAATACTATCTTTATCAATTGCAAGGTCTATGGCGTTTATGATTTTTTTATCGGTAAAAATTTGATTTTGATTTTGATTAAAAAAGAGTCCAAATACTCGAGGAAGGGTTAGAGACTCTATACGAAAATTTTGTTCTTTTAATATTTGCGCATTTAAAGGAGTGATGGAACTTATCTGATCTACTTCTCCTTTTTCTAGGGCGGCAATTTGGTCATTTTCATTTGGGTAAAAACGCAAGGTCATTTTGTCGAGATATGGCTCACTCAAATTAAATTTTTTGGAAGGAACTAGATCATAATAATCTATTAATCCCGTAGATTGTTTACTAACTGTTCCAACCATAAAAGGTCCTGATCCAATTGGTTGTGTATTTGCGTCATTCAGTTCAATAGGGGAATTGTTCCACAAATAGGCTGGCATTATTCCAAGTGTTGTGTTTTCTAAAAAAGAGGCATAAGGCTGTTTCAGCGTGAACTTGATTGTTTTTTCATCTATTTTTTCAACTTTAACCATATCCCAATTTCCTTTTTTGGGACTTTTCATAACCGGATCCTTTATTTCATTTATGGTAAAAATTATATCGTCAATAGTAACGGGTCTTTGGTCATGAAAATAAATTTCATTTTTTAAAGTAAAAGTATATGTTAAACCATTTTTTGATACTTCATATTTCTCAGCTAAATCTGGGGTTAGAGAACCATCAGGATTTTTTCTCATTAATCCAGAATAAATAAGCGCCACCAAATCTTGGTCAGCATCAGAAAAGGCCAGTACAGGATTTATAAAACGAGGAGTGCCAACGATTCCTTCAGTTATGGATCCTCCATTCATTGGGACATTCACCATAAAGGATTTATTAATATTTTGCAGTATTATTAAAGTGCTTATAAATAAAATAATTACCAAACTTAAGAAAACGAAATACTCTCTTTTTGAAAAATGAGAGATGGCTTTTTTGATTTCGCTTTTTGAGGGCAATAGATTACGTATGCGATTATAAAAGTTTTCCATAAAACTAAAATTTAATGCAAGATAGTTTCTATTAGCTTTTTGCTTTTATTAGTATAGCCAGAAAAGCAGATAAAGTAAAAAGAATTCCACAAACAATGGATAGATAAAAAAGAAATCTTTCAAAACCTCGGCGAGTGTGATGGAAAGAATCACTATCACTTCCACCAAGGGCACCTCCCAATCCTGCACCTGATTGCTGGAGCAGTATGGCTGTTACCAAAACGACAGAAAGTATTATCTGCGCATAAGGCAGTATATTAGCTACTAATTGCATTGGTATAGTATTGCATATTGCACACTAAAAAACAAGATAGTATAATCAACTTATGTCAAACAATAATATTTCAATGTTAGGTTTGTTTCAAAAATTATTCTTTAATTTTAATGCTCGGGCTTTTAAGGATGCCACTCTGGCTTTTAAAAAACATCTAGACGGTGGAGGTAAAATGCTGGTGGCTATGGGAGGCGCTATGTCTTCCGCTCAACTTGGTATCACTCTGGCGCCGATGATCAAGGAAGGAAAAATTCATGCCATTTCTTGCACTGGTGCGAATTTAGAGGAATCAGTTTTTCGTTTAGTGGCTCACAATAGTTATAAAGATTATCCGGATTACAGATATTTTACCAAAGAAGACGATGAAGCGATTTTGAACAGAGGAGAACGAAGGGTGACAGATACATCTATTCCAGAAGAAGAAGCTTTTCGGGTAGTGGAGCCGATTATTTTAAAAAGGTGGAAAGAAGCGGAAAAAAACGGACAGCGTTTTTTTCCGCATGAATATTTCTATCAAATTTTATTATCTGATGAATTGAAAGGCAAATATGAAGGAAATCCAGAACATTGTTGGTTATTAGAAGCGGCCAAGAAAAATTTGACGCCGATTGTGGTACCGGGTTGGGAAGATTCCACTCTCGGAAATATTTTTGCCGGCTATTGCAAAGCTGGAGAAGTAAAACCATCTGTCATGAAAACTGGTGTAGAGTATATGGTGAAACTTTATGATTGGTATCAGGAACTTTCTAAAGGCGGTCCAGGTTTAGGATTTTATCAAATTGGTGGAGGAATCTCCGGAGATTTTCCGATTTGTGTAGTGCCTTCCATAAAATATGATTTGAAAGAAGAAGTTCGTCCTTGGGGATATTTCTGTCAGATTTCAGATTCCACAACTTCTTATGGTTCATATTCAGGTGCCACCCCAAATGAAAAAATAACTTGGGATAAACTAACCAAACATACTCCTATGTTTGTCATTGAATCCGATGCCACCATTGTGGTGCCTTTGATGTTTGAAGCTATTCTTGACAGATATATTCTTGAGGAGAAATAAAAATACATGATTTGTATTAATTTATAACTATTGTTATACTATGAGTATGGATACGGAAGAACTTATTAAAAAAGCTGACCTTCAAAAGATAGTGGCCGAAGGAGCTAGGATATATAATCAAATTAAGGATAAATATGAGCCGAAAGAAAACGGCAAGTTTTTGGCGATAGATATTGATTCCAAAGATGTGTATTTTGCGGAAACAAGCGCGGATGCAGTGGATCTTGCCCGAAAAAGTCATCCTAAAAAAGTTTTTTATGTAGCAAAGATTGGTTTTGAGGCCGCTGAAACTATGGCTCGAATGTTTTTTGAAAGATAATTTATGGTAAAAGGAGAATTTATAAAAGAGAATGTTCCTATTGTAAAAGCTTCGGTGGCATGGAAACAATCTGCTCAAGAAACTTTCTTTCTTTTGGACACTGGATTTACTGGAGATATGCAGGTTACTCCGGGAATTGCCAGGGAGCTTGGCTTAGAAGTTACTGGTGCAACAAATACAAGAATTGCAAATGGAGAAATTGTGCCAATTCCCACAGCTAGTGCCTTGTCGTCAATGGAAGGAATTACAAAAAACATACAAGTTTTTATTTCTAAAGGTGTTCCACTAATGGGTATAAGTTTTTTATCAAAATTTGATTATAAAGCGATTATTGATTGCAAATATAAGACAGTTGTTTTAGAAAGAGTTTTTTAAAACAACTTGCAAACAATTGTTCTTGCTTTTCCATCGGGGGGGGGGGTATACTTATGGTGCTTTTTAATGTATGATTAAAAAGTTAAATTATAGTATTTTTATTATTAATTCTAGCTAAAAATTATGAAAAAATATATTTTGTCTTCGTTTGCGGTTTTGGTCTTTGGCTTAGTTTTGGTTCCAAGTTTTTCTTTTGCGCAAGGTACTCCTCCGGCGGACACTGATCCAAATGCTCCGGCCTCTAGTTGTGTTTCTATTGTAAATAATTTGAGATATAGAGATAGAGATGCAAATAAAAACGGAGAAGTTTCGACTCTGCAAGATTTTTTGCAATCAAAAGGATACTTAAATTCAGAACCGACAGGATATTTCGGTTTGCTTACCTTTAAGGCAGTAAAAGATTTTCAAAAAGATAATGGTATCAGTCCTACCGGATATGTTGGTCCAGCTACCAAAGCGAAAATTAAAGCTTTGACTTGTGGAGATTTAACTACTAAATGTGATTATGCAGCTCCACCTCAAGGTTGTAATTATAATCACGGGCCAAATTATAATTCAATTACAGGATGCGGTATGGTATTGAATTGTACCGATACTCCTGTTGTCCCTACTAATAATCCCATTATCTCCAGCGTCTCCGGTCCACAAACATTAAACGTAAATCAAACAGGAACTTGGACAGTAAATGCTTCGGACAACAGTAATCCAGGCGGTGCCAGCAATCTTACTTATTCTGTGAATTGGGGAGACATTGTTTACGGTGGAACACGATTATCTCCGTCAACCTCTCCACAATCAACTCAACAGTCGGCAACGTTCACTCATACATATAGTACAGCAGGAACTTATACTCCGACATTTACAGTAACGAGTCCAAGTACAATTATGTGTTTTACAATTCCATGTCCTGGTAATGGAGGAAGCGCAAAGACGAGCTTAAGTGTGAAGGTGGGGAATGTAATTTCTACTCCTTCCATCACTGTTCTTTCACCAAATGGGGGAGAGACATATAAAATGGGACAGACTTATAATATTGTTTGGAATTCTACGGGAGTAGATAAAGTTTATATTTATTTATCAAAAAAAGATATAAACGGTGTAGTAGCACTTATAGGTGATAATATTTCAGCTTCCTTGGGTAAATATCCTTGGACAATACCAGTTGATAATTCTGACATTATTAAAGGTGGTCAGTTTAAGATTGTGATTTCTAAGGACGGAGCTGACAGTACGTTTGATAATTCTGATAATTATTTCACCATCACTTCTCCAACTGGCGATGGTTGTTTAAATGGTGAAGTCTATAGTTCAACCACAGGACAAAAATGTTCTGGTCCAACTATTTCCCAAGTCTCTGGTCCGCAATCATTAACTGTCGGACAAACAGGAACTTGGACGGTAAATGCTTCGGACAACAGTAATCCAGGCGGTGCCAGCAATCTTACTTATTCTGTAAATTGGGGAGATACTATAACGACTTGTCCTACTAGTGCTGCTTGTACAACAGCAACTCAAGCACCTCAACAATCAGCAACATTTACGCACACATACAGCACAGCAGGGACTTATACTCCGACATTTACGGTTACAAATTCTAGCGGGCAAAGTGCAAAAACAAGTTTAAGTGTGACGGTAAAGAATTTAATATCAACAAATCATAATCCGGTTCTTAATCCGATCGCAGTTCCTGTGAGTGTCAATGCAGGTAAGTCATATAATTTTAATTTCAGTGCTACAGATGCAGATAATGATGATTTAAACTGGGTCATAAATTGGGGAGATTCTTCAGGGGGAGGGAGTACTTGTATTCTTCTTCAAGGAGGACAAGATTCTTGTCAGGGACAAAATGGTTCTGGTTGGACATTTAATATGGATCATACTTGGAATACGGCAGGAACATATAATGTAAAAGTTACAGTTTCAGATAGTAAGAGTGGGTCCGCTTCAAGTAATTTTTCTATAAATGTATCTACATCAGTCACTTGCACTTCAACAACCGATGTGATAGAAGCAGCGCTTGGAAATCCAGGGGGTACAGGACCATTTGAAAAACTTGGTCTTGATATTTCAGCACATCCAGAAATTATTAAATATCGCATTCAATGGTCTAACGGAGGATGGTCTGATTGGTATGTTCCAGGGGTAAATGATCAAGATTCAAAAAATAATTTAGACGGAACAGCACGACGCATATGGTCATATTTTGATGATCATACGCATGAGTATATAAAATGTTTGACATCAACTTCAGGTGGAGGAGATGGTAGTTCAGGGAGTGCTACAAGAGGTAGTACCACTACCACCACTACTACCAGAAGCGGTATTGTTAGTTTTGTTCCTGAGTCGTCACTATCAGCAAATGCCTTAGGTGCTTTTGATAGTGCAACTAGTAATGAAAAAAATTCCCAAACAAATCCAAACGCAAATGTTTCATCAAGTTGCGAATTTACTATGACTCTTAGTAAAGGAATGAATAATCCAGAAGTAAAATGTCTTCAGAAAATGCTTGAAGAAAAAGGTTTCAAAATTAATGGAGTAAACGCAGGCGAAGAAACAACTTATTTTGGTTATGCTACCTTAACAGCTCTTAAAGAATTTCAAACTGCTAATCAACTTTCTGCTGATGGAATATTTGGACCAGCTACTCGTGCGATTTTGCAGAAATGGAACATAGGGGTATAATTAGGTTATGAAAAAATACATAATTATTTCTTTTGTTTTTATTCTAAGTTTATTTATCTTAAATATAAATAATTCTGCTGATGCGCAGAGTTATCTTCGCGATTGTTCATTGGTCTCTGGATATAGTTTAATCACGGGGGGGTCTTGTACTACTGTAGTTAACACTATGACTGTTCTTAATTTTAAGGCTATGGATCCAGATGGTGGTAATTTAAGTTGGACAATAGATTGGGGGGACAATAACAGCAACAGCGCCTCATCATCAAGAAAAATATGTCCTTCTTCTTTTCCTAATACAACATTTAGTGTTGGTCATGCTTGGACCACTCCTGGTACATACAATATCAAATTAGGAGTTTCAAATTGTAAGGCAGGTGGTGATGCCAGTGCTTCATTTAAAGTGGTGGTGAGAAGTCGTGAAGATATTCAAAAATTAATTCCTACTAATCCTGTTATTACACCCGCCCCGACCGCTACTTTAACCGCTGTCCCAGAATTTCTTACTTATGGTAGTGGGGGAAGTTCAACTATCTTCGTTGCTACAACTAATGCAACGTCTTGCACTATTCCATGGGATAAAAATATAAAAAGATATTATGATCCTATAACCAGCAAATTTTCTTCTAATGCTAATAATAATGTTGCTGGTGGTATTTCTTCAATTATTTGGACTAATAAAAATCCTTTGACTGATGAAATAAAAAGTGCTGGACAGGATGCCTTTTTAGAAGTTGCTCCCACCTCAACAACTACATATTCGATCTCTTGTACGGGACTAGGGGGGAGTGTTAATAATACAACAAAGATTAATGTTATTGATCCAAATAAAAAACCAACTGCTACTATTTTTGTTAATCCAACAAATATTGTGGTTAAAGGGTCTGTAACTATTACTTGGTCATCAACAGATGCGACATCCTGCATTGCAAAATTAGATAAGTCTGGTATGAATCTTGGTCCACTTTACAATACTTGGTTTGGACCAAGGGCAATTTTAGGAGAAGAAATAGTAAAATATAATTTTTCTAAACAAACACTAAACTTTTCAGCACCTGGTCTTTATGATTTTAATATTACTTGCACAGGTCCAGGAGGAAGTGCTAGTAGTACAGCAACAATTACAGTTGATTCTTCATTGAACTGTACAAAAAAAGCATGGTATCAGGATAAAGATGGGGATGGATATGGCGCAGGAGCTCCCGTAATGGCCTGTGATGCACCGACAAATCAATATGTAGCGGATAACACTGATTGTTATGACGAACCTTTTCGTGTAAATCCTACAACAGGACTTCTTGATCTTCCAACAGCTGCCAGATATGCTTTTCCTGGTAGTACATCCACAACTTTATCTTTATTATCTGCTACATTTTATGGTGATACTCCCCAGCGAGCATATTCGTCTGATAGGGGAGATGGAAGTTATGATTATAATTGTGATGGAGTAGAAACAAAACAAAGTTTAATTGATACTAACCACAACGGAGTAACATTTTATACAGTTCCTTCAGATAAAAGTACAAAAATAGTTTCTGGTTATTATGTAGTTACTACTCTTAACACGATATCTGATTATTTAAATTATACGGGAAGGTGGTTTGATTATTCAAGGGATCCAGTAGGTTATAATTCAAAGTGGCTAGAGTATCAAAAAACAATGGGTACGTGTCAACCGTATTCAGGAGAAGAGGCATATGTATCTACTAATGTAAGTCCTTGGGTGTGTTCTTTTGCAACAAGTCAATGTAGAGGAGTTGATGCGACGACCCCAAAGTATTGGATTTATGGGGATAGTAAATGTACCTCAGGTGTAAGCACCCAGAGTTTCTATCCGGCTCATATTTGTGCTGCGACATGTAATTAGGTTTTTTAGTGTATGATTATTAATTTAACCAATAATCCCAGTAGTAGAGCATAGCTCACTACGGGACAAGAATTTTATGGCAAAAGGTGATGGGCATAGAAAAGAGAAGAAGAAACCAAAAAAAGCTAAGAAATAACTAGCACAAAAAATGCCCATAAATATGGGCATTTTTTGTGCTTGACACAGGGTTTCTCTTGGTATATACTTTCCCAAGCGTCTCTACCAATTTGATAGAGCGTTTTAATTTAAGGAACTCTTTGAAAAAGGAATAGGTTTTGAGAACAAGTGCAAGCTTGTTTGTTTTTTTGTCCCGACGTTCGCTTCCGCGAAGTCGGGATCCCGACCTAAGTTTATTTAGCGTCGGGAAGATAATTATAGAGCTAGGATCGAGTACAAAAATCAAAAACATTGCTGTTTTTTGTTTTGTTTCGTTCTGATTTTATGTAGTAAAATCACCCTGTTAAATAAAATTTGATTTTATCAAATTTTGATTTTAAATTTTAAAATCATTTAACAGGGTTAAAATTACTTCGTAATTTTAACTTTTAGTTAGAGTTTGATCCTAGCTCAGGATGAACG
>JAPLXV010000022.1 GCA_026395895.1 Candidatus Nomurabacteria bacterium | reverse complement strand
TCCCCCGCTTGGTAATGCTTCGGGTGTGGAATTAAGAAGATTATTGTATGCATTTTGCACAAGTAATTTTTGTTGTTTGATTATTCCATCAAGACTAACTTCTGCAGCGCTTACTGAAGCTTTGGTAACATCAATAGTTGGTTCTGTCGCACCATTTATAATTTTTTGATAGTTGGCTTGGGCATTGTGCAATTGCGCCAAAAGATCACTCATATTTAATTCCGCCAATACTTGTCCTTTGTTCACTTGCTTTCCAAGATCGGAATAAGTGTGAGAAACAATGCCGCTGCTACCGAATGCCAGAGAGACATTTTGATTGGGTATAGTATTGCCAGTCAGAGAAACCGATTCAGTGATAGAACCATTTTGTACAGTTACAAATTGATATGTTGGATTTTTATGAAAGAGAAAATATCCACCTACTCCAAGAATAATCAATACTATTGCTCCGAGCGTCCATTTAGATTTAAAAAATTTTGGCACTTTACTTAAAAATGATTGCATAAAATGCAATATAACATAAATAGTGCCAAAAATAAAGAGTTTGACAAGAATAATATAAAAAACACCACGTCGAAAGTGGTGTCTTTTATAAATTATTGTTAATAATTATTTTTTAGGACAAGCTTTTACAGCTGTTGTGTAAGCACTCCAAGCTGCTTTTACTGTGGCTGTTTGAGTTTTAGCATTATCTTTTACAGCTGATTTATAAGCGGTGTTAGCTGCTTTTATTGCAACGGACATAGCTTTTTTATTAGTAAGAGCTTTTGCATCTTTAAGAGCAGAAGCTTTTGCTGTTTTAGCGGCTAAATTAGCGGCCTTGTATGCATCTTGGGTTGCTTTTACAGCGGCAACACGAGCAGTTTTAGCATCAGCTAAACACGATTTTCTAGCAGAAACAGTTGAAGTTGTTGTACTGCTAGCACCTCCACTTGTATCTGATGTTGAAGTTGTTTGAGCAAAAGCTGTTGAACTGAACATAAGACCAAGAGCTAAAACTGGGAGAATGAATTTCATTTTGTTTATCATATAAATTTTAGTTTAGTATTAATTAGTATTAATTCGACCTTACCTCTAATACGCCACAGGTAGTCGATTTGTTTCAAAAACCAATTCTTTTTTTGACGCCCTAATTTTCTTTCCAACATAGATTGCTCCACCTAAATTAAGTAGCAAAGATAAAACAATAGCCGGAGAAACTATCTCAAAGAAACTTCCTAGAATAGTACCAACAAAATAAAAACTCAAATCAAAAGTTTCAAAGAAATCTTTCATCATATCACTAAATTCTGCATTAACTAATTTACCATTTATGTGCCAAGCGATTATAAAAAAATTAAGTACAAGCAAACCTAAGACTGAAAAAAGTATTGGTTTTATACGTTTATAATTAACCTTATGCATTATAGATTGATGCATTCCAACCGGAATTTCTATCAGTGATAAATTATTTAGTTGTTCGTCAATTTTTTCCATATTCTTTTAATAATTCTTTTAATTCTTCCTTCCCTCTGCTGATATGAGTCTTCACTGTATTAATAGGCATTAGAAGTATTTCAGCTATTTCTTCGTACTTAAAACCTTGTTGATAAAACAGCAAAAGTGCCTTTTTGTATTCCGGGTTTATCTTTTTTAAAGCTTTCTCTACATCAGAAACTAAACCCTCTTCTGGATAATACGCTTCAAAATTAGGAATTGTTTCATTTTCTTCGTCTAGGCTTGTTTCGTTTTTTCGTTTTTTGCTCCTTAAAAAATCATAAGTTGTATTGGTGGCAATGGTAAATATCCAAGTTTTTATTTTCTTTTCTGGGTCAATTGATTTACGATGTGAATATACTTTTATGAAAGTCTCTTGAGTTATATCTTTTGCTTCTTGTGGGTTTTTCGTTATTCGCAAGCAATAGTTAAAAATAGCTTTTTCATAAAAAGATAAAATATATTCGAATGCATTTAAATCCCCTTTTTGGGCACGAATTAGAATATCTTTATTTATTTCTTGCATCTTCTAAAATTTTTATTATTTTATCGAGCTTATTTTGTTCTATGTCATCAAGACGTTTCAATAAATTTTCAACATCTTTTTTTGCATCCATATCAGTTTCATAATCTGCTTCGGCTCGGAGCTCTGAATGTTTGCTTTGAAGATTTTGCCCGACCATAATGATAGACAATAACACTAACTGCAAAAACGTTTGGGCAATCCAAGAAATAGTGGTGGCTGTTCCATTACTTAATGCTTCCGGTAAACTAATCAAAGCCAAAATAGTAAAAGCGATGGCGCACCACATAGTGCCAACAACTTTGGTAATAAAAATTGCCACTTTATCAAGTGTATTTAATTTTGCTTTATGTTCTTTGTTTACGTTTCTGATCATAGTTTTCTTTTTTCTTCAGTATTCATATCTAACGAAGAAAATGCGGTTATTTTTTGTATAATATATGCACGAAAGTTGTCTCTTGATAAACTTTTCGAAGTTTTTACATGATTTTGATAAATATCTAGGTCTCTTTCAGAAATTGGATTTGTTTTGTAATTTTCTAATTTTTTCCACATATCAAGGTCTTCTCCTATGAGTTCATCAACATTCTCAATTAAAGAAAGGTCATACATAGTGCCGGTTATTCTTCCACTTTTATAGCCATTAATATAACCGGTTATTTCTTTTCTGAAATCTACCAGTTCTTTTCTTGGTTTTTCTATTTCTTTTTTAATTAATTTGTCTGAAGGCATGTTTTAATTATATCATCTTTATAAAATATCACTAGCTTGGGGATTTGGACTCGAACCAAAATTTTCTCCTTCAAAGGGAGAAGTCCTACCGTTAGACGATCCCCAAATATACTATTTCTTTACTACTTTTTCAAAAATACCTTCTGACCAACCTGCTATTTTTCTAACTAAACTAGAACTTGTTCTAACTTTGATTTTTAATACTCCATGATATTTTTCATTAGTATTTTTACGATTGGTCGTCAATTTATTTCTTTTCCAATAAACAGCAGAAAAACTATTTATAGGAAAACCAGTAATTTTAGACCAAAATCCCCTTACTTCTTCTACTCTGTCTTTGTGGCTCTGGTGAAGAAATATATTGAAGATTATCATATTTTTGTTAATTTTGCACATTTTTAAGAGCCAAACTATCATAAGCTGTATCATTTTTGGGTCCATGTTAGAAAATTCAAATTGAGACCCTGGTCTGTATTCTTTTTCTTTTGCACCTTCTGCCCAATATAAAATTATCCCTATTAGGAATAATTCTTTTTGAGAAATGCTTTCAATCTCTGTTTTAGATTTTAAAAATATCTCATTTTGTTTAGTTATCCTTTGTTTTTTCTTTGCTTCTCCACCACGAAGAGATGCTAATCTTCTTGTTAGGGTATATACTTGTTTTTGTTTTTTACCTAGACTTACAGATTGTAGCCAAATAGCTAAAGTTGATTTGGCAACAGGAACAACAGACAAAATCTCGGAATAAGTTTTCCCCTGTTTGCGTAAATTTATAGCTTTTTCTTTTTCTTCTCTTTTTTCAATCATAGGTAGGACATTGGTATTATAACACCTTATCTATGTTTTACACAACTATTTATGCAAATTTTAAAAGTGGGGATAATATGGTATTATAAAGATCAATGACAACAATAATTGACGGAAGAAAAATAAGTAAAGAAATTCTGGATGAAATAAAAAAGGAAATAAATTCTTTGTCTTTTCAACCAGTTTTTTGTGATGTCCTAGTTGGAGATAACTCTATTTCTCGTCAGTATGTAAATATGAAAAAACATACAGCTGAAGAAATAGGAATTCATTTTCATGAAGCCTTCTTCCCTTCCAATATAACCACAGAAAACTTAGTGAAAGAAATAGAAGTTTTAAATAAAATTCCAAATATGTGTGGGATTATTGTTCAACTCCCACTGCCAGAAAACTTAGATCAAGACAAAATTTTAAATGCAGTAGATTCACGTTTAGATGTAGATTGTTTAAATACTATTACAAGTGAAAAATTTTATAATGGAGATTTATCTTTAGGTTTTCCAGCTGCTCTTGCTTGTATTTTTCTTTTAGATTCTATTAACTTAAGTTTGAAAGATAAAAAAATAGTTGTTTTAGGCCAAGGAAAATTAGTAGGTAAACCAGTTTCTGCCCTACTTCATCTTCGTGGCTTAACTCCAGAAATTATTTCTAGCCAAACAGAAAACAAAGAAGAAATATTAAAAAAAGCTGATGTCATAATTTCAGGAATGGGAAAGGGACAATATATAAAAGGTAATATGATAAAAAATGGGGTAATAATTATAGACGCTGGAACTTCTGAATTAAATTCTGGGATCGTGGGCGATGTAGATTTAGAATCAGTAAAAGATGTAGCTGGTTTTGTCTCACCTGTGCCAGGAGGCGTGGGTCCAATGACCATAGCCATGCTTTTTCGCAATATCTTAAAAGTAGCTAAAACAATAAAATAAGCAATTACTCTTTTGAAAGAATTTTGACTAGTGCAAGTTCGAGTGGAAGTTCGGAGACAAAGGCACGGTCAATATCGCTGTAAGCTTCAAGAAGGATTGATAGAGCTTTTGAACGAAGGAGCCCTTCTTTATCTTCTTTTACTAATCCTTTTAAAAATTCTAAATCTTCTTCGCCTAAATCCCCTACCATTTCTTTTTCTAATTTCGGAGCATATTTTAAAATCACCGCTACTCGAAATTTTTCTATAATTAATTTCAAATAAAGTTTCATATCCATACTTTCAGCTGCAGCTTTACGAACAGTTGTGATTCCATTTTCTAAATTTTTCTCAGCAATAGCAGAAATAAAGTCATTTACTAAAAGTGTTTTCGGTGCGCCAGTTATTTTTTCTACATCTTCTCTGGTTATTTTACTTATTTTTTTTCCTTTTTTATCAACAGAGAAATTTAAAACTTTCTGTAATGTACCTAAAGCATCACGAAATGAACCATCTCCTAAAATCGCCATCAACTCTGCTGAACCAGCATTTAATTCAAAACCTTCTTTTTTAGCAACCTCTAGAATCATATTTTTAGAAGCCAAATCAGAAGCTTTTCTAAAAACAAAAACCTGACAACGAGAGACTATCGTTTCTGGAACTTTGTGCACTTCTGTCGTAGCCAGAATAAAAATGACATGTTTGGGAGGCTCTTCCAAGGTCTTCAACAATGCACCCCAAGCATCTTTAGAAAGCATATGAACCTCGTCTATTATGTAAACTTTGTATTTTGAATCAAAAGGAAGGACTCTAGCGCCGTCCCGAAGGGCTCTAATGTCTTCTATACCTCTATTAGAGGCGGCATCTATCTCATAAAGGTCATTCTCTGAGACCCCGATTTCCTTAGCGAAAATACGAGCTACAGACGTTTTACCTGTACCCCTAGAACCCACAAAAAGATAAGCATGCGAAACTTTATTGGTCTCCACTGAGCTTTCCAAGACTTTCACAATATGGTCTTGTCCTCTTACTTCGCTAAAGTTTTTAGGTCTGTATTTTCTATATAATGCCAAATCGTGCATACACATTATTATACAGAAAAATTAAAATAAAAAAAGCCCTGTTTATTAGGGCTTTTTAATTTTGGCTTATAAATTTAAACAATATTTTTTAAATCTATAAGTCCTGTGATAAAAATTGTTCCTGGAGTTTTTCGATCTCTTTCAAAGACACAGAGTTTTGTATCCATATCAAAGTCAGAAATTGATTTTTCCGCAATATCGATGCAATCAAGAAATAGATCATTGGGTAATTCTCCGTCGACCAAAATTATTTTAGGTCGAGTTTCTCTTAATATATCCCCAAGGTTTTCTTTATCTGAAAGTATTAATACTGAGTCTAAATTTACCCCAATATCAAATAATTTTCCAGAAAGAATTATTTTTCTTGATGAAAAAGTAAATATAATAATCTTTTTCATATTGACTCCTTTAAATTATGAATGAATGGCTGTTTTTATCACTCTAACACTTCTAATCAGAGTTTGTCAATTTCAGGAAACTTCGTATTATCTTTTCCACTTCTTTTGAATTTTCTGTTCCCATTAACTTTGCGCGTAATTCTTTTGCCCCCGGAAAATCATTTACATACGCTTTGAAATGTTTTTTCATTACAGCAAAACTTTTATGTTTAGGTTTTGCAAGTTCTTTATCAAAAAGTTGGGTGTGTTCTATGAGAATTTCTAACTTTTCTTTTACTTCCTCCCCTGCGAAGGGGAGGATTGAGGAGGGGTCTAAATTTTTTTGTTTTCCAAAGCCAGGCTTTTCTAAATTCCTAAAGCCTGGCTTTTGAAATGCAAAGAAAAATGGATTCCCAAAAACTCCCCTACCTATCATTATTCCATCACAACCGAAATCTTTATACTTCTTCCTAGCGTCATCAATATCTGCGACATCACCATTACCAATGAGCAATATATCTTTTCCACTTTTTTTTATAAGTTCTTTTATTTTTTTAATATAATTCCAATTTGCTGGAACGAGCGACAATTCTTTAGCAGTACGCAAATGAATCGTCAAAGCGGAAATATCTTCTTTTAATAATTCTGGTATCCAAGTATCTATTTCTTCTTTAGAAAAACCAACTCTTGTTTTAACTGACACTGGAATATGCGTTCCTGCTGATTTTATTCCCACATGAGCCGCTTGTATAATTTTTCTGGCAAGTTGCGGAGTTTTTATCAGTGCTGACCCAGCTCCTTGAGCAACCACTGATTTATCAGGACAACCCATATTTATATCTATGCCATCAAAACCTAGACTGGCAATATAACTACAAGCCTTTTTCATGTTTTCAGGATTGGCGCCAAAAACTTGAGCCACGATTGGCCTTTCGGCTTCGGAGTATTTTAATATATGGGAAAGTTTTTTCTTGGCCAGTTTATTACATAAACCATCAGTGGCCACAAATTCTGTCCAAAAAACAACCCTGTCTTTGTTCTCTCTATTTTTGCTGTATTTCGCTAAGATGCGACGAAAAGCAATATCAGTAACGTCCGACATCGGCGCTAAACAGAAAAATGGTTTCTTTAATTTTTTCCAGAAATTTTGCATAATTTTTAATACAACCCCTCCCTAGCCTCCCCTTGTCAGGGGAGGAACACCTCACCCCTAACCCCTCTCCAAAATTTTTAATTCTGGAGAGGGGAAAATCTGCTAACAAGCAGATTGGGGTGAGGTAGAGTCCCCCTGACAAGGGGGATTTAGGGGGTTATCTCTATCTAAATTTATAATATACCTTATTCCCGAAGCGGAGGTCAATATAAAGAAGCGAAGAATATTTTGTCTTAAATTCTGTTTTTAAAGGTTCTGTAGTTAATACAGATTGTAAATTTTCTACTATCTGATTGAAATCAGCATCCGCTTTTAAGTTAATAAATGGACCTAATTGAGAGGTGGTGGAAGATAAAAATACTTTCATATCTCCATTGTCCTCCACAAAAAATACAACTGGCTTCACACCAATTTTTTGTAATGTTTCTTTAAATGAGATTAATTTAGAAAAATTTGGCTGAAAGAAATAGGAATCAGATTTGCCATAAAATTTCAAATATACTTCTCCAGAAAAATATGGAGCCTCATCAAAAATATAACCACCATCATCCATAAAATAGCATTTTTGATTACTTGCATCTAATTCTGCCGGAGCAAGACCACAATATGTATATAGAGCTGTTCTTTCTGTTAAAGAAATATTTAAAGTTTTAAAGTTTTGAACGTTCAAAGAAATATCTTTCAGTCTTTTAAATTTATCAGCCAATTCTCTTTTTATCTCCCCTCTGGGATAAAGTAAAAAATTTGTTTTTGGAAAAAACCAAAGATAATTGCCAGTGATTTTTTCTTTGATAACACTTTCAATCATTTTCGTCTCTATCACTTTGTTGCCGGTAATCTGAATATTATTTATATTGATATATTCCCATTTGGAAAGAAAAGATAAACCAACCAAGATTAAAATAAAAAAACAAATTAAAAAAAATATCTTTCTTCTTAAGATTTTGTGTTTTTTCTTTTTTAGTTCCAAAAGACGCGGAGAATTTAAAACACTTCGATTTTTCATATCATATTATTTTATCAAATCTTTCCCACCCATATATTTCTTTAATACTTCAGGGATTTTTACTGAACCATCTGCTTGTTGATAGTTTTCTACTATAGCCACTAATATTCTTGGTGTAGCTGCTGCGGTAGAATTCAGGGAGTGTGCAAAACGTAATTTACCTTCTTTGTCCTTATAGCGAATACCAAAACGTCTTGTTTGAAAATCGTGATAATATGATGCACTAGAAAGCTCTCGGTATTGATTTTGTGATGGAATCCAAGCTTCTGTGTCATAACTCTTTACATGCGCAGCTTTTAAGTCGCCAGTACAGATTTCCAAACGACGATAAGGAATACCAAGCGATTCAAGAAATTCTTCGTAATTTCTATTTATTTCTTCATGAAATTTAACTGATTCTTCATGATTAGCTTCACAAAGTATTAATTGTTCAAGTTTAAAGAATTCTTGCACTCTAATTAATCCTTTAACATCTTTTCCATGCGCACCTGCTTCTCTCCTATAACATGGAGAAAAGGCCAAATAACGTTTCGGCAATTCTTCTTTCGGAATAATTTCGTTACTATGGTAACCCATCATAGGCACTTCGGCAGTACCAGCTAAATAATCTCCGTCTTGAGTTTGATAAATATCTTCTGCTCCTCCCGGTAAATGTCCGGTACCGAATAAATTTTGTTTTCGTACAATTGATGGAGCGATAAAAGTTTTGAAATTTTTTTTACTAAAAAACTCACGCGCATAATTCCAAACTGCCCAAGAAAGTTCTGCTCCATCATTTTGTAAAAAATATCCTCTAAAACCATGAACTTTTACCCCTCTTTCAAAATCAACCATATTAAGTTTTATCATCAATTCAACATGATCTTTGGGTATAAAATCAAACTTAGGCTTTTCTCCCCAAGTTAATATTTCTTTATTATCTTCTTCTCCTTTTCCTTTTGGCACAGTCATATCCGGAACGTTTGGCACTTGCAACATCATCTTTTGCCACTCATCCATTATTGTTTTCAATTTTTCTTCTTTTGCTTTGATATCTTCTTTCACTGCGCGCATCTCTTCTATTGCTTGATTTCTTTTGTTAGGATCTTTTTCGGCAACAATACTATTCGAGACTTTATTTACCTCGCTTCGAAGATCTTCCACTTCTTTAAGTTCTTTCAAGCGTTCGTCGTCAAGTTCTATCAATTTTGCAATATCGATTTCTATCAATTTTTTCTTAGCCCCTGCTTGCACTATTTCTTTGTTTTCACGAATAAATTTGATGTCTAACATATTTATATTATATACTATTAGCTATGGAAATCAAAAAATTGCCCAAAAAAGAATTCCCTCCTGCCCTTTTAGAGATTCCTCAGCCACCCGAGGATCTTTGGATTATTGGAGAATTGCCTAAAGAAAAAAACCTAATTTATTTATGTGTAGTAGGCTCTCGTAAATTCACCTCGTATGGAAAAGAAACTTGCGAAAAAATAATTGCCGGATTAAAAGGATATCCCATTGTAATAGTTTCTGGTTTTGCTATGGGCATAGATACTATCGCTCACAAAAAAGCAATGCAAACCGGACTTATTACTGTGGTATTTCCTGGTTCAGGACTTTCCGATGAAGCAATCTACCCAAAAACAAATGTGAGATTAATCAGAGAAGTAGTGGAAAGTGGAGGATGTTTAATCTCCGAATTTGAGCCTGACTTCAAAGCTACTCAGTGGAGTTTTCCGATGCGAAATCGCCTGATGGCCGGCATTTCAAAAGCAGTACTAATTATAGAAGCCGAAGAAAAATCTGGTACTCTTATTACCGCACGTTTGACCACAGAATATAATAGAGATTTGTTAGTGGTACCTGGGTCAATTTTTTCTTCAAACTCAAAAGGAACAAATAAATTAATCAAGCAAGGTGCCACACCCGTCACTTGCGCAGAAGATGTGTTAGAGGCCTTGGGATTTGAAAAACCAAAAGACGAAGAAAAACAAGCTAAATTATTTTTAGACTTGTCGCCTGAAGAAAAAAAAGTAGTGGCCCTACTTCGCGAACCAATGCCCCGTGATGATTTGATTCGCGCCATGAAAATGCCGATTCCAAACGCAAATGCAGTTCTTTCTATAATGGAAATAAAAGAATTAATTAAAGAAGAATTAGGAGAAATTAGATTAGCTTGATTTGCAAAAAAATTACTTTTCGTGTAATACTTGTATTTAATGAAATTATTAATTGTTGAATCACCATCAAAAGCAAAGACTATTGAAAAATATTTAGAAGGCGCATACACAGTGCGTGCTTCTATTGGACATATTCGCGACTTGCCAAAATCAAATAAAGAAGCCATAGATATAGAAGGCGGATTTATACCAAAATATGAAATTTCAAAAGGTAAAGAAAAAGTTGTACATGAATTACAAAATCTTGCCCAGAAAGCCGACGAAATAATATTAGCTACAGACCCTGATCGCGAAGGAGAAGCGATTGCTTGGCATATTGAAGAATTAATAAAAAAAACAAAAGCTCCAGTCAAAAGAGTTAGATTTTATGAAATAACCGAAGAAGCAGTAAAAGAAGCATTAAAAAATCCAGAAGAAATTGACATGAAACTTGTAAGGGCTCAAGAAGCAAGACGAGTTCTTGATAGACTAGTTGGTTATGATCTTTCTGGGCTCATTTGGAAAAAGGTTCGTTATGGGCTTTCGGCTGGACGAGTTCAATCCCCTGCGCTTCGTATTATAATGGAACGGGAAAGAGAAATTCGTGCTTTCGTACCGGAAAAATATTGGAAACTATTGGGTCTTTTTGAAACAATTAAAAAGGGAAAATTAACTCTTTATTGTTCAGAGGAACCAAGAGACGAAAAACTAGTTGAAAAAATACTTGAAGAAGGTAAAAAAGGAAATTGGTTAGTTAAAGATGTAAAAGAATCAGAACAAAAACGAGTTCCTCGCGCACCTTTCACTACTTCTACTTTACAACAAACCGCCAGTTCACGACTTGGTTATTCCCCTTCCAGAACAATGCAAATAGCGCAAAAACTTTACGAAGCTGGACATATTACCTATATGCGAACAGACAGTACTAATTTATCTGCAGCTGCTCAAACGCAAATTGTTTCTTTAATTGAAAAAAAATACGGAAAAGAATATGCTCAACCAAGAATTTATAAAGCTAAATCAAAAAATGCTCAAGAAGCGCATGAAGCTATTCGTCCAACTCACATAGAAAATTTAGGAGCTGGTACCGATGAACAACAAAAACTTTACAAATTAATTTGGGAACGGGTTGTTTCATCCCAAATGACAGATGCAAGATTATTAAAGACAAAAATAAGCGCAAATGTCCTTGCGGAAGACCGGCTTCCGCCAGTACGCGGAAGCCGGTCTTCCGCAGAATTTAAATTCCCTGATTTTTCTGCTACTGGTTCTCGTGTTCTTTTCTCTGGATGGTTAAAAGTATATAAAGATAGCGTAGGTGAAGATATAGAATTACCAGAAGTAAAAGTCGGAGAAAAATTAAAATTACTAAATCTTATTAAAGAAGAAAAATTTACCGAACCGCCAAATAGATATAGTGAAGCAGGTTTGATTAAAGAACTTGAAGCTAGAGATATCGGTAGACCATCTACTTATGCCTCTATTATGAAAACTCTAGAAGATCGAGAATACGTTAAGAAAGAAGGCAAAACTCTTTTCCCGACTGATGTTGGTGAAGTGGTATCTGATTTTTTGGAAAAACATTTTGCTAATTATATTTCTGATACATTTACCGCAGAAATGGAAGACGAACTAGATGAAATTTCTCGAGGTGAACGTGAATATCAGAAAACTTTAAAAGATTTCTATGGACCATTTTCCAAAGATGTGAAATCAAAAGAAAAATTAGAAAAAGCGACCAATTTAGGCGATGCACCAGAAAATATAAAGTGTCCAAAGTGCGGAGGTAAGATGATTATAAAACTTTCTCGCGGAGGTAAATTTTATTCTTGTTCCAGATATCCAGATTGCGATGGGGCTTTAAAATTGGACGGCGTAGAATTAGAAGGTCCAAAAGAAACTGGAGAAATGTGTCCAGAATGTGGCCTGCCTGCGCAGGCAGGCGAAAAAAAGAAGAAAGTATATGGAGGAAAACTTATTGTACGCCAAAGACGCGACGGTTCTGGAACTTTTATTTCCTGCTCTCGTTATCCAAAATGTAAATTTATAAAAAAAGACGAAGCTCAAGAAGCTAAAAAAAGGACTGGAGTTATTTGTCCTCTTTGTAAAAAAGGCGATATTAGTGAACGACGTGGACGATTTGGAATTTTTTATTCCTGTTCAAATTATCCAGATTGCAAATTCGCCATCAAAGCTAAACCTACCGGTAAAATATGCGAGAAATGTGGTTCTTTAATGATGGAAGGAACAAAAACCATAGGAGAAAGATGCAGTAATAATAAGTGTCCAAATTATCGACCCGATAAATTAAACAAAATAAAATAATTCTTTGATAGTGCTATAATAGTTTTATGGCAAATGTGAAAGAAATAACAGATCTAATAGAAGGCTTAAACAAAAAAGATGAAGAGCTTATAAAAAAGGCTTATGATTTTGCCGAACATGCCCATCAAGGACAAAAAAGATTAAGTGGAGAACTATACTTCACTCACGTTTTTGAAACTGCAAAAACTTTAGCTAGGTTAGGAATGGATATTCAAACAATTGTGGCTGGGCTTTTGCACGATGTACTTGAAGATACCAAAATTACAGAAGAAGAAATGAAAAAAGAATTTGGAGAAAAGATTGTTTTTTTGGTAAATGGTGTGACTAAATTAGGAAAATTAAAATATCATGGACATGAACGACACGTAGAAAGCTTGAGAAAATTTTTCGTAGCCATAACTAATGATTTGCGTGTAGTCATTATAAAATTTGCTGATAGATTACATAATTTACATACCCTTCAGTTTTTACCGGAAGAAAAACAAAAAAGAATAGCTACGGAATCAATAGAGGTTTATGCTCCTCTGGCTAATCGTTTAGGAATGGGAAAACTTAAAGGTGAAATAGAAGATGCTGCTTTTCCTTTTGCTTATCCTAAAGAATATAAACAGACAGAAGAAATAATTAAGGAAGAAAAAGATTTATATGAAAAAAATCTAGAAGAAATACATAGAGAACTTGAAAAAGAATTAAAAAAGAATAATGTCAAAGTGATTGAAATAGATTACAGAATGAAACACAAGTATAGTCTGTGGAAAAAACTTTTAAAACGTGAAATGGATATAGAGAAAGTGCATGACATAATTGCACTTCGTATTGTGGTAGAAAATATAGAAGATTGTTATAGAGTTTTAGGAATAATTCATTCTATTTGGAAACCTTTACCTGGTAGAATAAAAGATTATATTGCTGTTCCTAAACCTAATGGTTATCGTTCTATCCATACTACTATTTTTACTGGTTCAGGTGGAGTAGCCGAAATTCAAGTAAGAACAAAAAAAATGCACGAAGAGGCAGCTTATGGTATCGCTGCTCATTTTGCTTATAAAGAGAAAAAACAAAAAATAGGCTCTGATGAAAAATCTAATTTCAAATGGATCCAAGAATTAAAAGATTTTAATTATGAATTAAGCGAACCCCAAAAATATTTAGAACATTTAAAAACTGACTTTTTTAATGACCGTATTTTTATTTTTACTCCCAAAGGAGATGTCATAGATTTACCAGAAGATTCTAGCCCAATAGACTTTGCTTATTCTATACATACAGATATTGGTAGCCATACTGCTGGAGCAAAAGTAAACGGTAAAATAGCCCCAATTCTTTCAACATTAAAAAATGGAGATATCGTAGAGATAATAATTAAGAAAGATGCTCATCCTTCTTCTAAGTGGCTTGAATATGCCAAAACAAATCACGCCAAAAAAGATATAAGATCCTATCTAGAAAAAAATAGCCTACTTTCTAAATTAAAATCTTTTGGTCGTTCTTAAATACTAAAATTAGAAATATCATAAAGTTTAGTATCATCCTCTTTTATTTCATCTTTTGTTCTGTCATCCATAGGAACTTCTTCGGGTGTCGTAAGCCCAATGTCAGAATTTTCAGTATTTTTAGCAATATAATTTTCTAACATTTCTCCAGGTTTCTTTTCTATTTCTGATTTATTTATCGAATCTAAAATTGTACGTAAATCTTCAACCGAAAAAAAATCTATTTTAATCTGTCCGCCTAGTTCACTTCTATTTATATGCACACGAGTACCTAATTTATCTTGAAATTCTCCTTCTAGTTCTATTATTTCTGGATCTGGCACATATTCTTTTTTACGTACACGATCAGTTGCTATTTTTCTAGCTAATCTTTCTGCTTCGCGAACAGTTATTTTTTTGTATAGAATTTCTTTAAACAAAACATTTTGTTCTTCTGGATGATCTACCAACATCAGCAATGGCCTGGTATGACCTTCGGTTATTTTTCCTTCGGCTAAAGCATTCAATATTTCTTCCGGTAAAGATAAAATACGCAAAGTATTTGAAACATATTCCCTACTTCTGCCTACTTTTTTTGCAATTTCAGTATGAGTAAATTTAAATTCATTTGCCAAACGAAAAAAAGCGCGCGCACGGTCGACAGAATTTAAATCTTCTCTTTGTAAAGTTTCTATAATAGCCAATTCCAATTTCATCATAGAAGTATCTCCAGTACGAATGATAACCGGCACTTGAGATACTCCAGCTAAAATGGCTGCACGAAGTCTGCGCTCTCCGGCAATAAGTTCATACTCTGTAGTAAGACCTCCGTCTTCTTTTTCTACCTCCACTCGAGAAACTGTCAGTGGTTGAAGTACTCCATATTGCTTAATAGAGTCGGCTAAATCTTGCAAACGAGCTTCATCAAAGTCTCGTCTTGGTTGATATGGATTGGGTTTAATTTTATCTGTGTCAATCCAAAAAATTGAGTTGGAATATAAAGTAGACATGCATTCATTTTAGCACAAAGGTTTTATTTTTAATAATTGATTTTATAGCGTTTTTTGTGTAAAATGTGTGAATTACTAATTAACAAACGCCCAGGTGGCGGAATTGGTAGACGCGATAGACTCAAAATCTATTGGTGGCAACATCATGAGAGTTCGATTCTCTCCCTGGGCACTTATATGAAAAAAAATAAAAAAACAGACAATACATTAATAGATTTTAAAGTAAACGGAGGTAAGAAACTTCACGGTAAAATTACAACAAATTTTTCCAAAAATGGTTCTGTTGGGCTCCTTTGCGCTTCCCTTTTAAATAAAGGGGCAACAACTCTCCATGGTATTGCACGGATAGAAGAAGTTTATCGAGTAATAGAAATTCTTGAAAGTATTGGAGTACAAGCAAAATGGCTTGGTCAAAATTCCGTTCAAATTATTCCACCTAAAAAATTTAAGTTAGAAAATATTAATGTTCAGTCAGCTGTCAAAACACGTTCTATTGTCATGTTAATCGGTCCAATGATTCATTATTTGCAATCTTTTTCTCTTCCTCATGCGCAAGGCTGCAGTTTAGGTAAACGCACCATCGCTGCTCATACTTACGCGCTGGAGGATCTTGGAATAAAAATAAAAACGACAAATGCAAGTTATCAAATAAGCACTAAAAAATTAAAACCGGCAGAAATTGTAATGTATGAATCCGGAGATACTGCTTGTGAAAATGTGCTTACTGCCGCTGCTTTAATTCCGGGTAAAACTATTGTTTCTTTTGCCAGTGCAAATTACATGGTTCAAGAAATCTGTTTCTTTTTAGAAAAATTGGGCGTAAAAATAGATGGCATTGGTACTTCTACTTTGACCGTTCATGGCATAAAAGAAATAAATAAAAATGTAGAATATTGGAATAGTGAAGATCCAATTGAATCTATGATGTTTATTTCCGCTTGTATTGTGACTGATTCAAAACTCACTATCACTCGTTGTCCGATAGATTTTCTTTCTTTAGAGCTCGAAAACTTGAATCGTATGAATTTAAAGTATAAAATTCTGAAAAAATATTTTTCTTATAATAAACGCACTAAATTGGCAGATATTAAAATTTTTCCGAGCAAATTAAAAGCCTTAGCTGACAAAATTCATTCTAATCCATATCCGGGAATCAACATAGATAATTTGCCATTTTTTGTGCCGATCGCTATAAAAGCTAAAGGCCAAACAATGATTCATGATTGGGTTTATGATAATCGTGCCATATATATGACAGAATTAAATCGTCTTGGGGCGAATATAACATTAGCTGATCCTCATCGTCTTTATATTCAAGGTGGAACTAAATTAAAACCAGCTCAAGTTGTTTGTCCTCCAGCGCTTCGTCCTTCTATGGTTATATTAATTTCCATGCTCGCAGCTGAAGGCACATCTATTTTACGAAATGTTTATATGATAAATCGCGGTTATGAAGAAATAGCTAAACGCCTGAATTCCATCGGGGCGGATATTAAAATCTTAAAGTAAATTTATGTTAAGAAAAAAAATGCTAGTAATACTGGGCTCTACAGCTACTGGTAAAAGCAGTTTGGCTGTTAAAATCGCTAAAAAAATTAATGGTGAAATTATTTCTGCCGATTCCAGACAGGTTTATAAAGGATTAAATATTGGAACAGGCAAGATTAGTAAAAAAGAAATGAAGGGCATTCCTCATCATTTAATAGATGTTGTAAGTCCAAAGAAAAAATTTACTGTAGCCGAATATCAAAAAAAAGCAATCTACGCTATAGCTGAGATTATAAAAAGGAGTAAGGTTCCGATTATTTGTGGAGGCACGGGATTTTATATTGATGCCATTACTAAAGGAACGGTTTTCCCAGAAGTTCCACCAAATGCAAAACTCCGTAAGTCTCTATACTCAAAATCAGCGATAGCATTATTTGAGTATTTGAAAAAATTAGACCCTAGACGCGCAAAAGATATAAAAAATAAAAATGAAATAAATAATAAAGTCAGATTAATCAGAGCTATAGAAATAGCCAAAACCCTTGGCAAGGTTCCCAAATTACATAGTGACACAAACTCTGTCATGGCAGAAAGTGTGTCACTATGTAATTTTATAAAAATTGGTTTATATCTTCCACCTGACGAATTAAAAAAGAAAGTAGAAAAAAGAGTCAAAAAAATGTTCAATGATGGTTTGTTAAATGAAATAAAAAAATTAAAAAAAAGTGGGGTTTCAGAAAAAAGACTAAAAGAGTTTGGTTTCGAATACAATTCCCCTACTTATGAAAAAGTGGTGAAAGAAACCATAAAATACACCAAACGCCAAATGACTTGGTTCAAAAGAGATAAAGAAATAAAGTGGTTTAATGCAAATAAAATTACTCTTTAAATTCACTATCTTCTCTGATTTCAGATGCAAATTGTCGCCAATTTCTATAGTATCCAAGTTCTTCCGTAGAGAAACCTCCTAATTTTTTTATTAATCCAAGAGGTTTTAATGGCACCATCGGTCCTTTTCTTATTCTATAATTTTCATATACCACATCAGCAACTCTTTCAGGAATAAAGCCATATTCTTTAGTAGGAAATGTATTTATATCATCTGGACTAAATTTTTTCTTAAAATCAGCAAGTGTTTTATAATCCTCCTGTTGAATCTCTGTTCTCTTTTTTTGATCTGTTACATTTACTATATTTTTTGTCCTCACTAGAAGTTCATATTCCCATTCAGCACCACCAAGAACAACATCTTCAGTTGGTATTACATACGCTTGAGTTTTTTCATTATCTTTGCCCCAATTACTCAAAAATGACACAGAAATAATTTTTTCTTCATTTTTAAGGTTAACTCCACTTCCATCACTTTGATATCCAGATATTCTTTTGACAGTAATATAATCTCCAAACTTATTTTTAAGAACACTTTGTAATTCATTATAATAATGAGGGTAATTTTTATCTTTTAAAACAGACTTAATTGCATTTGCTCCTAGTGGAAAAATTTTATAAAAACCGAGGCTACGTTCATGCCCTATTACATATTTATCAATTCTACTGTATAAATTATATTTCCTTGCGAGTTTTGGTAGTCCAATATACAAATCAGATTCTCTTTGTTTTTGATCCATATTTTCTATAGCTGATTCAATAGAATTATTTTTTTTATTTACATGAGAAACAGTTTCTAATTTTTTGTTTAGATTTGTATTTTCCATACTCTTAGATATTATTTCCTTTGATTCTATACTCATAGCGGGCGATGAGAGAATCGAACTCCCGACATCGGTTTTGGAGACCGAAGTTATGCCACTTAACTAATCGCCCTTAACAAAAAACATGCAATTTATATTGCAGTTTTAAGTATATCAGACTAAACATAAAATTGAAATTATTTCTTAATTTCCTTATGCTTAGTCTGCTTTCTGCACCATTTACAATACTTTTTTAGCTCGATTTTTTTAGTAACGAGTTTCTTATTTTTACTAGACCAGTAATTGATTCTCTTACAAGTCCCGCATGCAAGTTTTATAAGTCTTTCTTGTGACATAATATATAGAATAATATAAAATCCTTTAAATTGCAACCCCGAACCAGAACGAGTTCGGTACGGGGCAGGGCTTTTATTTAATGATCTTTGGTAATAACGAACTAATCCGAGTAGTCACTTCATAATTTATAGTATCTATTTTTTCTGCTATTTCTTCAGCACTAATTTGTTCCTTACCTTGAGAACCGATAATTACAACTTCGTCTTCAGCTTTAACATTTTTTAAATGGCTAATATTTACCACAAACATATTCATGGCTACCCTGCCTAAAATTTTGCATCGTGTACCTTTGATTAAAACTTCTCCTTTATTAGATAAACCTCTATCTAAACCATCAGCGTACCCTTGAGGTATAATTGCTATCTTAGTCGGTACATAAGTCATATAAGTTAATCCATAACCAATAGTACTTCCAGCCGGTAAAGTTTTTATTTGAGCAATTTTTGTTTTCCAAGAAAGTACTGATTTTAATTCCAACTTATTTTTATACTGATATTTTATGTGTTCCGATGGCCACATTCCATAAACACCAATACCTAAACGCACAAGAGAATTTATTCCTTTATCTTTTTCATAAACTAAAAGTCCAGAAGTAGCTGAAATATGAGTCTGCAAATTTTTGAAACCAAACTTTCCCGCTAATTTTATTGCTTGAGTATATTTATCAATTTGTCTCTGGGCATGAGCAAAACTAGTTGTATCTTCTATGTTTGCAAAATGCGCATAAATTCCGGTAAGTTTTACATTTTTACATTTTTTCAATTCTTCAAAAAACTTTGGCAATTCTTTCTCTAAAAATCCTTCTCTACCTAAATAAGCATCTATTGGCACGTGTATTTCTTGTTTTGTTTTTAGTTGTTTAGCAATTTTATTTACATTTTTTAATTCTTCAATAGAAAAAACTGATAAAATACAACCGAGTTTAATAGCTTCTTTTAAATCCGCTTTTTGTACGTAGCCCAAAACGAATGTTTTTTTCTTACTTATTTTCCTAAGTACTCTCAATTCTTCTGCGCTATTTATTTGAAAATAATCTACATAAGATTCCAAAATCTTTGTCACTTCATTCTGTCCATGACCATAAGCATTCCCCTTTAGAGCAACTGCGATTTTAGTTCCCTTTTTAGCCAAAGTTTTAAACTGTCTGATATTATGTATCAAATTTTTCTTTGATAATTCAATATAAGCAAGAGGTGAATTTTTCATATTAATTCTATTCAACAGTAGTTTTTAATTTCTGCTCTTTTTTAAATCTCTCTATTGCAAGATTAATCAATTTATCTAATAGTTTTGCTAAAGGCAAACCGCTCGCTTCCCATAATTTTGGATACATGCTAATAGAAGTGAACCCTGGAATAGTGTTTATTTCATTCACAATTACTTCTCCATTTTTTTTAACAAAAAAATCTACTCGCCCCATTCCTTCACAACCTAAAACTTCAAATACTCTTACAGCTAATTCTTTAATCTTTTTAGTCGTTTTTTCACTGATTTTTGCTGGTATTTCAATAATATATCCATCGTCAATATATTTTGCGTTGTAAGAATAAAATTCTTGATTAGCAATAATTTCTCCCGGAACAGAAGCTAGAGGATGTTCATTACCTAAAACTCCACATTCTATTTCCCTTCCGTTAATAAATTCTTCAATCACAATTTTTGTGTCATATTGAAATGCATCTTTAATTCCCGCTTTAAATTCTTTTTCATTTTTTACTTTATTTATTCCTACTGACGAACCCATATTTGCGGGTTTAATAAATATCGGCAAGCCTAAAGTTTTTTTAACTTTTTCAAAAGATATTTTTTCACCTATTTTCAAAGTTATAAATTTACCAATAGGAATTTCAGCTTCTTTTAAAAGTCTCTTCATCATGTCTTTGTCCATACTCACAGCCGAACCCAATACACTCGGTCCGACAAAAGGTAAATTAAATATTTTTAATAATCCTTGCATACTTCCATCCTCTCCATAAGGACCATGAAGTACTGGAAAAATGACATCTACTTTTTTAAAAACGTCTAAATTAAATTTCCCACTTTTTTTTATTTTTATAGGAAATGCCTCATATTTATTTTTATCTAGCGCATTAATAACATTTTTTGCCGAGATCAAAGACACCTCATGTTCAGCTGATTTTCCCCCAAACAATATTCCAATTTTTAATTTCTTCTTTGTCATATTTCTTTTTTTAAAACAATTTAATCACATCGTGGTAAGTGACAAAAAGCATCAAGATGATTAAAATAGCAAAACCTATTGTGTTGGCAGCGTTTGCAAATTTTGGATTTATGTGAGAACCTTTTATTTTTTCAATCAAAAGAAAGAGCAGTCGTCCCCCATCTAAAGCTGGAAATGGAATAAGATTTATTATGGCTAAATTCACTGAAATCAGAGCTGCAAAAGACAATAAATATACAAAACCAAATTGATAGGCACTGCCCACGATACCCACCATACCGACAGGTCCAGTAACTGAGGCAAAGCTTCCTTTACCCTCTATACCCTCTGCAATGAGCTTATAAAGCCCTAAAACAGTGCCTTCTGTCACAGACCAGTCTAGTTTTAATCCTTCCCAAAAAGCGTTAAAAACAGGCAATTTGACGGTTCCTATTTCATCCATAGCTATACCTACACTAGGGTTTTCAGTAGGAGTTTTTTTAACAGGAATTACTTGTGCGATATTTATTGTCGTATCTTTTCCACGTAAATAACTAAAATTTATTTCTTTATCTGGATGAGAAATTATGAAAGATTTAAGGGTGTCAGGGTTAATTTCTGGGACTATATCATTACCACTTTGGATTGAAACTATCTTATCTCCGGACTTCAATCCAGAAATTTCAGCTGGTGAATTGGCTAAAACAGAAACCAAAACTAAATGAACGTCTGTAGCAGAATATCCCTTGGGTTCATTTCCAACCGAAGTCGGAAGCCCTGACATAAAACCAACAGAAAATAAAAACCAAGCCAGTAAAAAATTAGCAAGCACTCCCGCAAAAAGAACAATGGCCTGCTGATATTTTGGTTTATTTATTAAACTTCTTTTTGCTAACTCAGTTTTTTCAGCAGTTTTTTCTTTATCTAAAAATCCAACCTCTACAAAATCCGCCTCTTCCATATTTTCACCAAAAATTTTGACAAATCCTCCAATCGGCAAAAGATTAAAACTATACTCTGTCTCCCCTTTCTTAAAACTAAATAATTTTGGAGGAAAACCAAAACCAAATTCATCTACCCTAATGCCGAATCTTTTTGCTGCAAAAAAATGTCCAAACTCGTGGACTAAAACTAACACCAATAAAATTATTATAAAAATTAAGATATTCATAAATTTAGCCCATTATTTCTTTTTCTTTCTTTTCAAAAATACTTTCTAATTTTTGATTTATTTCGTCTATCACTTTTTGCAAATCATCTTTAGCTCTAAATCTTTCATCTTCTGTCACTTTACCTTCTTTTTCTAATTTCTGAACTTCATCCCAAATTCGCTCACGTTCTTTGCGGACAGTTATGCGACTTTCTTCTAATTTTTCTTTTAATACTTTCACCAAAGTTTGTCTTGTTTCGGTTGTTAATTGTGGAAAAATAACTCGAATACCAGCTGTATCCACCGCTACCGATAATCCCAAATTTGAAGCCACAATAGCTTTTTCAATATCTTTTATCTGATTTTTATCCCAAGGCGCGATGCGTAAAGTTTTAGGATCTTCAATAGAAACCGAAGCCACGTTTTTTAACGGCACGCGCGCTCCATAAGATTCTATGGAAACACCATCTAAAATCATAGGAGAAGCTCGGCCTATGTTAAGCTGATTATATTCTTTGTTTAAATATTCAGCTATTTTGTTAATTTCTATTTTAAAATTAGAAAAGTTATATTGCATATACTGAATTATAGCATTAAAAACTCGGCACAATCAAGGCTATTGATTCCATCAAGTTTTTTGCGGATGAACCAGGTTGACTCAAAAACTCACGAACTTTGAAAATCTGCGCAAAGCAAGCTTGCAAAGAATTTTTTAGAAATTTTTTATGCAAAACAATTTCTAGTGCATTTAAAAATTTCAGAGCTTTAGATCTGGAAGAATTAATAGAAACAATTTCACCATCTTCTTCTCCTTCCACAAGCATTTCTTTAATAAAATCAATTCTGTTCTTGGTAGACATCATAATAAATTTTTCTGCATTTTTTAATTCTTCTGCCAATTCTGGTTTTGTTTTAATCAGATAAAATCTGGAAACAAGAGTTTTCAAAAGAGTATCCGTATTCGGCACAATAATAAAAAAATGTGTATTTTCTATCGGTTCTTCAAATATTTTAAGTAAGGTATTTTGCGCTTCTAATAAAATATTATTAGCAGAAATCAAGAATATTTTCTTCCCTATCCCAAATCCTTTTTCATATTCTACAGATTTCAAATCGCGAGCATCATCCATCTTAAAAGAATCAAAAGACATATGACAAAAATCAGGATTGCCAGAAGTTTTAATTCCTAAACTTTCTATAAACTTAAAAATTTCTGGTACAATTTCTTCTTGTGCACCTTCTATCAAATATGCATGATGCAAATTGTCTTTATCTAAATTAGCTAAAATTTCCATTATTTTTTACTTAAAACAGTTTTCTTATACACATCCAAATGTTCCAGCGCAATACCTGTGCCTTTTACTACACAAAAAAGAGCATCTTCAGCTACAGTAGCTTTCACTCCAGTTTTTCTATAAACTAAATCCGCAAAATTTCGTAATTGTGATGAACCACCGGTCATAATAATTCCATAATCCATAATATCAGAAGCGAGCTCGGGAGGAGTTTCTTGCAATACATCTTTTATCGCTTTTATTATTTGTTTTAATTCTCCATCTATGGCTTTGACTATTTCATTAGTGCCAACTTGAGCAGAACGAGGCAAACCTTGAATAAAATCGCGTCCCTTAATGGTTACTCTCAATTCTTCTTCAAGTGGAACGGCTGCGCCTATTTTTATTTTTACTTCTTCGGCTGTTCTATCCCCTATGGCTAAATTAAAAGTTTTTTTAATGTAATCAGCAATAGCCTGATCAATTTTATTTCCTGCGCACTTTACTGAAGTAGAAGAAACTATTCCACCAAGAGAAATAACAGCTACATCTGTTGTACCTCCGCCAATATCAACTACCATATATCCTTTTGATTCGTAAATTGGAATACCAGCACCAATGGCGGCTAAAATAGGTTCTTTCACTACATAAGCATTTTTTGCACCTGCCCGTATAGCTGCCTCCACCACCGCTCTGCGTTCGGTAGAAGTAACTCCAGCCGGTACTGAAACCATTACGTCTGGTTTAAAAAGATTAAATTTCCCAAGTGCTTTGTTAATAAAATAACGGAGCATCGCTTCGGTCACTCGATAATCTGCAATCACTCCATCTTTCATTGGGCAATAAGTTATGATAGAATCTGGCGTTTTTCCAATCATATCTTTAGCCTCAAAACCAATAGCTAGGATTTTATTGTCTTGCTCTGAAACCGCTACCACTGAAGGCTCGTTTAAAACCACTCCTTTCCCAGGCAAAAACACCAAAGTGTTGGCTGTACCTAAATCTATGCCTAATTTTCTTGAAAACATTCTCATCTCGTTAATATATCACAAATTATGATAGAATGAAAAGATGAAAATTGTGACAGTCATACCACTAGAAAAAGGGGCCTTCAAGACAGATTTGACTTATTTTACCGCCAAAGATATTAAAAATGGAAGTATTGTCAGTATTCCAATACGCAGTAAAAAAATTTTGGGTTTAGTTGTCTCCTGCCAAGATGTGAGTAATGTTAAATCGGGCATAAAAGATATGTCCTTCAAATTAAAAAAAATAACTGAAATAAAAGAACATTCTATTTTTAGAAACGAACTTATTGAATCTGCTTTTGAATTAAGTTCCTATTTTGTTTCTAAAAAAAATAGCGGAGTCATTTCTTTTATTCCAGCTATCTTCCGAGAAAAATATGATGTGATAGAAAAATTTACGAATAACGAATTTCTTAAGGACGGCCCTTGGGGAAACTCTCTTAAGGACCGTCCTTTGGTAAAAACTGAAAAATTACTTCTGCAAGCTCAATTGGAAGATCGTATTTCTTTTTATAAAACTTTAATTCGTGGATATTTTGCTCTCAAAAAATCTGTTTTTATAGTCTTACCGACAGAATATGATATAGAAATATTTCAACAAGCGCTTTCAAAAGGTATTGAAAACTTTACTTTTGTTATGCATGGAGGATTAAGGACTAAAAAAATCATTGAGGATTATGAACAAATAATAAATTCTCCACACGGGGTATTAATACTAGGAACCGCACAATATTTATCTATTCCTCGCGCTGATTTAGGGGCTATCATTGTAGAACATGAAAATTCATATGCTTATAAAATGTTTCCTAGGCCTCATTTTGATTTAAGAATTTTTGCAGAAGTTTTTGCTGCAAAAATTAATGCAAAATTTATATTGGCTGACACATTGTTGCGTTATGAAACTATCGCTAGAAAAGAAATAGATGGCTTAAGTGAAGTTTATCCTTTGTCTTTTAGGACCAATTTTGACGAGACAATGATAAGTATCATAAATCCAAATCCAAAAGAGACCTTACTTTCTCAAAGCGAAAACAAGGCCTCCAAGTTTAAAATATTCTCTGAAAAAAGTATCGAGGAAATAGAACATTCATTAAAAAATAAAAAAAATGTTTTTATCTTTTCGCTTCGCAAGGGATTAGCTACCTACACTATATGTAAAGATTGTAATGAAACTATAAACTGTGAAAAATGTTTGGCTCCGGTCGTTCTTTACCTTTCTCGTGATGGCAAAAAAAGAATGTTTGTTTGTAATAAATGTAATACCGAAAAAGACCCTGAAACTAAATGTTCCAATTGCGGAGGCTGGAATTTAATGCCTTTAGGAATTGGCACCGATACTGTTTTTGAAGAAATAAAAAGTAAATTTCCAAAAATCAAGATTTTTAAATTAGACAGGGAATCCGTAAAAACAAACAAAGAGGCAGAAAAAATTTTAAAGGAGTTCGAGAAAAATTCTGGTTCTATTTTAGTGGGTACGGAAATGGCTTTCTTTTATCTCAAAGAAAAAGTTGATTTGTCTATTATTGCTTCATTTGATTCTTTGTGGAGTATTCCAAATTACAAAATGAGTGAAAAGATAATTCAGCTTTTGCTTTCTATCATTTCAAAAACAGAAAAGAAAATAATTATTCAGACTAAAAATAAAAACGACCCTGCCCTTCTGGCCATTAAATCAGAAAATCTGCTTTCTTTTGTGCGAGAAGAATTGGAAGATAGAAAAAATTTAAATTATCCACCCTATAAACGTTTTATTAAAATTACTTATTTAGGAGATAAAGAAGGTTCAATAGAAGCTAAAAAAGCATTACGAGAAGTTTTTAAAGAATATGCTCCTGAGATTTTTAGTGGATTTATCCCCAAAAATAAAAATCAATACGTTACCAATGCTCTAATAAAATTAGACTCACAAAAATGGTCTTTGCCCGAACTTTCTCATAATTCCTCAATAGACCAAAATTTATTTAATTTGTTGTCTTCTTTACCTCCTTCCTACGAAGTTTTCGTAGACCCAGAAGATTTGTTGTAAAATTAGGAAACTAGCACCGTAAACTCCCCTTTTTGGTGAATAGGATTTTGGGTTAGGTATTCTAGGAGTTCAGATGGAGAACCGGTTTTGAATTCTTCATAAATTTTAGTAATTTCACGAGCCAAACAGACTTTTTTGTTGGGACAAAATTTTTGTAGGGATTTTAATGTTTTCAAAATACGATGTGGAGATTCATAAAAAACCATGGTACGTTTTGATTCGGCAATTTCTTTAAATAAAGTTTCTCTCCCTTTTTTGTGCGGAAGAAAACCAAGAAAAGTAAATTCATGTGTTGGTAATCCCGAAGCCGAAAGTGCAGCGATGACAGCTGTAGCACCGGGAATGGGTATAACCTCTATCCTCGAAGCCCAGCTTAGGGGAAATTCCCCTAAGCTGGGCTTCGGGGAAACTTCTTTGATTTTTGCGATTAGCATTGCCCCTGGATCAGAAATAGTGGGAGTACCAGCATCCGAAACTAAAGCTAAATTTTTTCCTTCCTCTAATAATGCAAAAATTTTATCTACTTTATTTAATTTACTTTGACTATGATAACTCATGGTCGGAGTATTTATATTATATTTCTGTAAAATTTTTTTTGTTTCTCGAGTATCTTCGCACAATATCAAATCCACCTCCTTGAGCGTCTCAATAGCCCGAAGAGTGATGTCTCCCATATTCCCTATTGGCGTCGCCACTACATAAAATTTACTCATCTTATTTTCTATATTTCTTTGTTCTCCACTTGTCGGCGATTTTTACCCGAGTGAGAGAGCGTTCAAGTTCTGCAGCAAAATGTTCGTAATCAACAACTTCTTTATTTTCCATTTGTTTCCTGAGTTCTTCGGCACGAGCTTTGGCTTTTTCTATCGCTTCATCAGAAAGTTCTGACATATGTTCAGCAAAATCAGCCAAAACAGCCACATTGGTAATTCCATTCTCATCCTGTTTTACTTCCAAAAATCCACCAACAACGGCCATCGGTACATGTTCACCATTTACTAAAGCCACCACATCACCAGAAGTAAGTCCAGTAATTAGTGGAATATGGTCCGGCAAAACAGTAATTTCGCCGAGAGTAGTCGGTAAACTTACTTGATCTACCATTTCTTCAAGGATTAATCTTTCTGGTGTTATTATTTTTAATTTTAATTGTTTCATAAATTTATTTCTAAAATTTTCTCCTCAAGGCCTTGCCTTTGGGTTCCCTTTAAGGCAAGGTCTAGCTATTTTAAATTTTTAAAGTGCACCCTTCATATAAAAATCATTTTCCGGTTTACTATCATGTTTCCCTTTCAAAATTTCTTTGAAAGAACGAATGGTTTCAGCAAGCGGAACGTATACGCCTTTTGTTCCAGTAAATTGTTCTGCCACGAAAAATGGTTGAGAAAGGAATTTTTGTATTTTACGAGCGCGAGCCACAAGTTCTTTGTCGGCTTCAGATAATTCTTCCATACCTAAGATTGCAATAATATCTTGCAAATCTTTGTAACGTTGTAGAACACGCTGGACTTCTCGAGCAACATAGTAATGATCTTTGCCCACAATATTTGGGTCAAGAATAGTAGAAGATGAGTCAAGAGGATCCACTGCTGGATAAATTCCAATTTCCGTTAGCGAACGATTTAAAACCACAGTAGAATCCAAGTGTGAAAATGTTGTGGCTGGAGCTGGGTCAGTTAAGTCATCAGCTGGCACATAGACTGCTTGCACAGAAGTAACAGAACCTTTATCAGTAGAAGTAATTCTTTCTTGCAAGATTCCCATTTCTGTGGCTAGAGTTGGTTGATAACCCACGGCGGAAGGAATACGTCCGAGCAAAGCAGAAACTTCAGAACCAGCTTGAGTAAAACGGAAAATATTATCTATAAAAAACAAAACGTCTTTATTTTCTTGATCTCGGAAATATTCTGCCATAGTTAATCCAGAAAGTCCTACACGTAAACGCGCTCCTGGCGGTTCATTCATTTGTCCGAAAACCATAGCCACTTTATCAAGCACTTTAGAATCTTTCATTTCATTATATAAGTCATTACCTTCACGAGTTCGTTCTCCGACACCAGCAAAAACTGAATAGCCTCCGTGCTTACTAGCAATGTTGTGAATAAGTTCCTGAATGACAACAGTCTTTCCAACACCGGCCCCTCCGAAGAGTCCAACTTTTCCTCCTTTCAAAACCGGACAAATAAGGTCAATAACTTTTATGCCAGTTTCAAGAATTTCCACTTTGGTAGATTGAGAAATAAATTCTGGAGCTTTGCGATGAATCGGAGAAACCAGACCAGTCATGACTTTCCCATTATCAATCGGAACGCCCAAAACATTAAACATTCTCCCTAGGGTTTCTTTACCAACAGGCACGGAAATTGGAAGACCGGTATTGGTAACTTCCATCCCACGAGAAAGACCGTCAGTAGAATCCATAGCCACAGTACGAACAGTATTTTCTCCGATATGTTGTTCCACTTCCAGAACTATCGTCAAATTTCCTTTTTTAACTGTTAGCGCGCTATAAATATTTGGAACATCGCCTTCAAAAACGACATCCACTACCGGCCCGATTATTCTTTTTATTTTACCTGTTGTTTTCATAATTTACTTTTTGTTATTTTTATAATATTAATAATAATTTTTAGCTCTTTAAGGCCTTGCCTTTGGGCTCCTTTTAAGGCAAGGCCTTTTCCCGCTCTAATTCACACTCGCCATACCAGCACTTATTTCCGAAATTTCTCTGGTAATATTACTCTGGCGAGCTTTGTTAAATACTAATGTTAAATCATCTATCATTTCTCCTGCAGCATCTGAAGCATTCTTCATAGCGACCATTCGAGAAGATTGTTCGGAAGCGTTAGATTCAAGAAACATTTGATATATTTGCATACGAGTTATTTTTTCTGCTAATGAACCAATAAGTGCTTCTTGATCTCCTTCGAATAAATAATCTACTGGTTTCTCTGCGGAAGCCGGTCTTCCGCGTTCTTCTCGCGGAAGACCGGCTTCCGCAACTTTTTCAATTAATTCTTTCAAATCTGTTTTAGAAACTGGAATGATTTGTTTAATATTTGGTTTTTGGGAAAGAGCAGAAACAAAATCAGTATAAGCAACCAAAACTTTGTCATAATTTAAAAGATTGTATTCATTGACCGCCAATTCAGATATTGGAATAATATCAAAAAGAGAAACATTGCTTGGCAATTCAAAAAAACTAGCAATAATATTTTTGCCTACCCGACGCATCATTACGTCTCCTTTTTTGCCGATAGCCACAATATCAATCCCAAAAGACGGTCTTTTGGATTCTTCCCCAAAGACCGTCTTTTGGGAATTTTGAAGAAAAGCCAAAACTTTTTTAATAACCTGCGTATTATATGCACCGCAGAGTCCACGATTGGAAGTAATGAGAAGAAGTAAAATATTTTTTACTTCACGTTCTACAAAAAGTGGATGAGTTATCTTTTCTGTATTTTTAGCAATGGAAGTTAAAACTTCCCAAGAATATTCCGCATACAAACGTGAAGCCAGAGTTGAAGAGACTGCTCTCTTCATTTTGGAAGCAGCCACAAGTTCCATCGCTTTAGTGATTTTCTTTGTGCTCTTCACACTCTTTATTCTTCTTTTAATTTCTTTGGTTGATGCCATAAAATTATATTAACATATTTTATTTTAATCTCTTCTTATTTTTAATATTTAAAAAATTATTTTTTGTTGATATTTTTTTACCAGAACGATTTTCTATTTTTCTGCGTGTTTCTCCTGCTATTTCTCCTCCTTCTTTTGCATCATTATGTAACTTATTAAAACCTTTTGAATCACGGTCCACAGAAAGCTTGGTTGTTGTTGCTTCGGCAAGCATGGTCAATATAAGCTCAATATCTCCCATATGGTCGCGCAAATTATGTTGGACAAAAAGATTTTTATGTTTTTTATAATCATCCACTTTCATATCAAAAGTTCCTTGTATTATCTCATTAGTCAAAATTGCGTACTCAATTCCTTTTTTAAGTCCCCGCTTATCCCATTCATCCGTCAAGGTATTACGAACAGCGATACCACGCATCCTTTTTGCAACCCAATCATTGGGATAACCTTTTTGTTCATATAAACTTTTCATTCGTTCCATGGCAAGTTCTGGATTTTGGATTTCATCTACTCTTTCCTTTCCGACTTTCGCAAGCCATTGTTTGAATGGTTCAGCTTTTGGGGATGGGATGGATTGAATAATACGAAAAATATCCTCCAAATCAGCCGTTAATTCTTCTCTCTGTTTCCCGTCCCTTGAAACAACTGGAAGTGGGGTACAAATTGTACCCCACTTGACAGAAAGCTCTGGATCTCTTACTCTCATTTTTTTAACATATTGTTTTACATCATTTGATTCAGTTAACACAAAAACAATATCGGAAATAACAAAAAACCATTTGTTTTCATACCAAACACGACGGACTTTATTTCCTTCAAATAATGCAATATTTTTAATTTTTTCTTTAGTACTTGCCATAGATTAATTAAGGTTATTAAAATCAACACCATAAATATCTTTCAATATTTTTTTTACTTTTTCTTGTCTTTGATGCTCAATATCCATTTTTTTAATTTTATCTAAAAAATCTGAATCATTTATTAATTTTTGTAATATATTATGAATTCTTTGAGAATCTATAAGATCTTCTAATTTCTTTTTATCCTCCAAACATTCATTAACAAAATCTTCAGCTTCGTCTTTGTTCATTCTTCCATTTAAAAAATGTCCCATTTTAAGTTCAAATTCTGAAGACTCTTCCCAAAAATCATTATTAATTTGTGATGATTTTCCAAGCATTTTATTTCACAAAACTTGTCTTAAAATCTTCTATCGCTTTTTTTAATTCTGCTTCGCCTGTATCGGTCCACATATTTGTTTCAGTAATTTCTTTATAAAACTTTTTAGTTTTATTTTCTGTATAATTTATTAAACCTTCTTCAAATTCTTTAATTTTATCTACCGGCACATCATCCAAATAACCTTTAGTCAAAGCATAAAGTATTGCTACTTGGCGTTCTACGGCCATCGGGGCATATTGGGGTTGTTTTAACACTTCCACTGCGCGCTTACCACGTTCAAGTTGTTGTTTGGTGGCATTATCAAGGTCAGAACCAAATTGAGCAAAAGCTTCAAGTTCGCGATATTGGGCCAAGTCTAATTTCAAAGTTCCGGCTACTTTTTTCATTGCTTTAATTTGTGCTTTTGACCCTACGCGAGAAACTGAGAGACCGACGTTCACCGCTGGACGAATACCTTTATAAAAAAGATCTGTTTCAAGAAAGATTTGCCCATCCGTAATGGAAATAACATTGGTTGGAATATAAGCAGTCACGTCTCCGGCTTGGGTTTCCACTATTGGTAAAGCAGTAATGGAACCACCTCCATATTCCTGATTTCTTCGGCAAGCGCGTTCAAGTAAACGAGAGTGCAAATAAAAAACATCTCCAGGAAATGCTTCACGGCCTGGTGGACGTCGGAGTAAAAGAGAAATTTCACGATATGCTACGGCATGTTTAGAAAGGTCATCATAAATTATTAAAACATCTTTTCCTTGATCCATAAAATATTCCGCGATAGAAACTCCGGTATATGGAGCAATATAAGACAATGGAGCCGGTTCTGAAGATCCCGCAGATACAATAATAGTGTAAGCCATAGCGCCACCCTTTTCTAAACGAGTTTGAATTTTGCGAAGTTTAGAATCTTTCTGGCCGATAGAAACATAAACACAAATCATGTTTTGACCTTTTTGATTTAAAATCGTATCCACAGCAATAGCAGTTTTACCAGTTTGACGGTCACCGATGATAAGTTCACGCTGTCCACGACCGATAGGAATAATTGCATCAATGACTTTAATCCCTGTAGCCACTGGCTTGTCCACAGAAAGACGAGTAATAACTCCCGGAGCAACTTTTTCAATCGGATAGGTTTTGTCTGCTTTGATTACTCCTTTTCCATCAATTTCTACACCTAAAGCATTTACTACTCTTCCTATAATATTGTCTGAAACCGGAACTTCCAAAATTTTTCCAGTAGCTTTCACTTCATCCCCTTCTTTTATTTTTGAAAAATCATCAAAAATGATAACTCCCACAGTATCCTCTTCTAGGTTGAGAGCCACACCCATTTCACCATTAGGAAAAGTAACCATTTCAGACGATTTTATATCCGAAAGTCCAGATATTTTTGCGATACCGTCAAAAACTTCCAAGACATGACCAACTTTTTCGGCTTTTATCTGTGATGAAAAATTATCTATATCTTTTTTTAAATTTTCTACTATATAATTGGTGCTCATATTTTTCTTATTAAATGTTCTTGTAATTTTTTAATTTTATTTTTTACTGTTAAATCAATTATCTCGTCATTTATTTCTAATCTCATTCCTCCTAATAATTTTTCATCCAATGTTTCGGTGAGGACAACTTCTTTCACTTTATAACGTTTCTTTAAAAAAAATATGAGTTCTTTTTTCAGTTCTTCTTTCAATTTTCGAGCACTTGATACTTTTACTACAATTTTTTCACTTTCATAATTTATTATTTTATCTAATCTTTCTAATATGTCAGGAGTTTTTGATAGTAATCGTCTGCGAGCTAGAAATTCCATCACTTTTTTATTTACATCATGAAGTTCGGTATGCGTTTTATCTTTTGAAACCAAGTAAATCGCGCGGGCTATGTCATTGTTTAATAAAGTTGCCATGGTTTTAAATATTATCCAATTCTTTTATTGTTTTCTGATCAAAATGTCCATCAATATTTTTACCTAATATTTTTTCTGCTATTTTTACAGACAAGGAAGTAATTTCTTCTTTGGCTTCAGCCACCATTTTTATTTTTTCATTTTCCAAATTCTTTTTTCCGCTTTCAATCATTAAAGCCACTTCATCTTTTGCTTTTTCCAACATTAAAGCTTTTTTGGTTTCTGCTTCTTTTTTACCTTCTTGAAATATTTTATCTGCTTCCTTGCGCGCTTTAGTTAAAGCTTCTTCGTACTCAGCTTTGGTATTATTTAGAATCTGAGCATTTGATTTTGCATCATCCACCCCTTTAGCTATTTTTTCTGAACGTTCCTTCATTAATTTATTTAAAGGCTTCAGGGCATAAATATATAAAACTACAAAAACAATCCCAAAATTAAAAATTTGGGCAATAATAATTTTAAAGTCTATGTGAAATGTGTTGATGATTGAATCCATGGTTAATTTATAAAGAGCAGAGCGACTATATAAATTTCCACCCTGTTAAATGTCCTGCAGGACAAATTTTGCTCCGCAAAATTTATTTAACAGGGTAAGGAAAATTATATTCACTCCGTTCATTAATTTTCACTTAGATTGAAAATGCAATAACTAGTGCATAAATAGCGATAGCTTCAGCAAATGCACAAGCAAGAAGCATTGGGACAAGAATTTTACCGGCAGCTTCTGGATTACGTCCAATTGATTCCATAGCTTTTGAACCAATCATACCGATAGCTACTGCAGGAGCAATGGCTCCGATGGCCATAACAACTGCTTTTGAAATAGTATTTAAATCCATAAATTTTAAATGTTAATTAATAATAACGACCTCATGCCCGCCTTGACTTGACGAGGCAGGTTTTTTTTCATGCTCATCATGTTCATCATGATCAGTGGATGCAATAGTAAAATAAACAACCAGTAAAATTGAAAAAATAAGCGCTTGAATTACTCCTACCAATATTTCTAGAAAAAGAAAAGGTATTGGCACAATATATCCAACCAAGGCCGCCATGGAAACAAGTAAAACTTCTCCAGCAAATACGTTTCCGAAGAGACGAAAAGAGAGAGAAGCAATTTTGGCGAATTCGCCTACAATTTCAATTAATCCAACAAAGAACGTAATTGGAGCAACAATAATAACAGTAGGATCTTTGCGTATTTTTTTTCCTATTTGTCCAATTACTTTTAGATTAACATATTTATTGAAAGTTTTCCAGATACCAATCGAAAAAACACCGAAAATATTGGCTCCGATCACGGCCATAGTAGCCAAAGCAATAGTGGTGTTTATATCCGCCGTGCCTCCGCGCAGGAATGGGACAAAAGAAAGTCCTTCCTTTCCTCTCTCTAAAAGTCCGAAACCACCCAAAGGAAGTATACCAAACCAATTATTTACTAAAATAAAAAAGAAAACCGAAATAGCAATCGGAAAAATTTTCATAGAAAGAGCTCTGTCATTTGTCACTTGATCACACATAGAAAGCGCGCCTTCAATAACCATTTCAAAAAAATTTTGAATCTTACCAGGGATTTCTTTCAGTTTAGAACGAAGAACAAAAGATAAAATAATAATGACAATGACAGCAATCCAACTAGTCAAAAGAGCATTGGTGATAGCAAAATTTTGAAAATGAAAAACTGGCTCTGCAAAAAGAGTTGTCTCATGACTAATCTGTTCTTGTTGTATTTGTGTTTCCATAAACTAATTTTTCTTTTCTATTTCTTTCAATTTTTTCATATAATTCTTCACAATCCGAAATATACCAAAACATGTAATCAGAAATCCAAATCCTGCCAATGAAAGAAAAATAATCGGTTTTGTCCCGTAATGCGCATCCAAGGCTTTGCCTCCAACCAATGCCAACACTATGGGTACAATAATCCACGTAGAAATTTCACTAAATATTTCAACTGCTGGTTTCCACCAAGGGCCTGTTTGTCTTTTATTATTTTCAATTTCCGCCATGTGGGCGTGGTAGGAATCGGACCTACGGCCTCTGTCTTATCAGGACAGCGTTCTACCACTGAACTACACGCCCTTTTAAAAACTCACAGGACAGCATTCGGACTTTATCCGCCTCTGGCGGAACTGAACTACACGCCCCTGAAAAGACTATATCACATATATGTTTTATCTGCAAACAAAAATCGCCCTAAGGGCGATTTTTGCGCACTAATTATAGATTAGTATTCTCGACGTCCGCGATTTCCACCGCCGTAACCGCCATTTCCTCCGCCGTATCCGCCATTACCTCCTGTGCGAGGTGGTCGAGCTTCCATTGGACGAGCCTCATTTACTGTAAGCTTGCGTCCTTCAAATTCTTGGTCATTAAACATTGAGATAGCACTTGCTGCTTCCTCGGCTGTTGCCATTTCCACGAATCCAAAACCCTTTGAGCGACCTGACATCTTATCCATAATAATCACAGCTGATGTAACATTACCAGCTTGTGCGAAGAGGTCTTTCAACGCATCTTCTTGAACACTGTAAGGGAGTCCCCCTACATATAGCTTTGTAGCCATATTTTATACTTCTCTCATTTTTAAAAAACGAGCAAAAAATAATTATAATGCCCGCCAGAGGCGAATAAATTCCGCTTTTGACGAACGTAGATACTCTTGTCGCTCAAATCTCTTTAACGAAAACTTAAACTTCTACGAGAAACTACACAATAAGTATTACATAAAAATAAAATAAAAGCAAAAAATTGGTAAAAACATAAAAAGCCCACCAAAAGCTTATGGGCTTTTTATGGGCTTTAACTAAGCCTTAATTTCATGAACAATAAAGTTTCTTTCTTCATCTTTTTCTAAAAAGAAAAGTGGAGGAAAATCCGTTGTTGAAAATTTTGTTTTTGATAATTCAAAGAAAAGAAACTTATCTTTCTCGTCTTTCAAAATAAGAATAATTTTTTCACAGCCTTGTCCGTTGGAATATCTTGTAATTTCCCTTCTGTATTGCACTTTTAATGGTATACCACAAGGAATTCTTCCCGAAAGCTCTGCGGCAAGACCTCTTCCGTTTCTAAATTGAGCTCCTCCGGCCGTTAATAACCAAGTTAATGCAATTAAAAGACGTACAATCCCTTCAATAATACTCCCTTCTGAAAATGACCGAAGAGACCAATTAAAAACAAAATAAGTCACAACAACACAAAAAAAACTATAGAAAGCTAAACGAAGCCATCTTAAAAATACTACACTTGAATTTTTCATTTTCTCCTCCGAGAAATTGTGATTAATTATTATGATTTAAGTAACATCTGCGTAGAGTATAGCAGACTTTACATAATTTGTCAAGCTTTATTCCTCTTCCTCTCCCGTCTCGCCAGATTGAAGAGCGTCCACAATTTCTTCTATATACCCCGTCATTATTTTGGGCAAATTGTGCCAAGATTTTTTATTTTGTTAATAGACTTAAATTTTTCACACTAAATCATCATCAAAAAATTCATAAAAGGCAATAGCAGCAATTGGACCCACGATACCAACAAAGAAAAGTTCTTCAAATGAAACAAGTCCAAAACCAAACAAAGAAAAAGGTTTGATTATGTATTCTCCCTTAAAAACCCATTGATTAAGGTATGTGGTAGTCAATTCTAGGAAAGTGGTAACATAGAAAAAATAAACTGTTATGCTTAAAGATTTTTTGAGAAAGTGTGGAAAAAATAATAAAAAAATAATAGAAGGTAGTAAAAAGAAAATAGTGCAAAGAATCGTATATGTATATTTGCTATGCCAAAAGAAAATTTGAGAATTATTGGTTAAAACCAAAACAAAGAAAATAGCTAACGCAATAAGCGCTGGAATTATGAATTTTATAATTTTTTTATTAATAAGTTCTTTCTTTCCAATATCAAGAAATGTTTGATAAAAAATCATTATCAAATAAGTAGCTGAATACATCCAAATCAAATCCTCCAAGGGAATTACTCCCAAAAACCTATTTACAAAAATGCTATATGGGTCAAACCATAATCCACTTGATATGCCTATATAATCAACAATGATGGCAATTGGTGTTGCTACTATAAGCACATAAATTAAACCTTTAAAAGCATAGAAATACTCTTTGTAACGAAATATTAAATATAGCGACGGTAAACCATAAAAAAATAAAGTTGTAAAAACATGATAAGGCGAGCGAAACAGAAGAGATAAGATTAAGGAAATAACTGGCAATCCTATTAATACTGCTATATCTATTTTTGTTGGATGTTGTTTCACTTATATTAATTTATTTAATAGGATTAATTTCAAAAATATTGTGATCTCGTTCAAATTTAATACGATTCAAATCAAAAAAACCAATTTGACCAAGAAGCCCATTTACAGATTTGCTTTTTATAAATCCAACTGGAACTTTTATCTTTTCTAAACCTTTTACTTTTATTTCAATATCCGTTAAATAAATTTCAGCTCCATTCCCTTCTACTCCTATAGTCATAGATTTTTTACATTTGGTTAAATCTATACCTATAGCTTCCGCAAATTCAAACTGGAAAAGACAATTGTCTGCCCCGGAATCTAAAAGAGCAAAAGTATTCAAACTTCTGTCTGGACCAAAAATTTCAACATCTACTGCAGGACGACGAAAATGTTTACCATTTGGATCTCCATTTAAAACAGTGAGATATTGATACTTCATATTTTAGTTAAAAGGAGAATAAATCATATTTAAAGATACTACTTTAAATATTTTTAATTTTGCATCTTTTTCAATCTTATTCATAACACCACTTAGTGTATTGGCACTAGCAAAAACCTTAGAATAGTCTGGGGATACAGCTACCCATTTATCTTTAAAAGATCTCATTATTTTATTGAAATTACTGGATGTTTTGTCTATTTTTTTACTCATATATAAATTATACTACAACATTAAAACCTAGCAAGTAATACTAAATTTTATTCCTCTTCATCTCCCGTCTCACCAGACTGCAATGCTTCAACTATTTCTTCAATATATCCTGCCATTATTTTTGGCAAATTGTGCCAAGATTTTTTAATGCGATGGTCGGTTACGCGATCTTGTGAAAAATTATAGGTGCGAATTTTTTCGGAACGATCACCTGTTCCAATTTGATCTTTGCGAACACCAGCATATTTTTTTGCTTCCTCTTCTTCTTTTAGTTGCTGAAGTTTGGCAGTCAAAATCATCAATGCCTTTTCGCGATTAGCCAGCTGGCTTCTTTCGTTAGTAGAACGCACATCCAGGCCTGTTGGTTTATGAATTAATCGCACAGCTGTTTCCACTTTATTTACATTCTGTCCGCCCTTTCCACCAGAACGAGAATATTCCATTTCTAAATCAGCAGGATTGATTTCAAATAAAACTTTTTTGCGAATTGGAAGCACAGCCACTGAGGCGGTGGAAGTATGCACTCGGCCATTTTTTTCCGTAGCCGGAATACGTTGCACTCGATGCACGCCAGTTTCATAACGTAATTGATTATAAATATCTTTTCCTTTTATTTCAAAACTGGCTTCTTTGTATCCACCCAATTCACTTTTTGATTCGTAATTTGTTTTCCACTGCCAACCTTTGACGGTAGAAAATAATTCATACATATGCGCTAACTCCCAAGCAAAAAGAGAAGCTTCGTCTCCTCCGGCTCCGGCTCTTACTTCCAGCACTACTTCATTAGCCATTTCTTCTTCTTGAACATCTTTGTCCAAAATATCTTGAATTTGTTTTTCTGTCGCCTCTCTTTGCTCCTGAATAGATTTTAATTCCCCATCTACCATTTCTTTTAAAGAATCATCTTTCGTAAGCATTTCTCTTACTTCAATTTCTTCCTTATCCAAGCGCTCCAAAATACTGGCCAAGTAGCTCGTGTTGTGATTCTTTTTTAGTTCATCTAAATTGAAGTTCATGTTTAATTCCCCTCCTTGAGGGGTGACGCTTGCGTCGGGGTGGATATTATTTCCACCTCCCCCTAAAGGGTACTCCTCAAGAGGAGAATTTTACTTCTTAACTTTAGCTGATAGAGCTCGACGCTTATTAAAACGTTCTACGCGCCCAGCAGTATCCATAACTTTATCATTACCAGTATAAAAAGGATGGCAATGACTACAAATTTCCATTTTAATTTCAGGCATAGTGGAACCGACTTCAAAAACAGCTCCACAAGCGCAGGTAGCTTTAGTTTTTATATTATATTTTGGGTGAATGTCTTTTTTCATAACTGAATCAGATTATCACAATTTTAGCTTGAAAGCAAATTTATATTACTTTGAATGGTAGATTTATATTTCATAACACTGCGACTATAAGAACAGGTTGATCCACTAGAACCATAATATCTGCAAGCTGCTTTATTTTGCGCACTGGCACTATTACCTACTGCTCCGAGGTCAGTTAGATACATAGCTGAAGCCATAAAAGCGTCTCGTGGAGACCAAGGATTAGCAAAATATCCTAGAATACTTTGCAACCTATCTTCAAATAATTTCCAAGTTGATGGAATAAATTGGGCTGGACCCATCGCTCCACCCCAGCCTGACACACCAGCGATTGGACAAGAGACAGCAGTTTGATATGCATTAAAACTAAGAGCAGTAGTAATTTCTAAAAATGGAGTCACATCACGTGTTGGTTTCATTACATTTGAAAATACTACTCCTGTATTTTTTCCGACTCCCGCCCCTGTATCCGGATTTGTTAAATAACATTGTCCAACATTTGCTCCTAAATTACTTTCCTGTGTAAGAACAGCAAGCAGAAACGCTGGATCAATACCAAATTTAGTTTTAGCTTCATTGGCATATTGAAGAGCAGTACCGAATTCTATTTTCTGAGAAATACCAGCCAAAGCGAACAAGGCGCTACGAATTTTATCAGCTTGAGCTTTCTTTTGGGCCGCTAGTTTTTGATACTCTGCTTCTTTGTTTTTAGAAATGGCAAGCAGTTGTTTTTTATCCGCTTCAGATTTGGCAACTTGTTTTTGGGCGCTTTCTAATTCAGCTTTAGCATCAGTTTCTGCGTTTTGTTGTTTTTCTAAACCAGTTTTGGTAACTTCAGTTTGCGCTTTTACTCCATTAATTATATCAACAGAATTTTTTATTGCTTGTTTAATTGAATTATAGGATTCTAGGTCGCTATAGAAAGCAGAGAGACTTTCATCCGAAAATATTAAATAAATAAAATCTTGGTTATCAAAATCATTCGTGTTGCGTAATAGTTGAGCAAGAGATTCATGTTCACGACTTATTTTCTCAGATAAGGTTGTAATTTGTTTAACTTTATCATTTATATCAACCTTCAGTTGCGCAATTTTTAAAGCTCTAGCTTTAATTTTTGTTTTCAGAGCATTGATTTGAGCAGTTAATGCTAATACATCGCCTTTCAAGGTGCCTGATTGTTTTTGTTGTTCTGCTTGTTTATTTAACAAATCAGTAAGTTGAGCTTCTATTTGAGCAAGTTCATTTTTACAAAAATCTTTATCAGTTTGGGAAGAAGAGTTATTTAAAGTCAAACAATCAAAAACAGCATACGATTTATGCGTCGGGAAAATCAATATTGAAAGTATAAAAATAAAAACTATGGAAAATTTCTTTACCATAGTCTTTATTATATCATAATTGAATAAATTCCCTGCCCCGTAGTGAGCTTTGCTCTACTACTGGGGTTATTTTTTTTCCTCCTTACCTTTCCCGACGCTCTGACTATCGTCAGAGATCGGGACTCCGACCTCTTCGAGCGTCGGAGCTTCCTCTTTCTTGCCTTTCTTTTCAACCTCAATTGCAGACAAATCAACAGGTACTACAACTTCTTCTTTTTCTTCTACCTGAAGAACGATAGAAGCCACAACATCATGTTCATTTTCAATAACAACAACTCCGGTCGGTAATTTTATATCAGAAACAAAAACTTGGTCATCTACTGTTTCAAGTTTAGAAATATCAACTTCAAGATTATGAGGAAGATCTTTTGGCAAAGCTTCAATTTCTACTTCATGAAGCACTTTCACAAGGTTTCCTAATCCATTTTTGACTGCATTTGAGACTCCAATAAATTCAAGCGGTACATTAACTTTTATCTTCTTGTTCATATCTATAACCAAAAAGTCTACATGAATTGGCTCTTCGGTTACTGGATGAACTTGCACTTCGTGAATAAGCACATCAATATTATTATCACCCATTGATATTTTGACAGTGGAAGATTCTCCGGCTTCTCGCCAGATTTTTTTAAAATCAATAATTGAAAGAGAGATAGAAGTAGAAGTTTTTCCTGCTCCATAAAAAACAGCCGGAATTTCTCCCGTTTTTCTTAAAGTATCTACGTTAACACTTTCATTTCTCTTTTTAGCCTTAATTACAAACATAGTCATCATTATATATAAAAAAAGCCAAAAAGCAAATCTAAACTCTGTGAATGATATTATGTTCCAAGACAATATGTTTAGTCATATATTCTTTTGTGCCACTTCCATCTTCCAAAGTAACTTTTTTACCTGGATTAAAAACATCTTTAGGGTCAAAAATATTTTTTATTTCTTTAAAAAGAGCAACAATATTCTCCCCATACATTTTCTTCAAAAAAGGAGTGCGAATAATACCATCGTTATGTTCAGCAGTAATTGAGCCATGATATTTTAAAACAAGGTCGTAAACTTTTTCCGAAAGTTCAATGATAATTTTTACCGTATCAGGACGCGAAAAATCCATCAAAGGAATAATATGAAAATTACCGTCTCCAGCATGCCCTGCTATGGTGTAAGTTAAATTATATTGTTTAAGAATTTGATTAAGTTCTGGAATAAATTTTGGCAAAAATTCTGGACGAACTATGATGTCGTCTATGAATGGAGCGGTATGAAGACCGGCAACATGTTTTCGTAAAAGAGCAAAACTCTCTCTTCTAATATCCCAATATTTATTTGCTTCAATTTCTGATTTAGTAATATGAACTTTCAATTTAAAACCTTTTATTCTCTCTTTTAGAAGAACACATTGTTTATCCACCAAAATTTCATCATCTCCCGCAAATTCAGCTAGAAGAATTAATTTAGGAAAACCTCCGGTGAGCATCATTTTTAATTCTGGTAAAAAACTCCACATAAATTTAATCATACCGATAAAACCTTTGTTTTTTAGAAAATCTGGAAAGAACTTAACCGCTAACTTCATCGTCTTGTCATCATAAGCTTCTAATGTTTCTGGATTAAATACTAAAATCTCATCCACCAGACGTCCTAAGGGTTCCAAATTATTCATAAAAACAACTACTAGTTTAGAATATTTAGGGTTGGGAACGAGTTTAAAGGTAATTTCTGTGGCTATACCTAAAGTCCCCTGCGAACCCACCAGAAGCTTGTTTAAATCAAAAAAACTAAAATTTGAAAGATTTTGAATGGTCTGGCCGGGGTTCGGGGCCCCGGAGATCCGAGGACCTGAAAAATTTTTTAGATTCTGGTTTTTGTTTTCTAGGACATTCCAGATGTAATAGCCGGCAGAATTTTTACTGACTTGTGGTTTTGCCTGACTTATTTCTTCTTTATTTTTATTTATCAGATTATAAACATTTTTATAAATTTCCCCTTCAAAATTCGATTGTGCGATTTTTTTCGTTAATTCATCTTGAAAAAGCGGTTTAATGACATACTCATTACCATCAGAAAAAACAACTTTTGCTTCTAAAATATAATCTTCTGTTTTTCCATATTTAAGAGTTCGTTCTCCAGCAGAATTATTGCCAAACATTCCTCCCATAGCATTGATACTTTTGGAAGCGGTATAGCAAGGCAAAATCAATCCTTTTTCTAAAGTTATTTTTTCAAAATCTCGATAGAACATACCGGGCTGGACGGTAATTTTATCCACCTCACCCCGACCCTCTCCTTGTAAAGTAGAGGGGGGAAATGCCACTAACTTATTCATATGCCGAGTAAAATCTAAAACTAAAGACTCCCCTATTGCCCCACCAGACATATCTGTCCCCGCACAACGAGCGGTAATAGAAAGATTTTTCCAATCCTTATTTTTCTCCGGGTCTGCATATTTATTTTTATTTTCAGAAACCCATTTCACTAAATTTTGAACATCTTTTGAATCTTTCGGGAAAAGCACTAATTTTGGTCTTACCTCAAAAATACTCGCATCCCGAGAATATTTTGAAAGTGTTTCATCACTATCTTCCACTTCCCCTTTAAAAAATCTTTGTATTTCTTCTTTCATCTATTTTATTATTATAACATTTTCTGCTATAATAAAAACATGAATATAGAAGTTGAAATAAAAGTAAAAATAGACAATTTTGAAGAAATTAAAGAAAAAGTCTCAAAAATAGGAAAATTGATAAAATCCATAAAACAAATTGATGATTATTATGTTCCCAGTCACAGAGATTTTTTTGCAAGAAAACCTCACCCAGTAGAATGGCTCCGCATAAGAACCGATCCAGATAAGGTTGTTTGGGAATACACTAGATCTGTAAATCAGAGAGAAGATGGAGATTATGATTATGCAGAAGAATATGAGACAGAAGTTTCAGACAAAAGTGAATTAGAAAAAATCTTGGGGTTCTTAGATTTTAAAAAATCTGTGACTATAGAAAAATACAGAGAATACTGGATGTGTAGTGATATTGAAGTCGCGTTAGATAACGTCACAGGGTTAGGCTATTTTATAGAAGCAGAAGCCAAAGGAGATTTTAAGGATGAAAAAGAAGCAAAAGAAGAATGCATAAAATTTTTAGAAAATCTTGGGATTATAGATATAGAAAATAAACGAATCAAAAAAGGCTACCCTGAATCGTATTTAGAAAATAAACTAAAACTTTAATTTTTACTAATATAATCAAAGAGTAATTTATATTCCTCTGGATGTTGCACAAAAGTCGGGTCATTGCTTTTAATAATTTGTTCAAGTTTTTTGTATGATATAAATTTTATTTCAGAAACTTCTTCTTCTTGTTTTTTTATCTTATTTACTTCTAAATCCATTTTTACAATGTAAACTGGGTCTACTTCATTGTTGATATACCCCCTCCTCGCAGATATATTTTTTACTATTCCAATTCGGATAAAATCTTCTGGTTTAAGTTTTAAACCAATTTCTTCTTCTGTTTCTCTTAAAACTGAAGTTATATAATCTTCTCCAGCAGAAACATGTCCAGCTGCTGAAATATCCCATAGATTTGGATGATTTTCCACTAAATGAGAACGTTTTTGAATCAATACTTCTTTCTTTGAATTAATAATCCAAACATGAACTGCTCTATGCCAAAGTCCTTTGTCATGAGCTTCTTTTTTAGTTTTCTTTATTCCTAACAAATTTCCTTCACTATCACATATATCTAAATATTCCATATAAATTTATATTAGTCAAAAAAAATTTGAATCCAGTGCAAAAAGTTTCTAATTGTTTCGAAAAGCTGTGAATACATTTTTATTTTATATGATTAAAAAGTTTCAATCGAGCTTCGACTACTTTTTCTATGGTTTCCACGGCTGGTTGTAATGTTTTATAAGGCGCAACTTCTTTTGGATTTTCTTTCAAATATTTTTCTAGAGCTTCTCTATAAGCTACACGTATTTCAGTATTTATGTGAATCATAGAAATCCCCGCTTTTATAGCATCAGTAAAATCTTCATCAGAAATTCCGGAACCACCATGTAAGACTAAAGGCACACCACAAGCTTCACGAATCTTTTTTATTCTTTCGATATCTAATCTCGGATTTCCTCCTTTGACCATTCCATGCACATTCCCCACAGATGGTGCAAGTAAATCAATACTAGTTTTTTCTACAAAATATTTCGCGTCTTCAGGTTTAGTCATTGTTGCTTCCGAAATTCCTTCTGGAATTTCGTCTAACAATTTTGAAGAAGTTCCAATAAAACCAAGTTCAGCTTCTATAAGCACTTCTCTGTTTAAACTTTTCGCATAATCCACACATTTTTTAGTAAGTATGATATTTTCTTCAAGAGGTAATTTTACAGCATCAATAATAGCAGAGTCATAACCCGCATCCAGCGCTAATTTTACCGATTCAAAATTATAATGATGATCAGCATTTAAAAATATTGGATAATTATCTCTCTGACGAATAGCCTGAATAAGAGCTACTGCTTCTTCTCTGCCAACAAAATTTTCTTCCCCTTCTGAAAGACCGATTACAATAGGTAAACTCAATTTTTTCGCGGCATTATAAATCCCATGTAACCCTTCTAGATTAGAAATATTAAAATGGCCGATAGCCACTCCTTTTTCTTCCGCTTCTTTTATGTATTCACGTAATGTTTTCATCCTTCTATTTTAGCAAATCCTTCAACATTTTGATAACAATTTGTGGATTGGCACTACCTTTACTTTCTTTTATCACTTTCCCAACCAAGGACATTATGGCGTTTTCTTTACCAGCCTTATAAGTAGCCACAACTTCTGGATTTTCTTTAACTATTTTCTCTACGATAGTTTTTACTTCTTTCTCGTCGTTTTTCTGCAATAAACTTTTTTCTGTCGCGATTTTAAGCGGAGATTCATCTTTCAAAACAATCATAGCTAAAATGTCTTTCGCCACACGCGAAGAAATTTTATTATCTGCAACCAAATTTATAAGTTCTGCAAAGTTTCCCGCAGACGGAAGCCTTGCTTCCGTCTGCGTTTTTTTGATTCCCAAATAATCAGAAGTAATATAGTTTGAAGCTATTTTAACTTCCTCAGGATTTTTTAAAAATATCGCAATTTCTTCAAACCATTTTCCTAGCTCAAAATCATTAATATAACTTTCTATGTCTTCATCTTTAATCCCAAAATCTTTTTTATATCTCAATCTTTTTGCCTGAGGCAATTCTGGTAATTCTTTTTTCATTTTTTCCAAATCAAAAGCTTCGTGAAGTTTCATTTTTGGTAAATCTGGTTCTGGAAAATATCTGTAGTCATGACTAGATTCTTTTTTTCTCTGTGAAAATGTCTTTTGTCCTCCTTCATCCCAACCTCGAGTTTCTTGTACTATTTCTTGATCTTTACCATCCTCAGAAAGTTTTATCATTCTATCTAATTCAAATTTGATGGCTTTTTCTACACTCTTAAAAGAGTTCAAATTTTTTACTTCCACTTTCGTACCTAATTTTTTCTTATTTTCAGAAACCGAAATATTTGCCTCCACTCTCATTTCTCCTTTTTCCATATTCGCTTCGGACACTCCAAGATACCAAAGTATTAACTGGAGTTCTTTTGCAAACGAAGAAGCGCTCTTGGCAGCTTTTTCAGCATCTTCGAAAGTCACCGGCTCTGTCACGAGTTCCATCAAAGGAACCCCAGCGCGATTGAAATCGATTAAAGAGTATCCTTCTTCCCCGAAGCCCAGCTTAGGGGAAACTCCAACTCCCCTAAGCTGGGCTTCGGGGAAATGTTTATTATTAGCCGTATCTTCTTCTAAATGCACTCGAGTGACGTCAAAATCTGCCAAATGCCCCCCGGAAACTATCGGATATTTATATTGAGAAATCTGATAACCTTTCGGTATATCTGGATAAAAATAATTTTTTCTATCAAATTCTGTAAAATCAGCAATTTTCCCTTCTATCGCCAAACCAACTTTGATAACATTTTCGATAGCTTTTTTATTAATGACTGGCAAAGCTCCCGGATGCGCCATGCAAACAGGACAAATATTTACATTCGGTTTTTTTTCATCAGGGTCATTCTTGCAACTACAAAACATTTTCGTGTTTGTCTTCAACTCAGCGTGTATTTCAAGCCCAATTGTCGGGTAATATTTCTTTCCCATAACTTTATTATACCCTGTAGTGAAATTTTTTTAAAGTTCTACTACGGGGTTATACCTTTTTTCCTAGAATTTTCACTAATTCGTCTCGAAAAGTTTTTACTGATTTATCATTATATAAGGAGAGAACAAAAACTTTTTTGCTTAATTTTTCAAATTCTTTTTTCTTTTTTTCTATAAATTTATTATCTTCTACCACATCTGACTTAGTCAAAACAATTATTTCATCTTTTTTTGACAATCCTTCTTCGCCTAAACCTAAATTTTTATCATATTTTTCTAACTCCTTTCGAATTTCTTTATATCTTTTAACCATATTAGCATTTTCGAAAGAAACTAAATGCGCAATCATTTTTGTACGTTTAATATGTCGCAAAAATTTTACCCCCAAACCTTTGCCTGTATTCGCTCCTTCTATCAGTCCTGGAATGTCCGCAATAGTGTATCCGTAAAAATCCCCTAAATTCGGATCTAAGGTCGTAAACTCATAATCTCCCACCTTGGCGTCAGCATTGGTTATAGCGTTCAATAAGGACGATTTACCGGCATTTGGTAGCCCAACTAGCCCAATATCAGCAAAAAGTTCCAGTTCAATATGAAAATTACCATGCTCTCCATCTACCCCTGGTTTATTTTCTTTTGGAGTGGTATTAGTGGAACTTTTAAAATGTTCATTACCATATCCTCCATATCCGCCCTTCAAAAGCAAAACCTTTTCTTCCTCTTTTAATAATTGCCATTTTTCATCAGTTTCTAAATTAGTAATGATGGAACCAATCGGTAATTCTAAAACAAAATCATCCCCTTTTTTTCCATGCAAACTTTTTTTGCCACCATCTTCCCCGCGCTCAGCGCTAAAACTTTTTTTCGCTTTGTATTTTGAAAGTATGTGAATATCACGCACAGCTTGCACGTAAAAATCTCCGCCGCGCCCACCATCTCCTCCGGCTGGTCCGCCTTTCGGTATAAATTTTTCCTGACGCCAACGAACCACACCGTCTCCACCGCGTCCAGCTTCTGCATATATTTTTATTTCATCAATGAAGGCCATATAAAATTAAGAAAATAAAAATTTTAAGAGTCGTGGATCCCCTGTCCTTATGACTCCGAGGGCGAAGGCTCAGAAATTTTTGATTTTCTTAATTTTACACCGAAAGTGCTAATTCTGCTAATTTGATTGCTCCTTCTTTACTTTTCGCAACAGCTAAGAAAAGTGCTTTATGACAAAACACAGCATCAGATACTCCCGTTACTTTCTGTAATTCTTCATCTCGAAGCCCTGCCCAACTTTTTGGAAAATCTTTCCTATTTTTAAAAGTTGTTTTATTTTTTCTAGCTGCTTTTACTCCCCAAAGATTATCATTGGTCCTAGGATAAATAATAAAAAGCAATTCTTTTAAATTATCTAAAATATCTTGGTATGGATAATTTTCATCTAAAACGATTATTCTTTTATCTGTCGCTTTTTGATAAATTGATATAACTTTTTCTTCTGCCAAAATAGAATCTCTAGCTTGAATAATTTCCCTAGACAAAACTATTTTTGCAATTTCTATACATTTTAAAAATATTTCATCATCAGTTATATTAGTTTCACGCCAAGTAGGACTCATTGACTCAAAAAAATGTTGAATGGAATAAGGTAAAGCATTATATTTACTTTCAACTAAATCAAAACCATTATCTGATGCGTCTATGGGAATAGCAATATGTTTATCTATCAATTCAACTATTTTATCTGATCCAGTTAATTCTTTACCAAATTTTTTCCAAACAAGACCAAAAGAAGCATATTCTATACCGTTTTCCCCACCTAAACTTGGTAGAACTGGTCTTTTTCCTGCTCCTCCTATTTGATGATGATCAAATCTATTAGCATCTGCATCGTATGTGCCACCCACATCAAAAACATAGTCCCCCTCTTTTATTATTTCATGATTGCGAGTGCGAATTATTTCAAAACTTTCTCCCTTTTTTTCTAACATTAAAGAAAGTGTGGCCGCAGCAAAAACATCGTCCGCGTGAAAAGATCCATTATGTGTAACCAATTTGACCATAGGTACTGAGGTATTCGAATGTATTGTTTTACTCTTTGTCTCCATTTCCGTTTCCATTAACTCCATTTTTAAAATATTCAAAGAAAGTATAAATAGAAGAAACAATCTTATCAAAAAGCAAAAAGACTATAACAAAAGCGAAAATAATTAAAGAAAATTTACCTATTTCTTTACTTATTGAAATAGCCGTTTGACTAAAGAAAAATCCAAGAGATAAAAGAAGGGGTGCCCAAATAATCGTGGAAATGACTTCTGCTTTTAAAAAAGTTTTCAAATTAATTTTAATATATCCTGAAAATAAAATAACTAAGTAATTCGTTCCCATAATAAATTTTGAAAGAAAGATAGACCAAAATGGTTTTTGTTTAAATCTGGGCATAAAAAAGAGCACTCTTTTTTCAATGAATTGAAAAAACTTGCTATGACTAAATTTTTTATTTACTACTTCTCCTAAATAATACAAAACAAAAGTTTTTACAAAACTTCCAGTAAAAATAAGAACAAGCGATAAGGTAAAATCTAAAGCTCCAAGATAAGCTAAAACTCCGGTGGTAATAACAACTACTTCCCCCTCAAAAATGAGGCCAAGAAAAATAGCACCATAAGCTAGTATTTGATGCTGCTCCACTAAAGTAGTTAAAAATTTGACTGTATACATAAAGTATTAAAAAAGACTATCTACCACCTCTTTAACAATCCCCCCGTCTGCCTTACCTTTTAAATCTTTCATTAATGCGGACATTAACATTCCTTTTTTGGTTGCATCTGTAATATTTAATTCCTCTTTTTTCTCTTTCGCGATTTTTTCAATTTCACTTTTCTCCATTAGTTTCGGTAAATAAGTTTCCAAAATAGCTAATTGCGCTTCTTCTACTTTTACTAAATCTTCTCGATTCCCCTTTTTGAATTGTTCTATCGAATCTTTTCTTTGTTTTGAAAGACGAGTAATGACAGCAAGTGCTCCTTCATCATCTAGCATTTCATTCGGCTTTTTTCCTTTTGAAACAAGTTCATTAGTAAAGGCGGCTACCATACTTCGCAAAGTCTCAAGTAAAACGGTATTTTTTGCCAACATCGCTTCTTTTATACTATTTTTGATTTGTTCATGTAACATATAATTTATGGAAAATATTATTTTTATAAAGCAATCTATCTGGCAAAGCTTTGCCAGCGAACTGCTCGTCGCTCAAGAAAATAATAGTCAGATTACCTCCTTTATTTTCTAAGCTCCTGCGCAAGGCTTTCTAAAAACAATATTCTTCCTAAATTATAACAAAATATGTTAAAATATACTAATGCCAAATATCATCTTTTTTGATACGGAGACTACTGGTAATACAGAAAAGGATTTTTTATGCCAAATCGCCTATAAAAGTGGTAATGATACTTTTGTTGGCCTTTATAAACCCCCAATAAAAGTTCCTCCAGAAGCTTCGGCTGTACATCATATTTCAAATAAAATGTTAGAAGATAAACCTGCTTTTAGTGAAAGCAGTGATTTACCAAAAATCAAAGAGCTTTTTGAAAATAAAAATTCGGTAGTGGTGGCCCATAATGCCCCTTTTGATTTGATGATTATAAAAAAGGAAGACATTACTCCTACAAATTTTATTTGCACTTTAAGACTTTCCAGATATTTAGATCCGGATGAAAAGATAGAGAAATACAATTTGCAATATTTACGATACTTTTTAGATATTGAAATAAATGCTGCCGCTCATGATGCTCTTGGAGATGTCTTGGTATTGGAAAAACTTTATGAAAGATTAAAGAAAAAATTAATAGAACAAGAAAAAATAGATGAAAACAAAGCAATACAAAAAATGATAGAGATCTCTTCTCATCCATCGCTTTTTAAATCAATCAGGTTCGGAAAACATAACGGCAAAAGTATAGAAGAAATAATGCGTACTGACCGTGGATATTTGGAATGGCTATTAGCCCAAAAAATCGAAGGCGATCAAATTGACGAAGATTGGATTTACACTTTAAAACATTATTTAGGGAAATAATTATATGGAAATTATTTTAATAATTATCATTGCAGTTTTGGTTGGAGGCATTATTGCTTATTTTTTGTTTGGGAAAAAAGATAAAAAACCTGAAAATGATACAGGACTTCAACTCATACTCCAGCAACTAAATGAATTATCAAGAACAGTAGACAACAAACTCGGTGAATCTCATAAACAAGTACAGGAAAGCTTAAAATTTCATTCTTCTCAATCAAATGAAATAATTCGGGATGTAACAGAAAGACTGACAAGATTAGACGAAACCAATAAGCAAGTTATCTCTTTTGCTGACCAGCTTCAAAGTTTGCAAGATATTTTAAAAAATCCAAAACAACGTGGAATACTGGGTGAATATTATTTAGAAACAGTTTTGAAAAATGTTCTTCCCCCTGAAAGCTACCAAATGCAATATCCATTTCCTGATGGTACCATTGTGGATGCTGTAGTATTTGTCAAAGATAAAATTATTCCAATAGATTCAAAATTTTCTTTGGAAAACTACAACAAAATGGTAGAAGAAAATAACCCAGCTGAAAAGAAAAGACTGGAAACAGTTTTTGTAAATGATTTAAAAAATAGAATTACTGAAACTGCAAAATATATACAACCTGAAAAAGATACGACTGATTTTGCTTTTATGTTTATCCCGCATGAGGCTATTTATTACGATCTTCTGACAAACAAAGTTGGAGCGGGAGAAGATAATGAAAATTTAATTCAACGGGCTGCTGGAAAATACAAAGTCATCATCACTTCCCCTACTTCTTTTCTGGCTTATTTGCAAACTGTCCTTCAAGGATTGAGGGCTATGCATATAGAGGAAAAAACAAAAGAAATAATAAAAAGAGTTGGCGAATTAACAAAACATTTAAAATCTTTTGATGAATATCACGATAAACTTGGCAATGCTCTCGGTACTGTGGTAAATCATTATAATACTTCCAAAAAAGAATGGGGGAAAGTCGACAAAGATGTGCTTCGCATCGCTGGCACTTCACCGGAACTTTCCACTCTTTCTTTAGAAAAACCAAAATTGGAAGACTAGATAAATAAAGAGTTTTCCACAATTTTGATTGACTTTTATATAAATTAGATATATACTACAAAGCTTAGTGGTTCTTTTAATTAATTTTTTCTAATAAATTTAAGGAGTGTCTTATGTGTGTTCACAAAATTCTAAGAATAAAAAGACAAAAATTAAACGAAAAGAAAATCAAACGGAGGGAAGAAAAAAACAATTTAAGTATAGCAGAAAGAAAATTACGGGAAGCCGGACATGAAGTAAATCACGCAAGTCTGAACTTGAAAGGTTCGGACCCCAGAAAGATTTTGTTTCTTGTCTAAAAGAAAACGAAGCGCATATTCTTTAAAGGTATGCGCCGTTTGTTTTTGTGACCCTACAGAGAATCGGACTCTGATTTTATCCTTGAGAAGGATACGTCCTAGCCGTTAGACGATAGGGCCATACAAAAAATATAGCATTTTTTTATGCAAAATAAAAAGTAAAAGTAGGATTTTCTATTTCTCCACTGTAACTGTCCCCTTCATTGAAGGATGAATAGCACAATGATAACTCACAGAACCAACAGTGGTAAAAGTGAAATCAAATGATTGCCCTGAGGAAATAATTGGAGAATTAAGCAGATTACCAGAATCTGATGTGATTGTATGAGCTACTGTGTCATTATTAACCCATGTTACTTTTGTCCCTGATTTAATTGTTAGTGTAGCTGGACTAAAAGAGAAATTTCTAATATCCACAGAAACACTAGCAGCTGTAGAAGTGTTAGGAGTAACGGTCGTCGAAGTGGTAGTAGTCGTAGTTTGTGACTGTGTGACTGGCGCAGTCGTTTGAGAAGTGTCTATCGGAGTCACATTTGAATTATTATTTGAGGTAACCAAATAAATCCCAACTATAATTACTACTAATATTACAATAATTACGAATGTTTTTTTCATAAAAAATAAAAGATTAAACTTATAATGAACTCATTATAGCACAAATTCTGATTTAGGTCATAAAATGAATCAGTACATTCAACATTGAAGTGCAACACTTTCATTAAAAACTTCTAATGGCGTCTTCCAACCCAGACGCTTTCTTGGTCTCGTATTAAGTATATATTCAATACGAGAAATCATTTCATTTGATATAGTAGCAAAATCTGTTC
>JAPLXV010000030.1 GCA_026395895.1 Candidatus Nomurabacteria bacterium | reverse complement strand
ATAACCACAAAATAAGAAATATCGGATATAAAATAATCATTAAAAGCCAAATGACCAAGCCGATAATAATCAAAATCGCCCTCATGAGAATCCCAACCAAACGCATCAGAAAATTAACAACGAACACTGAGACCATCTCTTCTATCTTCAAGACATCTTTCGGGTATTCTTCCCCTAGGCGACGCCAAGGCGCAAAAAATGATTTAACCAAAACCGAAATCGAGAAAAAATTATAGATAAAATTAATTAAGTTTTTATAAATAGCATCAAACTCCAACAGAGCCTTGCCGTAATGCCAAGCAATATACTTAAAAAATACCAAGGTAAACCTCATCCCTTTATTATAATACAAAAAGCCTATTAGAGAAACTTATAAAATATCTTTCGACCAAAACGCAGATCCAGATAATCCAATCTTTGCTGTTTATTCTTTATTTCAGCCAAAAAAGACTCGTTTTTAAGAACCGAAGAGAGATTATTGACCAAATCTTCAGTTTCGCGGTTGGCATTAAACAGAATTTGGAGTTTGGTGGTTGAGCTACTATTTGCTCCGATCTCCACTGCAAAATCATCCGCCGGTAAAACTTTTGTTTGTAAAATTTTTAGTGACGAACCACCTTTTTCCAGCTCTGGCAAGATCCCAGCCAAAAAAGATAGGGTGGTTGCTACCCGCTTCAACTTCTCCGGTGTTAAAACTTTCAGGCCAACTTTGCCACCCAAATCATAACCGGCTAATTTGAAAAAGATATTTTCCGAAAAGTTTGGCGCTTCCGAATAAGTCTGCCCAGAATCATCTAAATAAAAACACTTAGCGGAAAAATTTTCTCCTTCACACCAAATAAGTTTCGGTTTTTTGTCAGTCACCACGATCTTGAGCGAATTCAATTCCGGCGAAGTGATTTCGATGCTATCCAAACGCGGAAAACTTTTCCGTAAAAAATTTAAAATAAAATCCTTCTGGTAAAAGAAAACGCTGTCTTTCGGTACAAAAAAATAATAACTGCCAAGGGTCGCTTCTTTCGCTTTCTGGCCGATATTGCTTTTATTTTCAAAAGTCGTGCCAGTTACAAGAAATTTGTTAAGCCGAAAAAACTGGCAATTAAACAATAACCAAAGACCGACAATGATCAAAAAAATAAGAATCACGCCAAAAATCTGCCTCGCGGTATCAATTTTTTTTTCCCGCTGTTTTGATTTTTTAAGAATTTCCGTCTTAGAAGCCACGACGAATTCTCGCCCAAAAGCGATTAAGTTTTAGTTGATAATGTCTTTACCAAGATAAGGGCGCAGAACTTCCGGCACCACAATACTGCCATCAGCTTGTTGGTAATTTTCTACCAACGAGACGATCAGACGTGGTGTGGCGGCAAGAGTGCCGTTTAGCGAATGGACAAAGCGCGTTTTCCCTTCGGCATCTTTGTACCGAGTATTCAGCCGACGAGTTTGAAAATCGTGGAAATAAGAAATGGAATGAGTTTCGCGATATTTATCTTCTGACGGGACCCAAGCTTCAATATCATATTTTTTCACCTGACCTTGACCTAGATCGCCAGTGCAATTGACGACCACGTGGTACGGAATTTTCAAGTCTTGCATTAATTTCTCGGCGTTGGCCAAAATCACTTCGTGCCATTTAACGCTTTCTTCATGATTCGCCTCACACAGTACTACTTGCTCGACTTTATAAAATTCATGCAAACGAATCAGACCGCGAGTATCTTTGCCATGACTACCAGCTTCGCGCCGATAACAAGGCGAAAAAGATACGAACTTGATCGGCAAATGTTCTTTTGGAATAACCTCGTCCATGTAAAAGCCCATGGTCGGTACCTCAGCGGTTCCAGCCAAAAAATCCCCATCTTGAGTTTTGTACAAATCATCCTCGCCTTGCGGTAAATAGCCGGTCCCCATAAAAGTCTCTGGGTGAGTAATAATCGGGACGAGCATTGGGGTAAAACCATCTTTGACCATCAAGCTAAGCGCGTGTTGCCAAATCGCAAATGATAATTGCACCGCTTCGTTTTTCAAAAAATAACCACGGAAACCAGCCACTTTGACCCCACGCTCAAAATCTACCAATTTCAATTTGGTGAATAATTCCAATTGGCTCTTCGGCGTAAAATTAAATTTTGGTTTCTCACCCCAAACTTTGACTTCGCGATTTTCTGAGTCGTCCTTACCTTCCGGCACTGACATATCGGGGATATTCGGCACTTGCAACATCAGCAATTGCCAATTTTTCATTACTTCTTTTAATTCCTCCTCTTTTTTCTGTAAATCATCCTTGACCGTCTTCATTTCGTCAATCAGGCCATTCTTGACCTCAGCATCGCTCGTCTGGCTAATTCGACTACTGGCCTCATTTTGTT